>NZ_JBSHHW010000002.1:0-444094 GCF_053618655.1 Pseudorhizobium sp. NPDC055634 | reverse complement strand
CAGCAAAAGGCGGATGGTCAGACGAAACAGGTGGGGGGTCAAAATTGGACGCCGGTCACCCCGCCAGAGGGGTCAATATTCCACGCCTAAACACAGCCTGGCAGGCGCTTGCTCATCATTTCGGGCAGGACGATCTCACCGATCTGTCCTCGTCGCGCCGCCGCTTCGCCCCGCATCTCCTGCCTGACCTGCAATGCGTCATCGAAGAGCAGCTCGCGCCGCTGTCTCCGCGGCTTCTCGGTGTTCACCAGCACCACGAATTCTACGCCCCGAAGCTTTCCGATCTGGTGATCAGCGAAGGCCAGCACGTGGTGGCGCTGACGCCGCTCCAGTATCAGGACATTGATGTCGGGCGGGACGAAACCTTTTCCTCGCTCCATAGCGGGCTCTGGCTCGCCAGGATCGAGGGCAGGCCGCTGGCAATCCTCCTGTCCCAGTTCATGGAGCCCCGCGGGGGCCGCGTGGTCCAGGTCGAGATCGGCTACCTGCCCGGCGATCACGCCAGCGCCTTCGCTCGGGCGTTCCTGCAGAAGATCCAGTCCGCGGGCGAGGCGTCGCGCTTCTATCGCGGTAAAATCCTCTCCTTCGAGCCGAGTGCCGGTTATGACGGCATGCACAGCACGATGAAGGTCCACGACCTTCCCGCTGTTTCGCGCGAGGACGTGATCCTGTCCGATGCCACGATGAGGCGGCTCGACGCGCATGTCTTCGAGTTCGACAGCCATCGCGAGGGGCTGAGACGGCTCGGCCAGTCGACGCGCAAGGGCATCCTGCTTTATGGCCCGCCCGGCACCGGCAAGACGCACGTGATCCGCTATATCTCCGCCAACCTAGGAGGCTGCAGCACGATACTGGCGACGGCCGAGCAGATGCCCTCGATCGGCCAGTACATCGCCCTTGCCCGCACGCTCCAGCCGAGCATCGTCGTCCTGGAGGACGTCGATCTCGTTGCGCGAGCGCGCGAGGAGATCAATAGCCAGAAGACCGAAAGTCTGCTGAATCGCCTCCTGAACGAGATGGACGGGCTCACGCCAGACGCCGACATCCTCTTCATCCTGACCACCAACCGGCCCGAGGATATCGAGGAGGCACTGGCCTCGCGCCCCGGCCGCGTCGACGAGGCGATCGAGATACCGCTGCCCGACGAGGAATGCCGCCGGCGTCTGATTGCGCTTTACGGACAGGCGCTGTCCTTTGCGGACGGTGCGGTGGACGAGGCGGTCCAATGCTCGGATGGCGGCAGCGCAGCCTATGTGAAGGAGATGGTCCGGCGGCTTGCTCAACGCGCGCTGTCGCGCGACGGGGGCAACAGGGTGACGCTCGACGACGTCCGCGCGACCTCGGCGACCTCGCAATTCTGTCCAGTCGCGTCAATCGGCGGATTGTCGGACTGGGCGACCAACGTACCCGCAGGCCAATCGACGGGGACGCCGACAGCTGCTGCGAGGCGTGATTCGTTCTCGTGTCAGTGATGGATAGCCTCGGTGCGAAGGCGCCCGCATCGGCCGTCCGGACTAGAAAAGCTTCGCCCGGGTCAGTTCGCTGGCCGTTCTCCGCAGGAAGTTGACGACCTGGGCGGCGCGGGCTTCGTCCGCCAGCGTGCTGGAAAGCTCCGAGACGCCAAGTGCCGCGCGAACCTCGCCCTTCAGTCCGATCGGGACGGCAATTCCCGTGACTTCATTCTCGAACTCGTTGCGGACGATCGCAAACCCCTTGCGCCCGACAGCCTCGACTTCGGCGGCGATCGCGTCGCGGTCGGTGAGGCTTTCGGCGGTCAGGGGCTGGATCGGCGCGTCGGCAAGATTGGCTGCCGACCACGCGTCCTCGCCATAGGCAAGAAGCACGCGCCCGGCCGCCGTGTGCATCAGCGGAAGGCGACTGCCGATGGTGAAGCCGTAGGTTATGGATGTGGTGCGCAGGGTCGACTGCGCGACGAGCAGCACGCTCGTTTCGTCGGCCATGTAGAGCGATACGGCAAGGCCCGTCTCGCTCGCGCAATCGTTGAGGAGGGGCTGGATGAGCTTGCCGAACTGGTTGCCGCGCAGGAACCCGCTGGCGAGGATCAGGACCCGCGGCGTCAGCGAAAACGTCCGGTTGTTTTTGCGCACGTAGCCCAGGCGCACCAGCGTCAGGACGAGGCGGCGCGCGGTTGCGGGATCGAGGTCTGTGGCCCGCGCAATGTCAGCAATCGACATCTGCGGCTGATCTTCGTCAAACGCCCGGAGAACCGACATCCCCTTCAGGAAGGTCAGGGAGATGTCGCGATCGGATTCCATCAATGATCACTCGTATGATTTCAGTCAAATGACTAGGTTTTAGGCAGCCTGCCGCACCACGACAACTCCAATGATATCGCAGCGATGATAAACTTTCGACAGGAAACATTGTTGCTACCCGTTTTGCGCGATAAACGACGGAACAGGCGTATTCCGCCTGTTTTCCGCTGGCCTCGTGAGCGCAAGCGTGTAAATTGACCGGGCTTTGGCGGGCGCCGGTTGGGTGGCGACGTCATGGAACGAGGTCGCCTGGAGACCGGGCGGAGAGGGAATATGACGAGGATCAAGGGGCGTCGATGGGACGGAGTGTGAAGCAGAAAATTGGCGATGGGGCGCTGGCGCAACTCGGTCTCCTGTCCGATGCCGCCATCGAAAAGGCCGTCGAATTGATCGGCAGGCTTGAAGGCGACGGAGTGGAAACGGTGCGGGTGCTGTTTCCGGACCAGCACGGGGTGCTGCGCGGCAAGACGATCGTGGCCTCCGCACTTCCGTCGATCTTTGCAAGCGGGATGGCGGCTCCCTCGACGGTGCTCCTGAAGGATACGTCCAACCGGACGGTCTTCAGCGTATGGGATGGAGAAGCGAGCGGAGCATGGGTCCCCATGGGCGGCGCTGGCGACATCCTCCTCTGTCCCGATCCGGATACGTTCCGCATTCTCCCCTGGGCGCCGCACTCCGCCTGGCTTCTGTGCGATACCTACGGGAAGGCCGGCAACGCGATCGGGTTTGCGCCCCGGACTGTCCTGAAGCGCGCGCTTGGCGGACTTGATGCGCTCGACCTCGAACTGGTCGTCGGCCTCGAGGTCGAGTTCCACGTCTTCGAGCTCGTGGATGCGAAGGTGGAGCATGCCTCCGCCACGATGCCGGGACAGCCACCCGTCACCCGTCCGCTGGAGCAAGGTTATCAGTTCCTGAGCGAAGTCCGTTACGATCGTCTTGAATGGATCATGGACGAATTGCGGCGAAACGCGCAGGCGCTGAAGCTTCCGGTCCGTTCCACCGAAGTCGAAATGGGTCCGAGCCAGTTTGAATTCACCTTCGATCCGGCCGACCCGCTCACCCATGCGGACAACATGGTGATGTTTCGCACCATGGTGAAGGAGGTCTGCGCCCGCAAGGGGCTGCACGCCACCTTCATGTGTCGCCCGAAGCTCGACAATGTCGTGGCGAGCGGCTGGCATCTCCATCAGTCCATCGTGCGCAAGGGCAGCGGGGACAACCTGTTCATGCCCAAAGGGACCGACTGCACGACGGAGATTGCCGGGCAGTGGATCGCGGGCCTGCTCGCCCACGCGCGGGAGAGCTGCATCCTCACCACGCCGACGATCAACGGCTACAAGCGCTATCAACCGTTCCAGCTCGCGCCGGACCGCATCCAGTGGGGTCAGGATAATCGCGGCGCCATGATCCGGTCGCTGATGCGTGCGGGCGACGGCGCAAGTCGTGTCGAGAACCGCGTGGCGGAAACGGCCGCCAATCCCTACTATTTCTTCGCGTCGCAGATCCTGTCCGGCCTCGCGGGTATTCGCGGAAGGCTAGTTCCACCGCCGCCGGTCGAGACACCCTATGCCAGTGACGCCACCGAGCTTCCGAAGAGCCTGATCGCGGCCGTGGAGGAGTTCGAGGCCTCGACCCTCTATCGCGCCGAACTCGGAGAGGAGTTCGTTAACTACATCTCCCACCTCAAGCGGGCTGAGTGGAAGCGGTACATGATGACCGTCTCGGAATGGGAACAGGCCGAGTATTTCTCGGTATTCTAGGGAGGGGAAATGCCGGATTTCACGCAAGCCTATCTTCGGCGGATCGGCCTCGACCGGATCCCGGCCGGCATCGAGGGGCTGCAACTGTTGCAGTCGATGCAGATGAAGGCCATTCCGTTCGAAAACATCGACCCTCTTCTCGGACGCATTCCCTCCATCGAGCCGACGGACGTCGAACGGAAGACTGTCGCCAGTGGGCGCGGCGGCTACTGTTTCGAGCTCAATGCCCTGGCGGGTGCAGCCCTCGAGGAATTCGGTTTCCAGGCCCGCACGATCCTCGCGCGTGTGAGGAACGGTAATCCGCAGGGAGGCGCCCGCATGCACCAGGCGTTCGTCGTGGAGGAAGCGGGCCGCAGATGGTTGTTCGATACCGGCTTTGGCGGGCCGGGACCGATCGCACCCATCGACCTCGACGACGAAGGGCCGCAGGCGTTCGCCAACGGGACCTACCGCACACGCTTCGACGAAGCCGCCGGAGAAACCGTGCTGGAGCGCCAACAGGCGGACGGGTGGTTTGCGCTCTACGGGTTCGATGACGATCCGGTCCGGGCGATCGATCTGGATGCCGCCAACCATCTGGCGGCCACCTGGCCCAACTCGCCCTTCACCCGCCATCTCATGATGTCGCGGCATGGCGGTGGATCACGGACCACGCTCTTCAACCGCCGGTTCCAGGGCGCGGGAGAGGCAAGGTTGCTGGAAGGTCCGGACGAGCTTCGGAGCGTACTCGTCGAGCATTTCGGCATCGAGCTTTCGCCGGAGGACATTTCGGCTCTCTGGGCGATCATCGAACATGCCCCGACGACCCGTCCGGGCTGAAAAGGCAGGAAACGATGCCCCACTGCGTAATCGAACACTATGGCGCCCTGGCCTCCGATGAGCAGCAGACCGAAGCGATGGAACTGGCGCTCGCGGTCTGCAGCCAAAGCGGGATCATGAATCACGAAGACATAAAGGTTCGTGCCGTGCCGGTCGCGGCCATCCTGTTCGGCGATGGCCGGACGTCGTTTCTCCATCTCACGCTTTCCATGCTTCAGGGGCGGACCGCCGCGCAGAAACTCGCGCTTGCCGAAAAGCTGCGGGACGGCTTCCGGCAACGCTTTCCCGCCGTGCAGAGCATCAGCGTGGATATCAGGGACATGGACCCGGATTGCTACAAGAAATCGCTGGTCTAACGCGCGCTTCGGCGGCAAGCCATCCTCAAATGGAGGGCTTGATCCGCGTCAGGATGTCGAGCGCTTCGGGTGATGCCGTTCCCGGCGTGGCGTCGATCAACAGGTAGCTCATCGGGGTCCTTGCGCTATTGCTCACCAGACCAGGCTCTTCCCCGACCCCCAACGACACGCCGACCGGAGGAGTGCCGTTCGCTGACTGCATCGGGCGGATCGCAGCCTCGCCGTTTTCCATGCTCCAGAGCCAGGACGTCGCCCAGCCGAGGTCCTTGGCCACGCCGGCGAGGACGGAGATATCCTTCTCCGCCTGAACCATGGCGAGGCGGACGTCGAAGGGCGTCTCCTCGCCCGGGTCACGGGAAATGCCCACGCCGCGCACGAATGCCGGCTCCCCGAGCCTCACGGAGGGCGAAAGGTTCGCGCTCCGGTTGGACGGGTCGATCCAGAACCAGTCGCCGCAGCCGTTCAGGCGCGGAGCGCCATCTGCCTGGACCGCCTCGATCGCCATGTAGTCGATCATCCCGGCATAGACCTTGCGCAGCGACAGGGGTACGGGATCGGTGGGGGCGAGGCCCGGCAGGTCCATGGTCGGCGCATGAAGGAGTTGCAGCCACGCGCGCGAGAAGCCCTGGCGCTCCATCATTTGCCGGACCGATTCCTCAAGCGGAAAATAGCCGTCCAGGATGTCCTCGAACGCCCGGCCCCGTCCCTCGAGGAGGTCGTGTTTGGTCAGTAGTGCGGAAGCCATTGCGTCGCCCTTCATGCCTGCGGACGCGGCAGGGCCGCGCCCGTCCAATTCCTGCCGCGTCGGCTTGCTCAGACGGATGCATCCCAGGGGCATTCCGCCCGCCGTTGCATGTCAGCCTGCCAGCTTGCCGCCTGCCAGTCATCGGTCACCGCGATGGCGTCATTGGAAAGCGGGCCGATGATGCGCGCCACGTCGGGCCCCCTCTGCATCAGCAGTGATTCCGTCTTGTCGGTCTCCACCGCCTTGATCGCCTTGCGAAGAAGCAGACGGTAGCGGACGATGGCGGCGTCGCCGCGGCCGAGGTGCTCGCGCGTGCGATCCTGGATCGGCCCCAAACCTTCGACGGCCCACTGGTCGTGGACGTTGATGTCCAGGCCCATGCCGGTATAGGTCAGCGTGCTCTGCTCCTCCGGATTGTAGTGGTAGTTGTTCGACCTGTTCTTCAGCGGCGCGTAATCGGGAAGCCTGTGCTCCTTCAGGCGCTGGTCGCGCATGATCTCTTTGTCGACCGGTTTGGCGAAGCTCGTGAACAGCGTGTACCAGTAGCAGTTCTCATCATCGATCGGCACGTGCCACTGCGTGATGATCATCTCGCGCGACATCGGAATGCAGATCGCCTGCGGGAAGATCTGGTTCGTCACCCGCACATGAGTCAGGTTGTTTTCCATGTGCCGCAGGGCGGTGATCTTGAGGCCGAAATCCGTTTCCTCGACCTCGATATCCGGGCGGGGATACTCCCGCAGGATCTGGGTCATCGGCATGTCGGTATGGGCCGCCTTGTCGCGGAACTGCTTGCCGTAGCTGTCGGAAGGATCTTCGTCTTGCAGGAAGCGGTGAAGGAAGGAGGCGTGCGCCGGATCGATCCCGACTTCCAGGGCCTGCAGCCAGTTGCACTCCCAGAGCCCCTTGAACGCGAAGACATGGCTGTCCGGTGCCCGAAAGCAGTCGAGGTTCGGAAATTCCGGCGGCTCGCCCGGACCCATATAGGTAAAGAAGATGCCGTTCTTCTCCACCACCGGGTAGCGGGCCGCGCCCTCGACCGTCTCGATAGAACCCGGATCGGGAAAATGCGCCGGCGGCTCGTCTGCGGATGCCACGCGTTGCGTCAGCACGAGTTCGCCCGAGGCTTCGTCACGCATCAGGACCAGGCGCTCGCCCAGCAGGTTGACGGGCAGGAGCGGATGGTTGTTGCCCTTAACCTCGTCGGTGAGAGCTGCGGGTTGCCAGTAGCGGCGCAGCACCGCACCAGCCGGCGAGCCGGGGCCGATACGGGTGATCTGGCTGTTCAGCTTTTCGCTAATCATGACGCGTTCCTCTCTTCATATCAGTAGATCGATGGCCGGCGACCGGCCATCCGTCGCGGACGTCTAGATCTGCGCCCCGCCATCGACGGCCGGAGGCTCGCCTTCGCCCATATAGGCAAAGATGGCGCCGTCCTTTTCCACGACGGGATAACTCGGCAGCTTGATCGTCTTGTACATGGTGGAATCTTCCGGTTCTGCCGGCTGCTCCACGCACTGGCCCGTGCGGTCGAAATGCCAGCCATGGAAGGGACAGCGCAATCCGTTGTCCTCGCGCCGGCCGAAGCAGAGGTCGGCGCCCCGGTGGGGGCAGTGCCGGCCGATCAGGCCGAGCTCGCCCTCATCGTCGCGAAAGAGAACCAGGCGCTGGCCGAACAGCGTCACCGGAATAACCGGACGCGGCCCGGCAAGGTCAGCGCTGTCCGCTGCCTTGACCCAGGTTTGCGGCAGTGCCGCCTCCTGCCGTTGTGCGCCCGGAGTGTCCTCGAGTTCAGTCACATGCATCCCCATTGTCCGCACCGGCCTTCCGCGATCCGTGTCTTGCAAAAGCTCATTTTGTGCGATATTCGAGTTTTCTATCGTTTATCGAAGATACGTTGTTTTTTCGGTAAGTCAACGTCGACGGCTGACGATGCTCGTTCTGGAATCATGGCTTGCTTCCCGAATGCTCGAATGCACTGCGCCCCTCCGGAAGGCGAAGCTCGTGGCGGCGGCGGAACATGGGAGCTCTTATAATGTCGGCAAAGATCGCCATCGTGGGATCGGGCCCATCCGGCTGCTATCTCGCCCAGGCGCTGCTGAAACTGGATAGCGGTCTCCAGGTCAATGTCATCGACGCGCTGCCCGTGCCGTATGGCCTCGTTCGCTACGGCGTGGCCGCCGATCATCAGGGCACGAAAGCCGTCACACGCCAGTTCTCCCGTATATTCGAACGGCAGGGCGCGCGGTTCTTCGGCAATGTCCACGTCGGACGCGATATCTCCCTCGATGCGCTGCGCCAGGCGTTCGACGTCGTGGTCCTGGCCGCGGGGCTTTCGCTCGACCGCCGGCTGGGCATTCCGGGCGACGATCTGCCCGGCATATATGGAGCATCCTGCCTGACCCGGGCGCTGCATGAGCATCCGGAAGCAAAGACGCTGCCGGATCTCGGGCCCAATCCCGTGATCGTCGGCAACGGCAATGTCGCCATCGACCTGCTCCGTCTGCTTGCGAAATCGCCGGACGAACTGGAAGGCACCGACCTCGGACCGCTTCCTTCCGACTGGCTGGGACGCAATTCGTTCGAGAGCATCACCATCCTCGGTCGCTCGCCTGCCTCCCAGGCGAAGTTCGATCCGGTCATGATCCGCGAACTCGCCAAGCTCAGGAACGTCTCGATCGAAGTGATCGGTGCCGACCAGGCGGAGGACGCCGAGCAGGCGAAGCGGCTGGAGGCTCTGGCCGAGATCCACAAGCCGTCGCAAGCCCGCACGGCCATCCGATTCCGCTTCGCCCTCCAACCCGTCGCCGTAGAGGGAGAGGAAAGCGTGACCGGCCTGCGCGTCCGCGATTCCTCCGGCGTCGAGGAGGTCATATCCGCATCCAGCATCGTTGCGGCGATCGGGTTCCGGGCGAGCGGCGATCTCGATCGCGACCGCTGGATGACCGAAGGCGTGAGCGAGACGGGAAGGCTCGCGCCGGGCCTCTATGCGGCAGGCTGGTTTCGCCGCGGCCCGCGGGGAACGATCCCCGAAAGCCGGGAAGAGGGACAGCTGCTGGCTTCCACGATCCTGGCTGAAACAGAGCCGGCGTCGGACCGTCCGGGCCGGGCAATCCTGGAGCGCCTGCCCGGCGTCGTGGATTTTGCCGGATGGCAGCGTATCGACGAGATCGAATTGAGTTCCGCACCGCCCGGCAGATGCCGCCGGAAGCTATCGACCACTGAGGATCTGTTGCGCGTCGCGACGGATCAGGAGCATTCCATATGAAAATCTCGATCCTATACGGTACCCAGACCGGCAATGCGGAAATGCTTGCCGACGACATTCAGTCCGCGCTCGAGGCGGATCATGAGGTGGCCTGCGCCGATCTCGCGGAAACCGAGCCCGCCTCGCTCACGGGCGAGGAGTTCGTCATCATCGTCTGCTCGACCTACGGGGACGGCGAGCTGCCGGCGTCCGCGCAGCCTTTCGTGGCCAAGCTGGAGGCCGGCGCCTTCGATTTGACGAATGTACGCTTCGCCGTCTTCGGCCTCGGAGACAGCGAGTATGCCGATACGTTCGCCTTCGGCTCGAAGAAGATTGCGGAAAAGCTGGTGGCGTGCGGAGCCGTTCAGGTCGGGCCGCGGCTCACCCACGACGCTTCGGGGGGCGACATGGCCGAAGAGGTAGCACTTCCTTGGGTCGAGACCATCATCCAGGAGATGACGGAAAACGTCTGATGCGAAAGGGGCGCTGCCGAAAGCGACAGCGCCTATTATTTTTTCCGGGCAGGGCTTGTCAGCCCATGTGGAGCGCGGATACGCCCAGGTACTTGTCGATCAGCTCGGGATTGTCGGCAAGGCTCGCCGAAGGACCCGTCCAGACGATGCGGCCCCGCTCCATGATCATCACCACGTCTCCGAAGGAGAGCGCATTCTTGATGTGCTGCTCCACCAGCAGGATGGTCATCCGGCCGGTTGCCGCAAGCTCCGAGAGTGTCGCCATCAGTTCCTGACAGATGACCGGCGCAAGGCCCTCCAGCGGCTCGTCGAGCAAGAGGATGGTCGGCTGGCCGAGAAGCGCTCTCGCGGTCGAAAGCATCTGCTGCTCGCCCCCGGACAGCTGCCATCCGAGATTTGTCCGGCGCTCCTTGAGACGCGGAAACAGCGTGTAGGCTTCCTCGATCTCGGAGCGATGGCGACCCTTGAGCCCGCTGAGGAGGTTTTCCTCCACCGTCAGCGTCCGGAAGATATCGCGCGTCTGCGGAACGTACCCGAAGCCTGAAAGCGCCCTGCTGGCGGGAGAGGACGCGTCGACGCGCGTCCCGCCGATCTCGATCGTCCCGCCGTGATGGGTGGTCAGGCCCATCAGCGTGGCGAGAAGCGTCGTCTTGCCCATGCCGTTGCGGCCGATGATCGAAAGCCTCTGGCCGGCCGGTACCGAGAACGCGACCTCCTCGAGGATGACCGTGCGGCCGTAGCCTGCGTTTAGACCTGCCACTTCAAGGTTTGCCGCCGGCATCAGATTTCATCTCCGAGATATGCTTTGCGCACGTTTTCATCCACCGCAAGCTTGTCGGGCGTTCCCCTGAAGATCACGGTACCCGCACTGAGGACGATGACGTCGCGCGCGAACTTGCGGATCAGGTCCATGTCGTGGTCGATGAGGAGGACGGCGAGATCCGGCGGCAGTTCGTCGAGCGTGGCGACCACACGGTCCATGTCGCTGCTGGGAATGCCGGCGCCCGGCTCGTCGAGCAGAAGCACTTTCGGCTTCAGAACCAGAGCGATCGCGATTTCGAGGAGGCGCTGCTGCCCGTAGGCGATCAGTGCGACCTGGTGATTGGCAAGCGAGCCCAGCCGAAGCTTCTCGAGCGTCTGCATCGCTTCGGCGACGACGTCGGGCATGCCGTGATACGACCGGAACATCCCGGAAGTCTTCCCGTCGCGCTGAAGGACTGCAAGCGCGACGTGGTCCAGGACCGACATGTCTGGGAAGAGACGGGTGATCTGGAAGCTGCGGATCAACCCGAGCCGAACCCGCTCGGTATCGCTCAGCGAAGTCACGTCCTGTCCCATAAGGTGGATTTGACCCGCATGCGGCCGGTAGGAGCCGGCGATGAGGTTGATGAGCGTGGTCTTTCCGGCGCCGTTCGGTCCGATCAGCGCGGTCCTGCTTCCGGTCTTGAGGGTCAGCGACACGTCGTTGGTGACTTTCAGCCCGCCGAACGAGAGCGAGAGGTTCTGGACGTCGAGATAAGTATCCATGATCTCAGGCACCCCTACGATCAAGCAGGCCCGCAACGAGCCCGTAAAGGCCCTTGGGAGCGAACAACACGACGCCGATCAGGAGGATGCCGACGAGGATGAGCCAGTGGAACGGGCTCGCCGCCGAGACGACATGCTCGAACCACATGAAGACGAATGTGCCGACCAGGGCGCCGAACACCGAGCCCGTACCCCCGAAGATCAGCATGACCAGGGCTTCGGCGGACGTGGTGAAGCTGATGCTGTCCAGGCCGACCACCTGGGTCGCGACGGCCTGCAGCGCGCCGCCCAGGCCGGCGACGAAGCCCGCGATCGCGTACATCTTGAGGAGCGGAAGAAAGATCGTCGCGCCCATGGCCCTGACGCGGATCCGGTCCCGGTGGATGCCGCGGCAGATCATGCCGAAGGGTGAGCGGATGACCCGGCGCAGGATGATGGCGACGACGATGACGATGGCAAGCGCCAGCCAGAAGGCGGTGCGACCCCAGAGATCGAACTCGAACGCGCCGAAGAGCGGACCGATGGTGAGGCCGGACAGGCCGTCGCTGCCGCCGGTGATTGACGACGCCTTGTTGACGCCCTCCGAAGCCAGCTGAACCAGCGCGATGGAGATGACGAGCTGCGACAGGCCGTGCCCCTTGAGGATGAGGGCGCCCGAGACAACCCCGGCGACGGTCCCGGCAGCGGCGCCGATCAGGAGGAGGACCAGCGGATCGGAAACGCCATTGACGCTCGCGATACCGGCCGCGTAGGCCCCGGCGCCGTAGATGAAGGCGTGCCCCAGCGTGGCGACGCCGCCGACGCCCGTCACAAGGTCGAGCGACATGACCAGGAGCGCGGTCGACAGCAGCATCGTCAGGAACGCGAGATTGTCCGGGAAGACAAAGTAGCAGCCGACTCCGACCAGGAGGACGATGGTCGCGCCGAGAAGGTCACGGAGATTGTTGCGGGGCACGAGGGGCCTTTCAGCCGATACGAGGGTCATTGGCTGGCCTTCCTTCCGAAGAGACCGTTCGGGAAGACCAGAACGATGAGGATGACGGCGGCGTAGAAGAAGAAGGCGCCGTAGGACGGCAGCAGGTAGCGGGCAAGCGTGTCCACGAAGCCGAGAATGAGACAGGCGGTGAGCGCGCCGCCGATGGACCCGGCGCCGCCGACGCAGACCACGACCAGCAGCATCACCATGTAGGTAAGGGCGTAGTAAGGCTCGATCGGCAGCAGTTCCGCGCCGATCACGCCGCCGAAGGCCGCAAGGCCGGTTGCGAGGGCGAAGCTGAGGGAGAAGATCACGCTGGTGCGGATGCCGAGCGATGCGGCGATCTTCTCGTTCTCCACGGCTGCGCGCAGCTTCACGCCGAATGCGGTTCTCTCGATGACGTACCACAGGCCCACCGCGACCGCTGCGCCGCAGAATGCGACGAAGACGCGGTGGGAGGCCATCGTCCTGAAGCCGAGATCGACGTTTCGGCGCAAGGGCTCTGGCAAGGGAATGGTCTTCAGGGTCGGGCCGAAGATGTAGTTGGCGACGCCGATTATCACGAAGGTGATCCCGATCGTCATCAGCACCTGCGTCAGCTCGCTTGTGCCGTATATCCGCCGGTAGAGAACGCGTTCGAGCGGAACGGCGATCAGCATCGCGCCGAGGACGGCGACGACGACCGCAAGCGCGTAGGGAAGCGCCTGTTCCTGGGTCATGAACGAGGCGATATAGCCGCCGATCATCGCGAAGGCGCCATGCGCGAGATTGACGATCTTCATCAGGCCCATGGCGAGGGACAGGCCGACGGAGATGGTGAACAGGACCATTCCGTAGACGAATGCGTCAGAAAGAATGTTGAGAAAAAGGATCATGGGCTCTTCGCTGAATGGTGCAGGAACAGGCTGTAGCACGGCGACCGCAGGGCGCAGGGGCTGATCTCGCGGATCTTGTGAATCTCAGAGGTCTTGATGGACAATCCGGCCCTCCATCATGGTGAGGACCGATCGTGTCTTGGAAACCTCTTCCGGCGCAAGGTCGAACGGATCGCGGTCGAGGACCGTCAGGTCGGCCGCGCAGCCTGGCTGAAGCCGTCCCCGGAATGTCTCGTGGCGCATGGCGAGCGCGCCGCCTGCAATATAGCCGTCGATCGCCTCCCGCGCGGTGACCGCTTCGCGCGGGCCGAGGACCTGGCCGCCGGACGACAGGCGGTCCATGGCGGAACGCACACCGTCCCAGGGGGACACGAGGCCCGTCGGAGCGTCCGAACTCAAGGCGAGGAGGGCGTCGGAATCCGTCACGCTGCGAACCGGATAGGCATGGTCCGTCCGTTTGCCGAGCCCGGCACGGATGGAATCGCCCATCCGCCAGAGAAAGCTCGGCTGGGTCACGACCATCGCCCCGATCTTCCTGAGGCGCGGGAAGACGCCGGGCGAGGGACAGAAACAGTGCTCGATCCGGTGCCTCCGTTCGACCGGGGAACTGGCATGGGCGCGCTCGTAGGCACCGGCGACCAGTTCGACCGCCCGATCGCCCGTCGCATGGACGGCGACACGCCAGCCTGCGGTATGGGCATCCATGATGGATTGCTCGATCTCACTTTCCGACAGCATGAAGGTGCCGGTACCGCCGCGATCACAGAATGGCTCGGACAGGGCGCTGGTCCGGCCGCCGACGATACCGTCCGCGAAAAACTTGAGCGTCTCGCGGCTCCAGCGCCGATCGAACGAGGGAACTAGGCCGCGGGCCGCAGCCTCGCGAGCATCCAGCTGCGCCATGAAGCCGAAGCGGACGGGAAGGCCATCGTCATCGCGAAGGCTTTCCCAGATCTCGTTTTCCCGGTCGTACCCGATCGAGAAACCGACGGCCGCTTCCACCAGCGACGTCAGGCCGAGCTTGGTGCAGTCCGCGACCGCATCGCGGATGCCCTGGCGGATCAGATGGGCCGGAGGGACGGGCGCCGACCGGAAGATGGCTTCCGCCGCCCTCTCGTATGCCAGCCCGTTGAGGCTTCCATCGTCGAAACGCTCGAAATGGCCGTATTGAGGATCGGCTTGATGTTCGCCGAGCCCCAGGAGCCGCATTGCGGACGTATTGAAGACGGCGACATGCCCGCAGTAGCGGCGCAACAGCACCGGTCGGTCGCCGACCGCCTCGTCGAGTTCGCGACGGTTCGGCATCCTGCCTTCCGCGAGCCTCGCTTCGTTCAGGTCGCAGCCCTGCAGCCAGTCGGCGCCGGGGTTCCGTGCATTCTCCTGCCTGAGAATGTCGAGGACCGCCGCGACGGATTGCGGGCGGCTCGCCGTGAAATCGACCTGGAGGCGCGAGAGCGCCATGGTGAAGATGTGGATATGCGCGTCCGTCAGTCCGGGCAGGACGCTAGCCCCCTGCAGGTCAACGACCCGCTCGGCGGCTGGGGCATCATGGAGATCCCCCATCCAGGCGATCTCGCCGTCGCGCACGAGAAGCGCCGAAGCCGGATCGCGATCAGTCGCATCAGAATAAAATCGCCCATTACGGAGAAGGGTCGACGCAGTCGATTGGCTCAAGACAACACCCGCCCTGAAAGTTGATGGGACCGACTGCCCCTGCCCGGATTTCGGGCAAGGGCAGTCGCTGGCCGATCAATTCTTGACGAGACCCCAGTCGCGCTGGGCTTCGAATGCCTTCAGTTCCTTGTTCACGTACTGGCCGTCCTCTTTCGCCACTTCGCGAAGATAGACGTTCTGCGTGATGTGGCGGGTTTCCGGATCCATGCTGACCGGGCCGCGAGGGCTTTCCCACTGCATGCTCTTGACTGCGTCGACGGCGGTCTGCGGGTCCTGCTTGCCACCGGTGACGTTGATCATTTCGTAGATGAGCTTGGCGCCGTCATAGGCGGCGACGGCGGCCATGGTCACCTTGGTCTTGTCGGCGCCGATCGATTCAAGGGCTTCCATGAAGGCCTTGTTTGCCGGTGAATCGTGCGAGGCCGAATAGTGGTAGGTGGACCTCGTTCCAAGCGCGACGTCGCCGAGGGCGGGGAGATCCGGCTCGGTCAGCAGGTCGCCGGTCGAGATGAGCTTGACGCCGGCTTCCGCAAGGCCGTTGCCGATATAGGATTTCATGAAGCCGAGGGTCGGCGCACCGGCCGGGAAGAACGCGAAGACGGTGTCGGCGCCGGACTGCTTGATGCGCTGGGCGACGGGATTGAAGTCGCTCGTCGTCAGCGGAAGGCGGATGGTCTCGACCAGTTCGCCGCCGGCCTTTTCGTAGGTTTCCTTGAAGCCGGTCTCGGCATCGACGCCCGGGCCGTAGTCGCTGACCACGGTCATGGCCTTCTTGCTGCCGTCCTCGATCGCCACGGTGGCCGCGGGGACCGTGTTCTGCCACATGGTGAAGGAGGTGCGCAGGATGAGCGGGCTTTGCTCGACGATCGACGAGGTCGCGGCATTGAGGACGACGAAAGGTACGTTGCCCTGCTTCAGCAGCGATGCGATAGAGAGCGCGTTCGGGGTGAAGTAGGCGCCGGCGAGGTACTGCACCTTGTCCTTGACAATCAGTTCCTGGGCAAGCGCGCGGGCCTTTGCCGGATCGACGCCCGGAAGATCGCGATAGACGAATTCCACCTGATGTTCGCCGACGGAAGCACCGTTCACCTTGGCGTAGGCCTGCATGCCCCACTGGAAGTTCTGGCCGTAAAGGGAGTAGGGACCGGACAGCGGGCCGATGACCCCGACCTTGATGGTATCGGCCTGGGCAGCCGAAACGAAGCTGGCGAAGGTGGCGGCAAGGGCGCCGACAAGACATTTCAGGTTGGACATTCCAAGTTCTCCTCTATCGCCCGATTGTTCCGCAGAGGGATGACATCCGGCTTATTATTGTCGATAAACGCACAAAATGGATATATGCGCACAGGAGGCTTGGCAAGGTATTTTTGATTTCCATCAAGCGCTCCCGACCGCCCGACTACTGGCTTCTATCCCGTCGCGCACTTCATACGCAGTGACCGCCCGCGGCGATATTCAGAGGTATCCGTGCGCCCGCGCTCCCCAGAGGTCAGCCGTGACCGAGCAGCCGGTCCTGCTCCGGCTCGTCGAAGCCCAGAAGTCCGCCGTGACGGTTTCGGCGCACCCGGTCCACATGAGCGCGCGGACTGAGGCCGATCGTACGCTTGAACATTCGCGAGAAATAGTAGGGATCGGAGTAGCCGACCTCCGCCGCCGCTTCCGCCACGGGAAGGCCGGCCTCGAGGAAGTGCATGGCCCGTTCCATGCGCTTGAACTCCTGGTACTTCCGGGGCGTCCGGCCGACCCGCTTCTTGAACTCGCGCAGGAAGTAGTCGGGATTGAACGAGGAGGCGCGGATCGCCTTCATGGCGATGTCGCCATCGAGAGGATTGGCGGCGATCATGGTCGCGGCCTTGACGACCGCGAGATCCAGCGCGTCGGCTCCCTCCGGCTGGTAGGCGGCGCGGTCGCGCCAGCCCAGGAACGCGTCATCGATGTAGGCGATCAGCAGGTACATGAAGAGATGGTGCTGGCTGAGCGTGACGGAGGAGGGCGGTGCGGTCTGCCGGTATTGGCGGACGAGCGGCTCGAGGAGAGGCCATCGGCTGAGGTGGACCTTGGGCTGCAGTTCCATCTGCGAGATGAGGTCGTGCCGACCGTAGATATCCAGCGTGAAATGCTGTGCGATCCCGGTATAACTGCTTCTTCCCTCGTTCCATCCCTGGAAGCGCTGGCCGCGGGTGATCAGCATCGCGTCCCCGGGCTCCATCGTCCTGCGGTCCCCGTCGATCAGGTATTCTCCGCGTCCGCCAAGGCAGATCACCAGGTCCTCGACCGGATTGATCTTCTCGATCCTCCAGGTTCTCGAATGCTCCATCCGGATGGTCGCCCGGGTCATCGTCAACGCAAGCGCCGAAGGGGGAATGCTGGAAAGGATACCGCCTTCGATTTCGTCCATCTTTTTCCCCATGATCGTTTATTTATTCTGGTCGAGAATTCGGGTTAAGTCACCGTCACACTGCTCGGAGGAGCGGAATTTTGATCTGGGAGGAGATCAGAAGGTGGTTGCGGGACCTGCATGTCCCGATGCCCCTGCTGGTCCGGGAGCTGTGATTTGTACGAAAACGTGATTCGTCACGGCGCTGTCCAGGCCATGTCCGGATGGTCGCGATGAAGGGGCAGCGGCTGCTTGGATACGGATATCTGACGCCATACCTGATCGGCCTGGTGGTATTCACCGCGGTGCCCTTCCTGACCTCCCTATATCTCAGCTTCACCAAATACGACCTGATGAACACGCCGATATGGACGGGACTGTCCAACTACGAGCGCCTGTTCACCCGCGACCGGACCTTCACCAAGTCCCTGAACGTCACGCTGAGCTACGTATTCCTGACGGTGCCGCTGAAGCTTGCCTTCGCGCTCTTCATCGCCGCGATCCTCAATTACAGGCTGAAGTTCATCAACCTGTTCCGCACGGCCTTCTACGTGCCGTCCATCCTCGGCGGCTCGATCGCGATCGCGGTTCTCTGGCGCTACCTTTTCGCCACCGAGGGGCTGGTCAACATGGCGCTCGCCGGCGTTGGACTTGCTCCGGTCGACTGGTTCGGCGACCCGACCAACGCGCTCTTCACGATCACGCTTCTCCGCTGCTGGCAGTTCGGCTCGGCCATGGTCATCTTCCTCGCCGCGCTCCAGTCGATCGACAAGTCGCTCTACGAGGCCGCTGCCATCGATGGCGCGGGCAAGGTGACCACCTTCATCTTCATCACGCTGCCGCTGCTCACTCCGGTGATCTTCTTCAATCTGGTGATGCAGATGGTCCAGGCATTCCAGGAGTTCAACGGCCCCTACATCATCACGCAGGGCGGCCCCCTGAAGTCCACCTATCTTCTGCCCCTCTACATCTACGAGGAGGCCTTCAAGAAGTTCAACATGGGCTACGCCTCGGCGATCGCCTGGGTGCTCTTCGTCATCATCACGGTCCTGACCCTCGTCGCATTCTGGTCGTCCAGGAAGTGGGTCTATTACGCCGGCGACAAGAGGAACTGACCATGGCTGACCTTCACCTTGACAAGGCGGCCATGGACGCTTCCGATGAAGTGGCGGCGACCCGTCGCGCCAGATGGGACCTGGTCTCCGCGACCATTCGCTACGCGCTGCTGTTCGGCGTCGGCTTCCTCATGCTCTATCCGCTGATCTGGTTGGTCGGCGCGAGCTTCAAGACGAATTCGGAGATCTTCTCGGGCGCCGGTTTCCTCCCCGAAAACCCGACGCTGGACGGTTACGTCAAGGGGTGGCAGACCTCGACGCCCTACACGTTCGGCCGCTTCTTCTGGAACTCATTCCTGATCATCCTTCCCAAGGTGATCGGCACGGCGATTTCCTGCACCATGGCTGCCTATGCCTTTGCCCGCTTCGACTTTCCCTTCAAGAAAATCCTGTTCGGCTCGGTTATCGCGCTGCTGCTTCTCCCGAACGTCGTCACCCGCATTCCGCAATACATCCTGTTCCGCGATCTCGGCTGGCTCGACACCTTCCTGCCGCTCTGGGTGCCGTCGGCGCTTGCGGGCGATGCCTTCTTCATCTTCATGCTCGTGCAGTTCCTGCGGTCGCTCCCGCGGGACATGGAGGAGGCGGCGCGTGTCGACGGGGCCAACAGCCTTCAGACCCTCGTCTACATCGTCGTGCCGATGCTGTCGCCGGCGCTGATCTCGGTCTGCCTTTTCCAGTTCATGTGGACGATGAACGATTTCCTCGGCCCGCTGATCTACATCTCCTCGGTCGACAAGTACCCGGTGAGCCTCGCTCTCAAGCTCTCGATAGACACAACCGAAGCCTTTGAATGGAACCGCATCCTGGCGATGTCGGTGCTGACGATCGCCCCTGCGCTGATCGTCTTCTTCGCCGCCCAGCGGTACTTCATCGAAGGCATCTCCGCTGGAGGCAGGAAAGGCTGACATGGCACGCGTTCAACTCAGAAACCTGGAAAAAGTCTACGGTGGCACGCTGAAGGCGGTCCACGGCATCAACCTCGATGTCAGGGACGGCGAGTTCATGGTGCTCGTGGGTCCGTCGGGCTGCGCGAAGTCGACGACGCTGCGAATGATCGCCGGGCTGGAGGAGATCAGCGGCGGCGAGATCATCATCGGCGACCGCCGCGTCAACGACCTGCCGCCGGCCAAGCGCTCGATCGCCATGGTATTCCAGAACTATGCGCTCTATCCGCACATGAAGGTCAGGGGAAACCTTGCCTTCGGGCTGCGGATCGCCGGCCGGCCTCGCGCCGAGATAGACGCCGCCATCGACCACGTCGCCCGTATCCTCGAAATCGAGCCCCTGCTCGACCGGCTGCCGAAGCAGCTGTCGGGCGGCCAGGCGCAGCGCGTTGCCCTTGGGCGGGCCCTGATCAAGAAGCCGGGCGTATTCCTCTTCGACGAACCGCTCTCCAACCTCGATGCCAAGCTGCGCGCCTCCATGCGTGTCCGCATTACCGATCTTCACCGGCAGCTCAAGGCGGACGGGTTGTCGTCCACGGTCGTCTACGTGACCCATGACCAGACCGAAGCCATGACGATGGGAGACAGGATCTGTGTCATGGAGGCAGGGCGCATCATGCAGGTGGCGACGCCGAAGGAACTCTATAACAACCCCGCCAACCTCTTCGTCGCCGGCTTTATCGGGATGCCCGAGATGAACCTCATGGATGGCGCGATGGAGGGAAGCGAGTTTGTCGTGGGCAGCCAGCGACTGCCGATGGGAGGCGACCTTTCCGGCCGTCTCTCCGGCCGGCCGCAGGAGGTCGTTCTCGGCATCCGGCCCCAGCATTTAAGCCTCGCCGACGATGGTCCGGCGCTCAAGGCGCGGCTGACGAACGCCGAGTTCATGGGCCACGAAGTCTATCTCCATGCCGATTGCGAGGGGCATCGCCTGGTCAGCGTCGTGGGAGCCGCGGAATTCGACGGGCTCGGGCGGCAGGACGTCATCCAGCTCCGTCCCGATTTTTCCAGCATGCACATTTTTGACAAATCCGACGGCCGCAACGTCTCGCTGCGAGGAGGCAGCATGGCGGCCTGAACCAGAGGAGGAAAGCATGACCAAACGTAGGTACTCATCCGTGCTCGCAAGCACGGCTCTTGTCACCCTCGGTCTCACGACCTTTGCCGAGGCCGCGGACTTGCGGATGTCCTGGTGGGGCGGCGAAAGCCGTCACGTGGCGACCCAGAAGGCGCTGGATGCCTGTGGCGCCAAGCACGGACATACCGTGAAGGGCGAGTTCACCGGCTTCGACGGCTATCTCGAGAAGCTCACCACCCAGATGGCCGGGCGGACGGAAGCCGATATCGTTCAGGTGAACTGGCCCTGGCTGCCGCTGTTTTCCAAGAACGGCGACGGCTTCGCCGATCTGCGCAACCTGAAATCCCTCGACCTGTCGAACTGGACGGACGCAGAGCTGGAATCGAGCTCGATGAACAATGTCCTGCAAGGCATCCCGGTCTCGACCACGGGCCGCGTCTTCTTCTTCAACACGACCACGTTCGACAAGGCCGGGGTCCCCGTCCCGACGACATGGGAAGAATTGCGCGCCGCCACCAGGACCATCAAGGAAAAGCTCGGCGAGGGCCATTACACCTTCAACGCGGTCAAGGAGACGGCCCAGCTGGTGACCACCATGGTCGTCGTGCAGCGGACGGGCAAGGACATGGTCGATCCGCAGACCAATCGCGTCGCCTGGACACCGGAGGAGCTGGCCGAGGGCATCAGCTTCCTCGGCAAGCTGGTCGAGGAGGGCGTGATGAAATCCCAGAAGGAAGAGGCGGCAGACGGAAACGTCAACCTCTTCGAGAAGCCCGAATGGTCCGACGGCAGGATCGCCGGTTCGTATGAATGGGATTCGACCTTCGAGAAATATTCCGCGCCGTTGGGCGAGGGGCAGGTTCTGAAGCCTTTCCCGCTGCTCAAGGTCGAGGGTGCGGTGACGGACGGAATCTTCCGCAAGCCCTCCATGGTCTTTTCGATCTCCAAGCACTCTAAGGATACCGAGGCCGCGGCCGAGATCGTCAACTGCCTTTTGAACGAGCCGGAAGGCATCGACGCTCTCGGCACGACGCGCGGCATTCCAGGCTCCAGGGCGGCTTCCGCGCGTCTGGGGAACGAGGGCCAGCCGGAGGTCCGCGAGGCGAACGCCATCGTCATGGCGTCCTCGGGCCCGACCGTCTCGCCGTTCAACGAAAACCCCGAAATCCGCGGCATCTTCCTCGATACGCTCGAAGAATATGCCTATGGGCAGCTCGATGCCCAGGCGGCGGCGGAGCAGATCATCGAAGGCACCAACGACGTTCTGGCTGAGTTCGACTAGGCATCCAATCGCCCGCCGCGCAAGCGGCGGGCACTTACCGAGACGAGAGCATGATTGAACTTATTGCAGTTGCGGTGTCCGCACGGATGGCCGCAATCCGAATTGCTGTGCCCGGCGCATGCTACCATCTGCCCGATCCGTCTTCCTGGCGTCTCCATGCCACGGGCGGAGGGACGGCGGTTCGCGAGGGCGCAACCGACGGGGTGGTGACCCTCCTGGACGGTCTGGAGCCCGCAACGGACTACCTGTTCAAGGTCGAGGGGCTTGGCCGGCTCGAATTCAGGACAAGGGATTGCGCCGGCCTCGTGGAGGCAGGCTCGTACGGCCTCCTTGCGGATGTCGCGCTGGAGGATACCGACGCTGCACGCCGGAACGCCGAAGCCTTGCAGCGGGCGATTGCCGACGTTCCGGTCGGAGGCACGCTTCTGATCGGTCCCGGCCGATGGACGGCGCTTCCGGTTGCGTTGCGGACGGACATGACGCTCCACCTCGCGGAAGGCGCGGAACTGCGTTCTCCGAGCCGCCGCGACGGCTGGCCCATCCTTCCCGCCCACGATGGGGAAGGCCACATGCTGGGCAGCTGGGAGGGTGAGCCGGCAGCCTGCTTCGCAGCACCTCTCCATGCGGTGGGCGCAAAGCGGCTGATCCTGGAAGGCAGGGGTGTCCTCGACGGCTCGGGCGAGTTCGGCGACTGGTGGGACTGGCCGAAGGAGACGCGTGAAGGCGCCCGCCGCGCCCGCGGCCTCCATCTCGTGAACTGCTCCGAGGTGACATTGCTCGGCTTCACGATCCGCAATGCGCCGTCCTGGACGATCCACCCGCAGGGCTGCGACCGGCTGGTCGCGGCGGGCCTGACGATCGAGGCGCCCCATGACAGCCCCAACACCGACGGCTTCAATCCCGAGGGATCGTCCGGGGTCCGGATCGAAGGCGTCCGCTTTACGGTGGGGGACGATTGCATCGCCATCAAGGCCGGCAAGCGCGGCCCTTCCGGCGAAGCCGCCCATCTGCGCGAGACGCGGGACGTCCGGATCCGGCATTGCCTTATGGAACGGGGCCATGGCGGGGTGGTCATCGGATCGGAAATGTCCGGCGGTGTTCACGACGTCCTTGTCGAGGACTGCGAGATGGTCGGCACCGACCGCGGGCTGCGGCTGAAGACGCGACGCGGCCGGGGCGGTTCCGTCACCGGCATCGCGATGCGGCGTGTCCGGATGGACGGTGTCCTGACGGCCTTTTCCGCCAATGCCCACTATCACTGCGACCGCGACGGCCACGACGAATGGGTGCAATCCCGAGAGGCTGCGGCTGTCGGTGAGGGAACGCCGCAGATCGACGGCATCACTATCGAGGATGTCGATCTCCGGCGGGTGGGACATGCCGTGGGCGCCTTTCTCGGCCTGCCTGAGGCACCCATCCGCAATCTCGTCATTCGTAGCGTGCGCGTCCATTCCTTCGATCCGACGGCCATGCCCGCCCCACCCATCATGGCGGACGGAGTTCGGGCGATGGTTCACGAGACGGTCGTCTGCGAACATGCCGACATCCGCTGCGACGACCCCTCCCTTCTTTCGCCCTCGCGTCTTTCGATCCCCAGTTTTCAGGCAGTGTCATGACGTATCCGGAATATTTCGAGCAGTTCTGCCAGCGCTACCAACCCTACAAGCAGGGCGCATGGTGCTACGAGGACGGCTGCATCTATCGCGGCCTGATGCTTCTCTACCGGTCGAGCGGCGAGCGGCGCTGGCTTGACCACCTCACGAGGCTTGTCTCGCAGCAGGTCGGGGCCGATGGCGAGCTGCTCGGATACGACCCGCGGGAATTCAACATGGACAACATCCTCCCCGGCCGCGTCCTGCTCTTCCTCGCCGAGGAGACGAAGGACCCGCGCTACATGGCGGCCGCCGGGCGCCTGATCGACCAGCTGGATCATCATCCGCGGGTTCTTTCCGGCAATTACTGGCACAAGGCCCGCTATCCGCATCAGGTCTGGCTGGACGGGCTCTATATGGCGCTGCCTTTCCAGGTCGAATACGCCCTTGCGACCGGCGACCGCTCCCGCATCTCCGATGCCCTCCAGCAACTGGCGACGGCGCTTGTGCTGACATCGACATACGGGGGGCTGCACGTCCACGGCTATGACGAGAGCCGCCATCAGGCCTGGGCGGACAGGCAGACCGGAAAATCCCCGGCGGTCTGGGCGCGCGCCATGGGCTGGATGGTGATGGCTCTGGTCGATGTGCTGGCCATTCTCCCCAACGACCGCGCGACGGCCGCGCTGCGCACGCGAACGCGGGCGATCCTGCTTGCCGTCCTCGACCGCCAGCAGGGTTCGGGGCTTTGGCCCCAGGTGCTGGATGAGCCGGACCTGGCCGGCAACTATGCCGAGACGTCCGCATCGGCGATGTTCGCCTATGCCTTCCTTGCCGCGGGCCGCCTGGGGTCGCTTGCCCCGGAGGAAGCCCGCCGCCTGGAAGAGAGCGCGAGGCGGACCCTCGATACGATCCTGACGACGCGGCTCGTCAAGGAGGACGGGGTGGTCCGGCTTGCGGGAATCTGCCAGGTCGCGGGACTGGGTGCCCTGTCGGGTCCTTACCGCGACGGCACGCCCGCATACTACCTCACCGAACCGGTCGTCGCCGACGACGCGAAGGGAGTGGGTCCGCTGATGATGGCGGTCGCCGAACTGGGGCTTTGCGCCGCTGCCGAAGGCGATCGCGCCCTCGTGGCGTCCCTCAATCGGTGACGTCGCCGTCGGTTCCGCCGCCGCGGAGGAGCGCCCGCGGCGGTAACGATATCGCCTGGTTTATCCGCGCCAGCTCAGGAAGCGACGTTCGATCTGGCCGATGACGTAATTCACCACCAGGCCGAGCGCGGACAGGATGGCGACGCCCGTAAACAGCTTTTCGAGGTCGTAGAGCGATCCGGCCTCGAGAATGTAGGAGCCGACGCCATACTGCGCGCCGAGCATCTCGGCCGCAACGAGCAGGATGATGGCGATCGAGATCGAAACGCGAAGACCGGAGAGGATGGCCGGAAATGCACCCGGCAGTACGATCTTGCGAACGATCGACCACCAGCTCAATCCGAAGCTTTGCCCCATGCGGATCAGTGAACGGTCGACATTGTCGACCGCCCCGTAGGTCGCCACCACCGTGGGCGTGAATGTCCCGAAGGCGATGAGCGCGTACTTGGACATCTCGTCGATGCCGAACCAGATGACGAAGAGCGGCAGGAGCGCGATCTTCGGGATGGGAAAGAGCGCGGCCACCAGCGGGACGAGGCCGGCCCTCACATAGCTGAAGAGGCCGATCAGCACGCCAAGCGAGATGCCGACCGCGATGCCGAACGCGGCACCCACGAAAAGGCGCTGAAGCGAGGGAAGGAGATGGCGCCAGAGGCCGCCGGTCTGCCAGAGTTCGACCAGCGTCTCGAACACCGCCGACGGGCGGGGCAGGGTGAGGCTCGAGATCACTCCGGTCCGGGTGCCGGCCTCGGCGATGACGAGCAGCCCGACGAAAACGGCAAGGGCCATGCCGGGCACGGGGATGGGTGAAAACCCGCCGCCCCGAAACGGAACCCGTTTCACATGTGTCGTTTCGGTCTCCGTGCCGACGACCGACCGTGCCGGAACCACGCTTGCATCAGACATCGGCCAGTTCCTTGTCGGCAGCCATTGCTTCTTCGCGCATCAGCTCCCAGAGCTGCTTCTGCTTTTCTTCGAGCACCGCATCGCCGAGATGGCGTTCGGAAAGCGGAATGTCGATGTCGACGATCTCGCGGATCTGTCCGGGGCGGCGTGAAAGCACGATCACGCGGTGTCCGAGGCGAACGGCCTCGTTCAGGTTGTGGGTCACGTAGACGGAGGTGAACGGCTGGCGGGTCCAGAGCGCGATGAGGTCGTCCATCAGGAGTTCGCGCGTCTGGCTGTCGAGCGCCGAAAGCGGTTCGTCCATCAGCATGACGGCGGGACGGACCGCAAGGGCACGGCTGATGGCAACGCGCTGGCGCATTCCCCCCGACAACTGCTTCGGAAGCGCGTGACGGAAATCCGAGAGCCGGGTGCGTTCCAGGACGTCCGTGACGATCGCATCCATTTCACGGCCCTTCAGGCCATGGTCTTCGAGGACGAGCTTGATATTGCCCTCCACCGTGCGCCAGGGCAGCAGCGCGAAATGCTGGAAGACGTAGGTCAACGGGTTTAGGCAGTCTTTCGGTGGCTCGCCGACCTGCAGGACTTCACCCTTGTTGGGGCGTTCCAGTCCGCCGAGAAAGCGGAGCAGGGTGGATTTTCCGCAACCCGAGGGCCCGATGAGACAGGCGATCTGGCCCTGCGGAATGTCGAGGGAAATATCCCGCAGAACTTCCACGGAACCGTAGTGGTGCGTTATGTTCTTGAGCTTCAGGTCCATGGAGCCTCCCGGCGGAGGCCCGTGGTGGGCCTCCGGTCTGTCTGCGGGTCGATCAGATCGACTTGACGTAGGATGTGTCGAAGAGCTGCTCGTTGCTGATCGTGTCCTTGACCATGCCTTCGGCCTTGAACCATTCCAGCTGCTCGGTGCAGCTCTTGAGGGACAGAGCCAGGCCGGAGTTGATGCGCATCGCGCCTTCGACCAGGTTCTGCTTGGCAACCTCGAACGGGCTGTCCTTCTCCACGTATTTGTGGACGAGCTTTGCCAGCGCGTCGCGCTCGTCGTCACCGGCGGTCTTGTCCACGAAGGCGGCATTGTAGTCCTCGATCGCCTTTGCATAGGCGGCGATGAAGGCTTCGGTAAGCGCGCGATTATCCTTGGCATTCCGCGTGGAGGTGAAGGCCGTCGTCACCTGGTAGTCGGGTGCATAGTCGGACACGAGGCCGATCTTCTGGGCCGCACCTTCGCGGATCATCTTGTTGGCGACATTCGCCTGGATCGCCCAGGCATCGATCTGGCTGGTCGAAAGCGCCCCGACGATCGCGCCGAGCTTCTGAAGCGGCCGCAACTGGATATCGGCAAGGTCGATATTGTTCGCGGCAGCGATCTTGTGCGCCATGAAGTGGAAGGAGGAACCCGCGGTGGTGATGCCGAAGCTCTTGCCGGCAAGCTTCGAGGGCTCCGTCAGGCCCGCCTCATAGGCCTTGTTGGACGCGAGGATGACGGCGCCGACAATGCCCTTCTCCTCGGTCAGCGCGCCGCCGACAACCTTCACCGCGTCCTTTTCGGCAAGGCTGATCAGTCCGCCGCTCATTGCGGTGACCCCGAATTCCGCATCGCCGGAAGCGATCGCGACGGCCATCGGCTGCGCCGCTTCGAAGAACTTCAGTTCAATGTCGAGGCCCGCATCCTTGAAGTAGCCGCGCTCGTAGGCGATGAAGCTCGGCGCATGGCTGGCGAGGCTGAGGACCGCGAGGTTGCGCTTCTCGGCGGCACGGGCCGGAAGGCCGAAGGCGGCTGCGGCACTGGCGGCGCCCATTGCCATAAGCGTCTGGCGGCGGTTCAGGGTAATGCTCATCTGGTAGATCTCCTCCGTATTGGCGTATCAGCGGCGCCATAGCTTCCGTGCCACCCGCCTTAGGCGACGACGACAAGCAATGATTTTCTCTTCCATGCCTTGGACATGGTGGCGAGCCATCCTTCGGGGTTAGAGCGTGGCCGGCGAAAGCGCAAGCTTACGGGCAAGAATCTCGATCAATTTCCGGACGCGGTCCGGACGCGGTTCTCTGCGCGTCACCATCATCCTCCTGTGACACCTGCATATTTCCGCAGGAACGGGATCAGCACGGCGAGCATTTCGTCCGGCACGGTTTCCTGTGGCAGGTGACCACCGCGAAGGGCTCGGCCCTCGACGGTGTCGGCCCATCCGGTCCATATGTCGAGCGGTTCCCGCCCGCCGTGGCGTCGCCCCTCCTCCCAGAAAAGCAGCATGGGAGCCGCAATGCGGCGTCCCGCGTCCCGATCGGCAAGGTCGTCGACTTCATCGGTGGTCGCGCCGGCCCGATAGTCCTCGCACATCATGTGCCGCACCTCCGCGCGATCGAAGGCGAGGCGATAATCCTCGAGCGCCAGCGGGTGCAGCTTGTCGAGCCCGCCCGCCATCTTGCCGAGCGTGAGGTCGATCAGGAACCGCGGGTCCGCCGCCATCAGCTTTTCCGGAAGCGGTTCAGGCTGCGCCATCATGAACCAGTGCCACGCGGCCATTCCGAACGCCTTGCCCGCTCCGTCCCACATGTCCGGGGTCGGCACCACCGTCACGGAGACCAACGCTTCCACGGAGTCCGGAAAATCGAGCGCCATCCGGTAGGCGATGCGCCCGCCGCGGTCATGTCCGATCACGGTGAAGCGGTCATGGCCGAGCGACTTCATCATCGCGTGCAGGCATTTCGCCATGCGCCGCTTCGATCCTATGCCCTGGGATGCCTCTGCCACCCTGCTTTCTCCGTATCCCGGCAGATCGGGAACCACGACGGTATGGCTTGCGGCGAGCACCGGCGCGATCCGATGCCACGTGGCCCGGGTCTGCGGATAACCGTGCAGCAGGAGGAGGGCGGGACCGGATCCCGCGGTCAGGACTGCGAGTTCCGCGTCCCCGGTCTCCACGATCACATCGTTGAAGCCCGGGAACAGCGAGTTTACGGCGCGTGGCATGGCTTGATGATTCCTTCGGGGAAACTGCTCTCGGCCAGGGCGGCGGTGCGGAGCGCGGCAATCAGGCTGTCGACGGTCTTCGGCCGGGGGCGCAGGCGGCTGGTATAGACATAGGCGGAAATCGAAACGCTGTTCTCGATCGGAACCGCCGCCAGTCCCGAGGTCGCGCAGTCGATGGCGGAGAAGGCATCGAGTATGGTGACGCCGATCCGCTCGGCAACGAAGGAGAGTGCGGCCTCCACGAAGTGGACATAGATCGCCGTGCTGCGCACCGCGCCGCATCGTTGATAGGTCTCGTCGATGAAAAGGCCGTGGGTCGTCGTCGAACCGAAGGAGATCAGCGTTTCGCCCGAAAGCTCCGTGGGATTGATCGATGCCCTTGTCGCCAGCGGATGGTCGGCCGGCATCACGCAGACGAGACCGGCTTCGGCGATCGGCATCCCTTCGATGACGGGATCGTCGATCCGCGCGATCGTGGCAACGCAGGTCCCCCGCCCGAAGAGCAGGTAGTCGCGAACGTCCCGCAGCGGAAGGGAATCGCAGTAATAGGTCCCCGCCGTTTCCGCCAGCTGCAGCCGTCTCAGGGCCTTGGGGATCAGCCGCATGCCGATGCTCGGCGTTGCCCCGAAACGGAAGGTGGAGGCATTGCCGCGGGCGATCGAATAGATCGAATCCGACAGCATCTCCGCCTGCTGGTGAACGCGCTCCACCTCTTCGAAGATGAGCTGTGCTTCCTGGGTGGGAACGAGCTTCCCCCCGATGCGTCCGAACAGCGCGACGCCGAGCTGGTCCTCCAGCCGCTTGATCGCGATCGACAGGTTTGGCTGCGAAACGCCGAGATGCCGTGCGGCGGCCGTCAGCGAACCGGTCGCCATCACGATCCGGAAGATTTCGATCTGGCGTTCCTTCAGTTTCGGATTCGCCACCGTCGCCCTCGCTCCCCATAAATCCGGTTTATGAAGTGCACCGGTTTCCATATTAGCGTCAATAGCAGGCGGCTTCTAATCTTCCGGCAGGAAAGAGGATGCTACCCACCATGATAGGCAGTGCCACCCGCCTGGTCGCGATCATCGGAACGCCGATCGCGCAGGTCAAATCACCGCAGAACTTCAACGCTTATTTCGATGCGGCGCGACACGATCGAGCGATGATCCCGATCGACCTTCGCTCCGAACAGGTCGAGGATTTCGTCAACGCGGTTCGCGGCTGGGAAAATCTTGACGGCTTCGTCGTCACCGTTCCCCACAAGACAGCCATTGCCCGCCTGATCGATGACATGACGCCGCGGGCGCAATTCCTCGGCGCCGCCAATGTCGTCAGGCGCCACGCCGGCGGCTGGCTGTCCGGCGATATGACGGATGGCGAGGGCTTTCTTCTGGCTCTCCGGGAAAACGATTTTTCCGTCGAGGGAAAATCAGCACTGCTGGTCGGCGCCGGAGGAGCCGGCCGGGCGATCGGCCACGCCCTGGCGGAAGCAGGCCTGTCGGATCTCTTTGTCAGCGATATCGACACCGCCCGGGCCGCCACGCTTTCCTCACAGCTGGGGGAGGCGTTCCCGCATGTCGTCTTCGATGCGGGTGCCATTCCCGACAGGGCATTCGATCTCGTGGTCAACGCCTCTCCCTGCGGAATGGGCGACGCCGATCCCCTGCCTGTCCCGCAAGCCGTCATCGACCTCATCCCGCCGGACGGGCTTGCGGCGGATGTCGTGACCAGTCCCGAGCGCACGCGCTTCCTGGCGCTTGCGGCCCACCGGGGCCTGAAGATCCAGTTCGGGCATGAAATGGCAAGGGCGCAGCTCATGGCCCTCGGGCGGGCGATGGGCGTGATCGGGGAGACACAATCGCATGGCTGAGGCGCGCGACGAACGATATGACGTGGTCGTCGTCGGAGGCGGCACGGCGGGCATGAGCGCCGCGGTCGCGGCCGCGGGCACGGGGGCAAGGGTCGCGCTGATCGAAAGATACGGATTCCTGGGCGGGGCGGCGGCCAATTCCCTCGTTCTTGCCTATTGCGGCTTCTATCAGAAAGCCACGCGGGAGATCGTCGCGGTCCGCGGCATCGGCGAACAGTTCCTTAAGATACTTGAAAGTGTCGGCCAGGACGTGGCACCCGTCGTATCGCGCACCGGCAACAGGATCATCCTCCTCGATCCGGAAGCCGTGAAATTCGCCGGCGACCGTCTCGTCGAGGACGCCGGTGTTTCCGTCCTGCTGCACAGCCGCGTCACGGGCGTGACCGCCGAAGGCGGCAGGATCACTTCGGTTCTCGTCACCGACCATGCCGGAACCTTCGAGATCAGCGCCGACACCTTCGTCGATGCGAGCGGCGAGGCGACGCTTGCCTTTCTTGCGGGCGCGGCGATGACCGTGGACAGTGCCGGCGAGCACCACGTTCAACCGGCGTCGATGCCGGTCCGCATCGGGGGGGCGGCCCCCGACCTCAAGTTTGACCGCCGCCGCATGGCGGATCTTATCGCGGCACACAACCGGAGTTCCGAGCAGCAGATCCCGCGGGCCGATGGCGGCGTCATGTTCCGCCTGCCGATCTCGGGCGATTACTGGTGGATGACCATCGACCTCGTCACGGACGGCCTGACCGGGGCCGATCTCGGTGCCGCGGAACGGCAGGCGAGGCGCGAGGCATGGCGCAACCTCGCCCTCCTGCGGGAACTGCCCGGCTTCGAGAAGGCCTTTATCGTCGCGACCGGCCCGCAGATCGGCATCCGCGAAACTCGCCGCCCGAAATCCAGGGAAGACCTGACCGGCAAGGCGCTCGAGCAGGGCCTTCGACGCGAGGACGGGATCGGTCGCGCCGCCTGGCCCATGGAAGTGCATGAGGCGCCGGGTCGGGCGCGATTTGTCGATCTCGGCGGCGAGGGCTTCGCCGACATTCCCCCGGGATCGCTGCAGGCTGCCGAATTCCAGAACCTTTACCTGTCCGGTCGGGTAGCCGGCGCCGATCAGACAGCCTACGGCTCGTCGAGGGTCATGGGCACCGCATTCGCCACCGGCCAGGCAGCCGGCGTCATGGCCGCACTCGGCGCCGACTCCGCCGGTGGGATGGAGGCGGTGCGCAGGGAACTTCAGGACAAGAACGCCCTCATCTGAATGCCCGGCTCGCCGGCGGTCACGGTTTTAACGCGTCAATGCTTCGGCTGGGGATGTCTTTCGTTAAGACGACGTGGTTATTCCGCTTGTTTTTGTTCCGGTGGGTGGCGTAGCTTGCGAGTATCGATAAAGGGGAACATGCAGGGCAGGCCAGTGCAGGCGAGCCCGTGTGAGTATTTCCGGGATCGTATTCTCGTCTGGCAGGTGTAGGTCGTCTTGAAGAAAACAATACAGAAAATCAGCCGCGAGTTATACTGGAAGCCGCGGTATCGGCTGGCCGAGCGCATCTGGCGTCTCACCGGCATAGACCTCATGACCTTCAAGGCGCTTGAGAAATTGCGGGATGCCCACGCCGGAAAACGCGTGGTGGTCATGGGAAATGGCCCGAGTCTTTCGCGCATCGATTTCGATGATCTGAAGGGCGAGATCACCTTCGCCTCCAACAAGATCTTCCTGGCCTTCGACAAGACGGACTGGCGGCCGACCTATTACAGCGTCGAGGACGATCTGGTCATCATCCAGAACATCGGGAAGCTGAGGTCGAAAATCGACCCGGCCAGCACCGTCCTGATGCCCTATATCTGCAAGGTCTATGAGAGCGACCTCTACGCCGACGTGTTCTTCGGGTACAGCTTCCGCAAGATATTCGACCGCAAGCAGCACTTCGGCACGAACGCCTTCGACGAGATCTATAACGGCTTCTCGATCGTCTATACCCAGATCCAGCTTGCCATGTTCATGGGCGCGTCGGAGATCGCGCTGATCGGCGTGGATTTCAGCTTCTCCACGAGTGCGGAAAACCGGAAGGACAACGAGCTCGTCGGAAACGGCGAGGTCAACCACTTCCTTCCCAATTATCGGAAGGTCGGCGAACGTTGGAACCTGCCGCATCTCGACAGGCAGCGCCTCGCATTCGCTCTGGCCGAGGAGCAGGCGCGGGCAGTCGGGGTGAAGATCTACAATTGCACCGAGGGCAGCAAGCTCGACGTCTTCGAAAGGAAGCCGTTCGCGGAGTTCCTTTCAGGTCCTGACGGCAGTCGATACTCCGGCGGCAGCGGGGTCCGGGAAAGACCGGCGGTTTCGTGAGGCAGGCGGCCTTGAGTAGTGCCGTCCGGCAGGAACTTCTCCGTCCTGAGGAACCGTCCATGACAGTGCCGATGTCGAAGATCATGATTGGCTGCAGCCGGGTCGGGTCTCTCGGGAACATGACGCCGCTCGCCGAGACACGTCTTATGCTCCGCGAAGCGGTCGAGGCCGGCATTCGCGGCTTCGACACCGCGAATATCTACGGGCAGGGCGACAGCGAGCGCGAACTCGGGAGGCTACAGGCCGCATACCCGCAGGTCGAGCTGAACATCGTGACCAAGGCGGGCTTCCGGCACGGCAGGAAGGCCGAGATCATCCAGAAGGTGAAGCCTCTCCTCCGCCCGCTTGTCCGGCTGGGCTCGGTCAAGTCGAAGGTGCAGCAGGTGCGCGCGGGGATCGACCGGCAGTGCTTCGAGCCCGGGTACCTTCAGGGCTGCGTGGACGGCAGCCTGGAGCGCCTCCGGCTCGCCCGCCTGCCGGGCTTCCTGCTGCACGATCCGACCGAAGAAGACCTGCGGAAGCCCGAAACGGCATCGTTTCTCCAGTCGCTTCGATCCGGCGGGAAGGCATCGTCCGTCGGCGTCTCGCTCAGGGACGGCTCGGGCATCGCCGCGGCTCTCGCCCTCGCGCCGGTGGACCTCCTCCAGCTTCCGGTCACGGCCTACGAATCCATCCGGGGAACGGGAATGGCCGACGAGATCCGCGACCGCGGAATTCACCTGAGCGTGAGGCAGGTCCTTCGGCGCCCTGACGGACGCGTGGCGACCCTCGACGAGGCCTTGCCGCCGCTTCTGGCAGACCCGCTGGTCGGCGCCGTGATCATCGGCATCAGCAAGCGCAGCAACCTTGCCGAACTCCTGGAAAGCGCCGCCTGACATGAACCCGAAGCCGGATGATGTTGACGTTGCGATCATCGGCTCGGGTCCCGTGGGGCTTGCCATGGCGAGCGCGCTTGCGGCGACGAGGCTCCGCATAGCGGTGATCGAAGCGGGCGGGCTGCGCCAGTCTCCCGAGGAGGAGAAGGAGAGCCTCGCGGCGACGATGAAATCCCCGCCCGCCCATCCGGACGCCTATCTGTTCCGCAGGCGTGTGCTGGGGGGAAGCTCCACCGTCTGGGGCGGCCGCTGCCTCCCCTTCGACCGGATCGACATGGAGCCGCTGGCGGACCGGCCGGGCTGGCCGATCGGCTATGACGACGTCCAGCCCTTTATGCCGCGGGCGCTCGATTTTCTCGACGCCGGCGATCCTGTCTTCGATGAGAGCGCCTTTCCCGCGCCGATGCTGATGAACCGCGAGGGAAGCACGCTTGATCTCGATTTCATCGAGCGTTTCTCCAAGCCCACCAACCTCTGGAAGAAGACGGGCAGCGATCTCGCGGCCCGCGATAATGTGGTCATCCACCGCAACACGCTGGTCCGGGAACTGGTGGTCGAACCGGAGAGCGGCAGGATCCGCGAACTGGACATCGTCGGTACGCAATCGGGCCTGGCCTCGAGGTTGCGGGCGAGGCATGTCGTCCTCGCCGGTGGCGGGATCGAGAATGCGCGGCTGTTGCTCTCGTCCCGAAGCGTCCTGCCCGCGGGCGCCGGCAATCAGCACGACAATGTCGGCCGCTATTACATGACCCACCTGATCGGCGATGTAGGAGCCCTGAAGCTCTCGGCAAGCATCGACCAGGCGAAGTTCGACTACCGGCTTACCCCGGACGGGACCTACGCCCGCACGCTCATGAAGCTGTCGGAGAGCTTGCGGGCGAGCGAGGGCCTGCCGGGCGCCACCTGGAGGCCGAACATTGCGCCCATCTGGGATGCGGGCCACCGTAGCCCGGTCCTGTCGGCGATGCACTTCGCGAAATCGCTTGTCGCCCGCGAATACGCCTACCGCCTGAGCGTCCAGGGGGGCGGGCGGCCCGACGGGACGCGGTCCGCCCACCCGGCGACCGCTCACCTTCTCAACATCCTCCGCAGTCCGCTGGAGCTTGCCGCCTTCGGGCAGAACTGGGTGCGCAGGCGCATCCTCGCCGACCGCAAGCTTCCCTCCGTTTTCCTTCTCACCGCCAATCGCACATACCCGATGGAGATCAACGCCGAACAGTTCCCCGACCGGCAGTCGCGGATCGGCCTCTCAGACCGCGTGGACCGCTATGGCATGCCCCTGATCACGCTCGACTGGCGGCCCGGCGAGAGGACGCTTGACGGGCTTGCCCGGTCGGCCCGGCATTTCGCCGACGCGGTGGAGGAAGCCGGGGTCGGAGAATATCTCTATTCGCCATCCGAGATCGAGACGGGCTTCGTGCCCCAGGGCGGCCACCATATCGGCACGACGCGCATGGCGTCGGACCCGCGGGACGGCGTCGTCGACAGGAATTGCACCGTCTTCGGCATCCCCAACCTCCATGTTGCGGGCGCCTCGGTCTTCGTGACTTCGGGCTACGCCAACCCGACCCTGATGGCCGTGGCGCTCGCCTTCCGGCTGGCGGAGCATCTCAGGCGCGAGGCCGCGCCATGATGCGGCGGCGCGCCGACGGGCCCGCGAACCAAACCACGCGGCGGGGCATGCCGCGGTCTATCCCGCATAATGGGCGGGTCTGGAAGATCCACGATGGGGAAGGGTGAGGCTGGGGCCGATGGGACACAATCCTGCACGACAATTCGCGGTGCTGACGACGCTCTACCGCTCGGATCGGCTGGACTATTTCGAACTGGCGATCCGTTCGATCGAGACCCAGGAGACCGATGCGTCGATCCGCATATATCTTTGCATCGATGGCGATCTTCCCCAGGAGCACGAAGCCTACCTGAGCGCCAACGGGACGAGGTTTCACAGGATTGTCCGCAACAGCGAAAATCTCGGCCTCGCCAGGTCCCTGAACAGCCTGATCGATGTGCTCGAGGACGAAGAGCTCGTCTTCCGCATGGATGGCGACGACATCAGCCATCCCCGCCGGTTCGCGGTCCAGGCGGCGTACATGGACAGCCATCCAGAGATCGGGCTGATCGGTTGCCAGGCCTATGACATCGACGAGGAGGGCGAGATCGTCGGCAAGCGGGAGTTCGCGACCGATCCGCAGGATGTCGCCCGGCTGATGTCGAGGATGACGTCGATCCTGCATCCGACCTTCTGCATCCGCCGCTCTATCCTTCGCGATCCGGAGGCGCGCTATCCGGCCGCCTATCTGACCGAGGACGCCGCCTTCATCGTCCTTCTGCTCGGCAGGGGCGTAAAGGTCGCCAACATCGAGGACTTCCTGTTCTACTGGCGCGTCAGCCGGGATTTCTTCCATCGCCGGACGTCATTCAGGCGCGGTCTTGCGGAACTGACGTGGTACGGCAAGGCAACCCATATCAATTACGGGGTTTTCACTCCGCAATACGTCTATCCTCTGGCGCGGTTTGCAATAAGATGCATGCCGAACGCGATCGTAAGAAAGATCTACGGAAGCGGAATTCGGCAGCGCGCGATAAAAGGTTAGTTCGTGTTCAGCGGCAGGCGCCAACCACATGGCCATGCAAGTCGGTCGAAAAACCCCGAATTAACGTAGATATATTGTATTGTTACTTGGGTTATCTTTGTTATTAGGAATAAGATGTCTGAACTCGGGATCGTCATGGGAGGAAGTGGCTTCATCGGCGGCCACCTTCTCAAGCACCTTGTTTCCACTCGGCGCCATCGGAGATTGATATCCATCGATATCGCTCCGCCGCCGGAAAGGCTTAGGGGCGTAGACTATGTCACGGCCGACCTTTGCGACGAGCTGGATCCTGGTCTCGGAGCGACAGGCTCGGTCGTATACAGCCTCGCGGCTCACCGGAATTATCCCGGCCACCCGGATCAGGACTACTACGTCAACAACGTCGTGAGTTCGCAGCGGATCATCGATTTCGCCGAAACGACCGGCGCGCAGGCGATCGTCTTTACCAGCACGATGTCTGTCTACGGTCCGGGCGAGGAACCGAAGACCGAGAAGAGTGCCCTCAACCCGGTAAATCCCTACGGCGCATCGAAGATGATCGCCGAAACCCTCCATCGCGGCTGGCGGGAGCGGGACGCGACGCGCAAGCTGGTGATCTGCCGGCCGGCCGTGATCTTCGGATATCGGGACGATGGCAACTACACGCGCCTCGCGCGCGCACTTCAAAAGAGGATGTTCGTCTATGCCGGGCGGAGCGACACCGTCAAAAGCGCCGGCTATGTGGGGGACCTCGTGGAGTCCTTCACCTTCGCCCTCGACCACGGGAAGAACGATATCCTCTACAACTTCGCCTATCCCTATCCGTACACGATAAAGGAAATCGTTGAGGCCTTTGAACAGGTTGCTGGCTTTTCCAGGCCCTGGGGCGTGATGCCGGTGGCCATGCTCAATGCCGCTGCAATCCCCTTTGAAGCGGCGAATGCGCTTGGGTTCAGGAACTCGATCCATCGCCAGCGCATCCGCAAGCTCTACGAGGATACGCATATCGTTCCTGAATGGCTGACGCAGAATGGATTTGTGTTTTCGACCGACCTTCCGGCGGCATTGCGCCGTTGGCGGGAGGAGTCTCCCGGCGGCCGGTTCGTCTGACGTCGCGCCGAAGGCGGGGCGACTCCGAGCCGGGCGCATTGCAAGCAGGGGCTAAAACTGCCCCCGTTTACACTATTGCGGAAATTGCATTTACAACGGACGCGCATACAAATATTTGGAACCTGAGGGAAAATCAGTTGCCGGCACAGAAAAACTGTCGCCAAGTCTTCATACTGCCGCACGCTGACGAAGTCCTGGGGTTACAGCCCTTCCTTTGTGGGGGTACGACGGCCGGATGCGCAACGCGGATTGAATGACATGGCACTACGCACGGCGATTATCGGCTACGGCAAGATGGGGGAAATCCGTCGTGCGGCGATGGAGCGGCACGGCGGCTACGAGGTCGTCGCCGCCTCCGACGTCAATACCGACCGCGATATCGGCATACCCCTCTACGGCAATCCGGACGACGTCTACCGTCACGATCCGCAGGTCATCGTCTGCTCGGTTCCCAACCGCTTCATTCCGACTGTGGTCTGCAATGCGCTCAACCGCGGGTGCCACGTCTTCTCCGAGAAGCCGCCCGGCCGCCACAGCGGCGATGTCAGGCTAATGGCCGAGGCGGCAGCGGCAAGCCCGGGCCTTGTCCTGAAGTTCGGCTTCAACCACCGTTTCCACGACGCCGTCGAGGAGGCCCACCGCCTGATCTCGTCGGGCGCGCTCGGCGAGCTCTATTTCATGCGCGGCGTCTACGGTAAGGCCGGTGGCGTCAACTATTCGGCGAACTGGCGTAACGATCCCGAGCTTTCGGGCGGCGGCATCCTGATCGACCAGGGCATCCATATGCTGGACCTGCTCCTGATGTTCGCGGGAAGCTTCCCCGAGGTGAAATCGGTCGTGCAGCGGAAGTTCTGGAAGTCCGCGGACGTCGAGGACAATGCCTTTGCCCTGATGACCTCGCCGACCGGCGTCGTCGCGACTGTCCATTCCTCGGCGACCCAGTGGCGCCACACCTTCAAGCTGGAACTCTACCTGAAGAACGGCTTCGTCTCCGTCGATGGCATCCTGTCCGCCTCCGGAAGCTACGGAACGGAGGTGCTGCAAGTGGCGCTGAACAGGTTCGGGGCCGATGGAAGCCCCTTGCCGAATCCCGAATGCCAGGAAATCCGCTATACCGAGGATCGCTCATGGGACAAGGAAATGGCCGAGTTCCACGAGGCGGTCGCTGACGGCCAGCCGATCCGGAAGGGCACGGTCCAGCAGGCCTATGATGTGATGAAGCTCGTCGAGACCATCTACGCGGCCGATCCCGGTTGGCAGCAGCGGGAGATCCTCGAAGCGAAGATCGGGGCGGCAGAATGACCAGCGGCAACGTGCTCCACAGCCCCGTCTTCCTGGACAACCTGCCGGATGTTACCGACATCCGTAACCGTCACGCCGCACCCTATCTCCTCGAGCGCGAACAGCAGCTCCTGTCCTTGCTGAGGGACCCGGAGGTTACATGGCACGACAAGGAATGCCCGGCCTGTGGCCCGTCGGGCAGGCCGAGGCATTTCCTGCTTGGCCGGCTTTCCTTCTTCCGCTGCCAGCGCTGCAACACGATCTATGCCGCGCGGGCGCCGGATCAGGCCGTGCTCGATGGTCTTCGCTGCGAACTCGTGCAGCCGCCGGGCGTCACCGACGACCGGCTGCAGGAATTCACCTCCATCCTGAACTGGATCCGGCTTTCCTCCGCGCGCTACGAGCGCCCCTTGATCGAACTGCTGGACTACCGCTTCGACAGCCATGCGCCCGGATTTGCGGAAGCCGTCATCAATCTCAGCAACAGCGAACGCCATTGGCGGCATGTTCCCTTGCTCAAGGACGGCGGGAGGGATGACGCGCCCTTTGCCGACCTGTCGCGGGTCCTGTCGACACGGCCCTTCCAAGCTGTCCTGATCCAGGCCGAAATCGATCGCAGCCATTCCCCGCGCCGCCTGCTGCAGGTCCTCAGGGATAATCTCGCCCCCGGCTCGCTGGTCTTTGTCTCGACCTCCTGCGCCGATGGCCTCGAATACGAGATTCTGGGTGCGGAATCACCGAGCTTCGTCGCGCTCGACCGCCTCAACCTCTTCTCCGTACAGGGCTTCCGCATGCTGTCGGAGGATGTCGGGTTCCGGTGCCTCGAGATCTCGACACCCGGCCGTCTCGACGCCGCCATCCTCAAATCCTACTTCAACGAACCGACGAGCAACGACATGCCATTCTGGTCGAGCTTTTTCCGGGAAGCCAATCGCGACAGGCTGCAGGATCTCCAGGTCCTGCTGCAGCGCAGCCTGCGCTCGGGTGTGATGCGCGTCGTGCTCGAAGTCTGATCAGTCAACTTATTTTCAAAAGGTGTCTTCAATGAGCAGCCTGTTTCCCGCCTCGCCCTTTGATACCTGCTCTTCGTTCGCGAAGTCCTATTTCGAGACCCTCTACCAGGCCACCCGTGCGCTTGATCTGCCTGTACTGGACCGGATCGCCGACGCCCTCTCGGAAACCATCGCCAGCGATGGTTTCATCTATATCTGCGGCAACGGCGGCTCCGCCGGCATCGCAAACCACTCGCTCTGCGATTTCCTGAAATGCGTCCGGACCGATACCGGGCTGCGGCCCCGCGTCATGTCCCTGGCCGCGCACACCGAACTGAACTCGGCGCTCGCCAACGACATTTCCTACGAGGAGGTCTTCGCCTACCAGCTCACCTCCATGGCGCGTCCGGGCGACCTTCTCTGGACCGTCTCCTCCTCCGGCGACTCCCCCAATGTCGTTCGTGCGATCGAGGTCGCGAAGGACATTGGCATGAAGACGATCTCCTTCACCGGCTTCAGCGGCGGCCGCTCGCGCCAGTCGGCGGATATCAACGCCCATGTCGATGCACAGAACTACGGCGTCGTCGAAGATGTCCACATGGCCTTTATCCACATCATCACCCAGTTCCTTCGCATGACGAACATGGATCACGGCCTCATCGGCCAGCGCAAGTTCTGATCCGTCGTGGGCGCGCCCCCTATCGGAGAACCGGATTGGAATTCCCGGGAGAACCGGGTCACCGATGCGTTGCGGCTGCGGCTGGTCGAGCTTGTCGAAACGGTTGCCGATGGGGTTTTCGGCGACACGGCGGTCGTCAGCGACAAGGGAGATGACGGCATCGATCTCGTGACGTCGATCGACTACCTGATGCAGCAACGTCTCGTCGCCGAACTGCCCGCCCTTCTTCCAGGCTCCGAGGTTGTCGGCGAGGAGGATTTCGCCGGCATCGACATGTCGCGCCGCCATGTGTGGCTGGTCGATCCCCTGGACGGCACGGTCAATTTCGTCGCCGGCCTGCCCTTCTATGGCGTGGCCGTCGTGCTGCTGGAGGACGGGATACCGGTTCTCGCGGCGATCCGCGATGTGCCCCGCTCGGTAACCTATTCGGCCCGCAAGGGCGGCGGCGCGATGCGCGACGGCAGGCCTCTCGTCGTCGCCGACAACAAGGCGAGGCTAGGCGCCCTGAGTTCCGGCCTCGTCCGCAATCTCGCGACACATGCCCCCGCAGTCCTGGCCGATCTGATGACCGGCTGGAAGCTCCGCAACCTCGGCAGCCAGGCCCTGCAGCTCTGTCACGCCGCCGAGGGCAGCCTGAAATTCGTGGCGTCCTACGAAGCCCGGTCCTGGGATGACCTCGCCGGCAGCCTCATCGCGCGCGAAGCCGGACTTGTATACGGCCATTACAGCGGCAACGCCCGGCCGCCCGCCGATGCGCCGCAGATGAGCCTGTGCACCCGCGCCGAACTCTTCGACGAACTGGCCGGGCAGCTGGCCCGGTCGCAGCCCCCTTCCGTATCGCAGGCCGGCGCGCCGGGCGCGGGCGCGCCAAGGTAACTTCTGGAGAATGTCATGAAAGTCGTCGCAATGATCCCCGCCCGCCTGGGCAGCCAGCGTCTGAAGAAGAAGAACCTCGCCCTGCTGGACGGCAAGCCGCTGATCGCCCACGCGATCGAAAAATGCTTCGAGGCCGCCTGCTTCGATGCGGTCTATGTCAATTCGGAGAGCGCGGAGATCGGCGCGGTGGCGGAGAGCTACGGCGCGAAATTTTACCAGCGCCCGGAGGATCTCGGCAATTCCGTCGCCACGTCCGAGCAGTTCGTCTACGACTTCATGAAGAATGTCGAATGCGACGCAATCGTGCAGGTCCATTCGATCGCGCCGCTCCTTTCGGCGACGGAGGTGAAGGAGTTCACCGCCACCTTCACCGGATCGGGCCACGATGTCCTGCTCTCCTGCATAGAGGACCAGATCGAGGTGGCCTACGAGGGCCGGCCGGTCAACTTCACCTTTGCCGAAAAGACCAATTCGCAGGACCTGACGCCGGTCCAGCGGATCACCTGGTCGATCACCGGCTGGCGCACCCGGCCCTATGTGGAGGCGGTCGAAGCCGGCGGGATCGGCACCTATAACGGCTCGATCGGCTTCTTCCCGGTCAGCTCCATTTCCGGCCACGTCATCAAGACGCAGCTTGATCTCGACGTCGCCGAAGCTCTGATGAGCGTCTTCCGCAAGCATGAAGGATGAATAGATTGCGTGTCCTCGTCTCCAATATCATGATGATCAACGAGCGTGACCGCTTCGACGCGGCATTGCGCGAAAAGGGGCTGGAGCCGGTCTGGCCGGTCGTCAACCAGTTCATGGACGAAGGCCAGTGCCTGGAATATGCCGGCACGGTGGATGGCTGGCTCGCCGGCGACGACAGGATCACGAGGACCGTTCTCGAAGCCTTCCTTCCGCGCCTCAAGGTCATCTCCAAATGGGGCACCGGCATCGACAGCATCGATCTGGCGGCCGCCCGCGAACTCGGCATTCCGATCTGCAATTCGCCGGGCGCCTTCCGTGATGCGGTGAGCGAATATGCGATCGGCATCCTGCTTTCCGCATCGCGGCGGGTGGCTCTGACGGACCGCAGCATCCGCGCCGGAAAATGGCCGAAGGGCCGCTATATCGGCCTTGCGGGCGGTACGATGGGGATCGTCGGCTATGGCGCGATCGGCCAGGGCCTCGGCCAGCGCGCGCGCGGCATGGGAATGACCGTCATCGCCCACGATCCATTCCTCAGGGAAGCACCGGACGGAACCGAACTCGTGACCTTCGAGGCGCTCCTTGCCCGCTCGGACGTGATCTCGCTTTGCTGCAACCTGACCAAGGAGAATTACCATCTCCTCGATGCCGATGCCTTCGCGGCCATGCGCGACGATGTCATGATCGTCAACGTGGCGCGCGGCGGCATCATCGACGAGGCGGCGCTGACGGATGCGCTCGCAAGCGGCAAGGTGAGCGCGGCGGCGCTCGACGTCTTCGAACAGGAGCCGGTACCGATGGACCATCCGCTGCTCTCCTTCGACAATGTCGTCGTCTCGAGCCACAACGCCAATTCGACCGTCCAGGCGATCGAAGTGGTCCATCAGAACACACTCTCCAACCTTTACAGGCATCTCGGCCTTTGACGGCCGGTTCCACGCATCTTGCGTGGAACCACCTTTCCGGAGCAATGACGTGACCTACGACCGACTGAAAGCCGAACTGCAAGCCGCGCGCCGGGAGGGCCGCCACGCAAGCGTGGAGGTCACGGACCTGCCGGACGATCTTGCGGAAGCCTACCGGCTGGCCTTCGGCCTCATCCCGCCCGAAGACGTCGCGGCCTGGAAGATCGGCGGCGCCAATCCGTGGTCGCAGGCAGCCTTCGGCAATACCGTGCCCTTCTTCGGCGCCCTGTCGCGCCGCGAGCTCATCCTGGGCTCGACCCCGGTTGACCTGACAGGCCTTGTATCGCCGCTCGCGGAACCGGAGATCATGCTGGAACTCGGCTCGCTTCCCGACGGGGAAGGCAATGCCGTCTTCTCCCGCATGGGCCTCGGCGTCGAGATCCCGGCCTCCGTCCTTCCCGACGCCGCCAAGAAGACGCTCGCCGGACAGATCGTCGACCGCGCCGGTGCCGGTCTGATCTGGGTCGGCGATATCCGCCCCTACGACGCGATCCTGCTCGACAAGGTGGTCCTGCGCTTCGGCAAGGCCGGCGCCGAACTCGCGGAGGGTGGAAGCCACAACGTCATCGGCGGCCCGCTCGGCGCGACGAAGGCGTTCCTCAAGCTTGCCAGATCCCTCGCTGCACCCCTTTCCCCCGGCCAATGGATCGCCACCGCCGGACTGGTGAAGGCGGTACCGGTCACGGGAGGGGACAGCGTGACGATCCTTGCGGGGGAGAAACGCATCCACATCCCTTTTGCGTGATGATGCTGCCTCATCCTTCAAGCATTTTGCATATGACTGATGACCAGAGGCTAATTGAACCATGAAGAAAGATTCAACCGTTGCCTTGGCTTTCTTCAGCAGCGGAGCAACGGTTGTTCTTCGAGGAATTATTGGGCTTGCCGCATTCGTAATTATTGCCCGTCAGGCAACCGGAAGTGAGCTTGCAGTTTATGCAATCGCAAGTTTCTTCTGGGGGATAAGCTATGCGAGCGGCCAAAGTCTTGCTGCCCAGCCACTAATCGACATGCGTCGGATCACCTCGGATGACGTCATGAGTGCGCAGGTGATCGCAATAGGACTGTCTGCAGCCATTGGGCTAATAGTATTTTTGTTAAGCCCAGTCCTCGGGGCGATCTACAGCAATATCACCGGCCTACAAGCCGGACTCCAAACCCTGCTCTGGCTCGCGCCGCTCTCGGCTTTGGGAGGCGTTGAGTTTTCCATGCTGCAACGCCAAATGCGGTTTTCGAGAATTGCTAAGCTTCAGACGGCAGCAGTCCTCATGGCGGGGGGCATTGCAACAGCGCTTGCCTATTTCGTCGATACGGTAATTGGATTGCTCTGCATCCAAGGTTTGAGTGGACCGATTTTCGCCCTTCTGTCGATGGCCGCAAGGTCCGGCAGACTCAAGGGTCGGCCTAGCATTAGTGCGGCGCGAAGAGTGTTTAAGGTAGGGCGCCACTTGCTTCTCGAGGCAAACCTGGCCGTTTTCGTCACGCAAGGTCTTGTTCTGCTGCTGGGTCTTGTCCTTCCGGCGACCCAGACATCACTATTCGTCGCAATATCGCAGTTCGTATACTTAATCACGTCTCAGCTGGGTCGGATCGCCAACATAGTTTTGCTCCCGATGGTCAGGCGGTCGGCCCACGATAAGGGCCGCGTTCAAACTACTGTTCTCAACACATCCTACTTCTCCAATGGGCTAGTCATTGCGCCTCTGATAGCGATGTATGGAGCCCCCATCTTCATTCTGGACCTTCTGAATATCCAGACAGATGACTATGTGGTGAACGTATTTCTGCTTCTGGTGGCTCGCCAGATTTTCGATGCCACCGGCAACACGGTTTTCAGCACCTTTCGGGCTGTTGGTCGGCCGGACGCGGGATGGAAGTGGAGCCTTTTTTACTCGCTGCTCTGGTTTCTTGTGTCAGGCGTGGCTTGGGTGTTGGAGCTTGATCTCCTCGGCGTCTCAATCGTACTGCTTGTTGTAGCAAGCCTTCGGCTGGGCGCAGTCTATTGGCTTTGCACCGTCGTCAAGATTCGCTTCGGCTTATATGTACGGTTTTTGATGCCGGTCTACGCGTGCGCTGTCGCCGCCGTAGTTGTCTCGGAGCCTCTTCGTCAGATGATGGCCGACCTACCGGGGCCTCCCCAGCTTGGCGAGCTCGCGGGATCGACCTCGTTGATGCTAGCCTATCTGTCGGGCATTATAGGTATCTACTTCTTTTCCAGACGACGCTCCCTAACAAAATAGTCGCCGCAGTTCGAGTTTGTCTGCGGATGTGGGCGTATTTCGCTCTTGGTAAGGTAAGTCGTCCATCGATGCGGAGGTCCACTTTGAACTCGCCATTGACGCCATAGAATTATGAGGATTTACTAAAGAAGCGTGATCCATTTCCGGGGAGGCGGGTTTGGAGAGGCGGGAGATCTACAGCATACTGGAACGAGACTACTTCGGTCCCAATGCGATCGAGGCTGATGAGCTAAGGTTGATCGAGCCTTATTTGAGGGAGGCGGATCTTTTCGTCGATCTAGGCGCCAGCCTCGGACAATATACCAAGTTCGCCAATGAGAAGATGCGGCCTGGCGCATCCATCATCAGCGTCGAGGCCGATCTTGTAAGATACGAGCGCCTGGTCGAGGTGTCGGCGGGCTGGGCGAAAGCGTCAAACCGGCAGATAGAACCTGTCCATGCGGCAATATCGGACAAAGCCGGAAGAGTAAGCTTCAGCGTGACGGACAGCAATGTGAGCGGTTCCCTGACCCCGATCGCGGGGCGCGGCGATGCCTGGCGGACGGTGGAGGTTCAGTCCACAACGCTTGACTCGCTGCTGGGGAGCGAAAAGCGGAAGTCCATTCTCATAAAGATGGACGTCGAAGGTTCCGAGTACCTTGCGTTAGCGGGAGCACGCGAACTGCTGGCCTCTGACAATGCAGTGGGATTTTTCATCGAATTGCATCCGTGGGGCAATGGCGGCAAATATGCAGACGACTGCATCAAGCTGCTAAGGCAGGCGGGATTCGGCGCGGTGAAGCTCGCTGGACATACCTATTTCGCGCGCGGGCTTTCCCAGAAACGGATGGGCGCGATGGCCCGTCGCGAATATGCGAAACGCATGTTGCGTCAGGTACCGGGACTGCTGAAACTCAGGCAGGCGATACGCCCGTACCTCTGACCTTCCGGGGCCGTCTGCAATCTCGCCAAACCCAGGCCCAAAGCCCAACGGTGCTCTACACCGCGCCCAATCACGATCTATTGACCAAGGTTGCATCGGCGTCGAGGGCTGTTACGATTTCTCTTCGGCCACGCTACGCGCCGGATGCCCCTACCGGTCAACGACGAAGGAACCGTGCATCATGTCAAGGATATCGGCCTCCACATTGCTTTGGGCGACCTGCGCATCGTTATTGCTGGTCCCTGTTCATGATATCCGGGCACAGGACAGACCTGCCGTCGATCAGGCAGTGATCAACCAGCTCTCTGAGAGGGCCGCCTCCGGACAGGAGATGCAATCGGTCAGCGCTCTTGAGGAATTGACGAAGCTCGCCGGCGCTGGCGATACAAAGGCACAGCGCGCGCTCGGCGATCTCTATTCTCGGGGCGGACCCATCCCGATAGATGGACCAAAGGCGGTCGCTTTCTATGAGCAGGCGGCTGCGGGCGGCAATAACGGGGCGCTCGTCCGGCTTGGCGAGATCTACCGGGATGGATCCCTCGTGCCGGCAGACCCGCCCAGGGCCGTATCCTACTTCCAGAAGGCTGCGGACGCTGGGATCGACTGGGGCGCCATTGCAATCGGCGAAGCCTACGTGAAGGGCGCGGGCGTTCCCGTGGACGTGGCCCGTGGCCTGCAGACCCTTGAAGCCGCCGCATTGAAGAACAAGAGCGCCCTCGTTGCCCTCGGCGATGTATACGCCCGCGGCACGGGAGTTCCGGCCGATGCGCAGAAGGCGTTCGATTATTACCAGCAGGCTTCCGACGCGGGGATCGCCAGCGGAACGCTCAGGCTTGGCGAGGCATACCTGAACGGCAGGGGCGTAGAGGCTGATGTCGCGAGGGGGATGAGCCTGGTCGAGGACCTTGCCGCCAACGGGAACGCAAGCGCGCTGTACCTCCTGGGCGACCTCTACGCGAACGGAGGAGTGGTCCCGTCTGATCCGCAGAAGGCGGTCGAATATTACCAGGAGGCCGCGGATGCGGGCCATTCCTGGGCGTTGGTGCGTCTTGGTGAAATCTATCGCGACGGCAACCTCGTCCCCGGCGACCCTGCCCGGGCATTTTCCTATTTCCAGCAGGCGGCCGACTCCGGACAGTTCTGGGGAAGGGTCCGACTGGGTGACGCTTACGTCAAGGGCATCGGAGTACCCGCCGATGTTCAAAAGGGCATGCAGATGCTGGAGGATGCGGTTGCAAAGAACCCCTCGGCGGCGACGGTCCTCGGCGACCTCTATGCGCGCGGCGGCGCTCTGTCTCCCGACGGCACCAAGGCCGTATCCTACTACGAGACGGCCGTGGCTGCGGGAAGCACCGGCGCGCTTGTGCGGCTGGGCGACTTGTTCCGGGATGGCAAGGTCGTGGCCCAGGACCTTCCGAAGGCTGCCTCCTATTATCAGCGCGCCGCCGATATGGGGGACATCGAGGCAAAGGCACGCCTGGGCGAAGCCTATCTCAAGGGCCTTGGGGTCGAGAAGAATCCGGATCGTGGTCTCGCGCTGATTGCGGAGACCGCGGATTCCAGCAAGGCCGACAAATGGGTGCTGCTGGGGGACTATTACGCGAAAGGCGTCTTCACCAATATCGACGGGCGTGCTGCAGTCGAGGCTTACGAAAAGGCGGCGGAAGCGGGCGATCCGACTGGTCTGCGGCGCTTGGCGGAAGCCTATCGCGATGGCTACATCGTCCCGAAAAATCCAAAGCTTTCGATGGAATATTATCGCAAGGCCTTCGACGCCGGCCAGACGAGCGCGGTCCGCGCGCTCGCAGAGGCACATATATTCAAGAAGTTCGGGGCCAGTTCCCGGCCTGAACTCGGCGACCGGCTTCTTCAGGAGGCTGAGCGGGCCGGCGACAAGAATGCCGTCGTGGTTCGTGCCAATCTGGCCTTCTGGGGCTCTCCGCCCAATCCGCGACGCGGGCTGGCGCTCCTGACAGCCGCGGCCGAGGAGAACAACGACGCCGCCGCGCGTGCGCTGGTGGAGGTTTACAGGGACGGTCGCGGCAGGACGTTCCCGAGAAATCTCTCGAACGCGCGGGCGGCGCTTGAGAAATACGCATCCGCCTTCTCGTCCGGCGAACTGGTTCGCCAGCGTCTCCTGATTTCAGGCGCCGCCGCAAGAAGTGCAAAGGATTTTGGCCAACTATCCGACGAACTTGCCGACGCCCCGGCGGGCGTGCGGTCAAACGTCATCCTGACGCTGCGTTGGGTCAACCCCAATGCCTATGTCTACATTATCCAGAAGGAGCTGCAGGATCGCGGACTTTATACGGGCACCCTGAATGGCATGCTTACCCGGCAGTCCGTCAATGCATTCAATTCATTTTGCCGCCAGAGCATGAGCCCGGGGCAATGCGACCTCGGGCCGCTGAATGCTCGGGTCGCCGATGTCCTGGTCCAACTCCTTTAAGGCATCGACGTCCAGAGCAAGCGAAGGAGCGTTGATTGCGCGAGGCGCATTTGGTTGGGTAAATTGTAAAGGCCGTCTGATAGAAACCGGTGCGACCGGGCGCTGGAGATTTCATGACTTCGTCGATGACCGACCCTCTGGGGGAGAAGGGCAGTAGCGGCAGACTTGTTTCGCTGCTCTGCATCGTATTCATCGCGTGCCTTCCCTTCAGCACCGTCAGCCACATCGGACTTCTTGGGAATTTCGATTCCAACCTTTCCCTTTACCCGTTCGTTCCCTTGTTCCTGATAGTTCTGATCAGCGGCATCTTTACCAGAACCCTTCTTCAAGGCGGGCCGGAGGGCGATATCCTCCGCACTCTCTTTTTGATGTTTATCGCCGTGGCGGTGTTCACGGTTATCAACGGCTTTTGGCTGAAAAGTCTGGGCTATTCCGCCTACGGACTTGATCCGCTGCACAAGTCACTCGTGACCTCGATCGTTCCCCTGCTGATCGCGGCGCTCTATATCACGACGGCTGCTCTCGCCAGATACATGGAGCCGGGCAAGCTTGAAGCAGCCCTGATGCTCGGCTTCTGGCTTGCCGTAGGCTATGCCGGTGTGCAGGTAATGTCCTACCTTGTCCCGAATGCTCTCTACAGTGCCGTGTGGCCCTGGGTGGAGGGCGCAAAGGATCGCGGCGGCGTCCCCTATTTCTCGATCTACCAGCGAGTAAACGGCCCCACGTCCGAACCCGCGGAATTCGTGAAGACCCTGCTCATCCTTTACCTTCCGTGGATCATCTACCCGTTGGACGGAAAAATTCGCTGGGGTAAATTCGTCATCGTCACCGTGCTGACGGGCGCCTCGCAGTCCATTACCGGCTACGTTATTCTCGCGTTTGTCTTCGCGATGCTCTTCTTCAGCGGACGGGTGAACTTCCTCCTCAAGGCGTCAATCACTTACCTTGTGTTGACCGGCCTTGTCCTGGTCGTCGTAACGGACGGCGAGATCCTGGGAGGATTGAGTGAACGCCTGAGCCGCCTCGGTGAAGATGCTTCGGCAAATGTGAGGGCGATCTACAATCTGACGGCCCTGCAGGTCGCCGGAGAAAATCCGCTCATCGGTATCGGCTGGTCGAACGAGGTCTTCATCTTCCCTCAGCGCCTCGCAGATGCCCCCTACCTCTGGGAAATCAGGCAGAACCTCGAGGACGGCGTCGCCCTGACGGCGAAGAGCCTCCTGTTGCGCCTGCTGATGTACACCGGCATTCCGCTGTTCGCCATCGTGCTTGCCGTCATCGTGTTGAAGCTGGTGAGTGGCCGGTTGTCAGGCAGCAGGCTCGATATAACGCGGACCAGACTGACGTTCATGTTGTTGTTCATCGGCGGCGTCGTTGATGGCGGCATCGTCACCTCCTTCTACATCTGGGCGGCGACCGCGCTTCCTCTCGGCTACCAGATGCGGAGAACGGCTATCATCGATACGGCCCGGACGTCCCGGCGCCCGACTCCCTCCTGGAAACCGGCACGGGCTGGAGCGGATCCCGTTGCGGCAAAGTCATCGCTCCCGGCCTGATCGAACGGACAGGCGAACGGACACACCCCCCACCCCGATCTTGCGAAGACCACCCTCTAGGCCGGCAAATCCGTGCGGACTTCCGCGCATGCCGGAAAGTCGTTACCGTGACGGTCCGAACTCCAGACAAGGAGCCGAGCCGCGATGACAAGACTGACCTCGTCGCTTTCCACCCGGTCCGACCAGTACCGGGCGAATGTCGAGGCGCATGCCGCGGCCATGGGCGTTATCCATGAGGCTGCGGCGCTCGCGGTCGAAGGTGGCGGTGGCCAGGCGCGGGAGCGGCATGTGGCCCGAGGCAAGATCCTGCCGCGCGATCGCGTCGCGAGGCTTCTCGATCCGGGCTCGCCCTTCCTCGAAATCGGCATGTTCGCCGCCCACGGTCTCTATGACGGGGCGAGCCCTTCGGCCGGCATGGTGACGGGCATCGGGCGGGTCTCGGGCCGCGAGGTCATGGTCGTCTGCAACGACGCCACCGTGAAGGGCGGCACCTATTACCCGATGACCGTCAAGAAGCACCTGCGGGCCCAGGAGATCGCCGAGGCGAATTGCCTGCCTTGCGTCTATCTCGTCGATTCGGGCGGGGCGAACCTGCCGCAGCAGGACGAGGTCTTTCCGGACCGCGATCATTTCGGGCGCATCTTCTTCAACCAGGCCAACATGTCGGCCAGGGGCATCGCCCAGATCGCCGTCGTCATGGGATCGTGTACGGCGGGCGGGGCCTATGTCCCGGCCATGTCGGACGTGACCATCATCGTTCGCGACCAGGGTACGATCTTCCTCGCCGGCCCTCCGCTCGTCAGGGCGGCGACGGGCGAGGTGGTCTCCGCGGAGGATCTCGGCGGCGGAGACGTGCATACCCGGCTCTCCGGCGTGGCGGACTACCTCGCCCGTGACGATGCCCATGCGCTGGCGCTCGCCCGCCGTGCGGTCGCCAATCTCAACCTGACGAAGCCGCGCCAGATGGAACTCGCCCCCATCGAGGCTCCGCTCTACGACCCCGAGGAAATCCTCGGCGTCGTCCCGGTCGACCCCAGGACGCCCTACGATATTCGCGAGGTGATCGCGCGCATCGTCGATGGCTCGCGCTTCGACGAGTTCAAGGCCCGCTACGGCACCACCCTGGTCTGCGGCTTCGCGCATGTCATAGGGATGCCGGTCGGCATCCTCGCCAATAACGGCGTGCTGTTTTCCGAAAGCGCCCTGAAGGGCGCGCATTTCGTCGAGCTCTGCTCGCAGCGCAAGATCCCGCTTGTCTTCCTGCAGAATATCAGCGGCTTCATGGTCGGCCGCGCCTATGAGGCGGGCGGCATCGCAAAGGATGGCGCAAAGCTCGTGACCGCGGTGGCGACGACGAAGGTCCCGAAGATCACCGTCCTGGTCGGCGGGTCGTTCGGAGCCGGCAATTACGGCATGGCCGGTCGCGCCTACAGCCCGCGCTTCCTGTGGACCTGGCCGAACTCGCGCATTTCCGTGATGGGCGGCGAACAGGCGGCCGGCGTCCTGGCGACGGTGAGGAGGGAGGCGCTGGAGCGATCCGGAAGAGCCTGGTCGGAGGAAGAGGAGGCCGAGTTCAAGCGCCCGACGATCGAGATGTTCGAACGGCAGTCGCATCCGCTCTATGCCTCGGCCAGGCTATGGGATGACGGGATCGTCGATCCGCGAAAGACGCGGGAGGTCCTGGCGCTCTCCCTCTCGGCCGCCTTGAACGCACCGGTCGAAGACACCCGCTTCGGCCTGTTCCGGATGTGAGGGCGGGGCGATGTTTCAGAAGATCCTGATAGCAAACCGGGGCGAGATCGCCTGCCGCGTCATGGCGACGGCCGCCCGCATGGGGATAGGGACGGTGGCTGTCTATTCGGATGCCGATGCCCGGGCAAGGCATGTCGCCATGGCCGACGAGGCCGTGCGCATCGGCTCCGCCGCGGTTGCCGACAGCTACCTGCGGGGCGAACGGATCATCGAGGCGGCGTTGCGAACGGGCGCCGAGGCGATCCATCCCGGCTATGGCTTCCTGTCGGAAAACGCCGGGTTCGTGGAGGCCGTCGAGGGGGCGGGCCTCGTCTTCATCGGTCCTCCGGCCTCGGCCATCCGTGCCATGGGGCTGAAGGATGCGGCAAAGACGCTGATGGCGAAAGCCGGCGTCCCGGTCGTTCCGGGCTATCACGGCGAAAACCAGGATCCGGATTTCCTGGCGGGGGAGGCGGAGAAGATCGGCTATCCGGTGCTGATCAAGGCCCGTGCGGGAGGCGGCGGCAAGGGCATGCGTCTCGTCCAGAACCCCGGCGATTTCCGCGATGCCCTGGCCGGCGCAGGGCGGGAAGGCCAGGCGAGCTTCGGCGATCCGGCCTGCCTGGTCGAGAAATACGTCACTCACCCCCGCCATATCGAGATCCAGGTCTTCGGTGACAGCCAGGGCAATGTCGTCCATCTCTTCGAACGGGAATGCTCGCTGCAGCGCCGCCACCAGAAGGTGATCGAGGAAGCCCCGGCGCCGGGCATGCCCCCGGCCGTGCGCGACGCCATGGGCCGTGCGGCGGTCGAGGCGGCAGGCGCGATCGGTTACCGCGGCGCCGGCACGGTGGAATTCATCGTCGATGGCTCCGGCCCGCTGCAGGAGGACGGCTTCTGGTTCATGGAGATGAACACCCGCCTCCAGGTGGAGCACCCGGTTTCCGAAGCGATCACCGGGCTCGATTTCGTCGAAATGCAGCTGCGGATCGCGGCAGGGGAACCGCTGCCGGTAAGGCAGGAGGATCTGGCGATCGATGGCTGGGCCTTCGAGGCGCGTATCTATGCCGAGGATGTCGCGAAGGGCTTCCTTCCCGCAACCGGCCGGCTGGAGCATCTGCATTTTCCCCCCGCAGCCGCGTTCGAAAGAGGCCCCGTCCGGATTGATTCGGGTGTCCGCCAGGGAGATGAAATCGGTCCGTGGTACGATCCGATGATCGCCAAGCTGATCGTCCACGGACCGACCCGCGCCGAAGCGCTGAACAGGCTCTCCGGCGCGCTGGAGGCCTGCAGGATCGTCGGCTCAGCGACCAACGTGGACTTCCTTGCCGCACTCTCCCGCCATGAGGGGTTTCGACGGGGCGAGGTCGACACCGGCCTGATCTCCCGCGATCTCCCCGACCTCCTCCATCGCCCGGAGCCCTCGAGCGAAGTCCTGGCTCTGGCGGCGCTCGCGGGCCTTGGCCTTCTCGGCAGGAAAGAAGGTCCCGATCCGTGGGACACCCTCGTCGGCTGGCGTCACTGGTCGGATGCCCGCGATTTCGTCCATCTGGAGTATGACGGCGAGCGTATCGAGGCCGAGGTGACCTGCCACGGCCGGGACCGGTTCACGGTCGCCGTTGCCGGAAAGAGCGTCACGTTGACGGTGATGAGCGCCGGCGAGACAGGCGTCAGGGTCGAGGTCGACGACCGCCAGTTCCCCGCGGAGATTGTTCGCGAAGACGATCGCGTCTCGGTATTCGCAGGCGGGCGCTCGTTCTCCTTCGGCCTGCCCGACGCGCTTGTCGATGTCGACGAGGAGCAGGCCGGAGGCGACACGATCATAGCCCCGATGCCGGGCATGGTCCGGGCGGTCTACGCAAAAGCGGGTGCTGCGGTCCAAAAAGGCGAGGCACTCCTCGTCCTCGAGGCGATGAAGATGGCGCACACGCTCGTTGCCCCCCGCGACGGGATCGTCGCGATCGTCTCGGCAAGCGAGGGCGAGCAGGTCGCGGGCGGAGCGCTGCTGCTGGCGCTGGAGCCGCAGGATGGCTGAGCACGTGACGATCTTCGAGGTTGCTCCCCGCGACGGGCTGCAGAACGAACCGGGGATGATCGCTACCGCCGACAAGATCCGGCTCGTGGACCTGCTGGGGATCTGCGGTTTCACCAGGATCGAGGTGACGAGCTTCGTCAGCCCGAAATGGGTGCCGCAGATGGCGGACGCGGCCGAGGTGATGGGCGGCATCGAACGGCGCGAGGGCGTCTCCTACGCGGCGCTGACGCCCAACCTGCAGGGCTTCGAGGCGGCGCGGGCGGCCGGCGCAGACGAAGTGGCGATCTTCACCTCCGCATCCGAAGGCTTCAGCCGCGCCAATATCAACTGTTCGATCGCCGAAAGCCTGGCGCGTCTCGGTCCGGTGGCCGATGCTGCCCGGGCGGCTGGCATGCCCGTGCGCGGCTACGTGTCCTGCGTCACCGATTGCCCCTACGACGGCCCGACCGATCCGCGGAAGGTGGCGGAGGTCGCGGCAAGCCTGCTCGCCATGGGATGCTACGAGATCAGCTTGGGCGAGACGATCGGCGCGGGTACGCCCGAAACGATCTCCCGCATGCTCGATGCGGTGCTGGGCTCGGTCCCGGCCGACCGGCTGGCAGGGCATTACCATGACACCGGCGGGCGGGCGCTCGACAATATCCGGGTCAGTCTCGATCGCGGTCTGCGCAGCTTCGATGCTTCCGTGGGCGGGCTCGGTGGCTGCCCCTACGCCCCCGGCGCAAAGGGCAATGTCGCCACCGAGGCGGTGGTGGAACTCGTCGAGTCGATGGGATTCGAGACCGGCATCGACCGGCGGCGGCTGGCCGAGGCGGCGGCGTTTGCCAAGGGGTTGAGGAGCGCGCAATGATCTACGAGACGCTGGATGTCCGGGTAGACGAGCGGGGTGTCGCCTATGTCACCCTCAACCGTCCGGAAAAACGCAACGTCCTGTCCTCGCAGATGATCGACGATCTGACCCGGATGGCGGAGACTGTCGGCACCGATCCGGCGCTGCGCGCCGTCGTCCTATCCGGTGCCGGAGAAGTCTTCTGCGCGGGTGGTGACCTGTCCTGGATGAAGACTCAGATCGATGCCGACTGCGAGACCCGCATGCGCGAGGCGCGCCGGCTGGCGCTCATGCTGAACGCACTCAATACCATGCCGAAGCCCCTGATCGGCCGCATCCAGGGCGGCGCTTTCGGCGGTGGCGTCGGCATCGCCTGCGTCTGCGACGTGGCGATCGCCGAAGGCGCCACGCGGTTCGGGCTGACGGAGACGCGGCTGGGGCTGATCCCCGCCACGATCGGTCCCTATGTCGTGGCGCGGATGGGCGAGGGGAATGCCCGTCGGGTCCTCATGTCGTCCCGCCTCTTCGACGCCGGGGAGGCGGTCTTGCTCGGCATCGTTGCCCGCGCCGTGCCCATGGCCGGGCTCGACGAGGCGGTCGAGGCGGAGGTGCTGCCCTATCTCTCGGCCGCGCCCGCTGCCGTCGCCGCGGCCAAGGCCCTCGTCCGCAGCCTTGGGCCCCGCATCGACCAGTCGGTCATCGACGATACCATCCGTCGCCTCGCGGATACCTGGGAGCGAGCGGAGGCGAAGGCGGGCATTGCCGCCTTCCTCGAGAAAAAGCCTCCACCATGGAGCCGGAGTTAGAGGTTCGCACTCCGGCACACCGCTCCTTCTTCGAGGCCTCTATCTCCCGACCGCATAGGCCTGCATCAGCCGTGGCGTGGCGGCCGCTCGCAGAAGCCCGTCCGCGTCGCGCCTTGCAGCGGTCAGGCGTCCCACTGTCCAGGGGTCGGCGACGGTGACCCTGTGGCCACGGCGCCGCAATTCGTCGAGGACGCGATCGCTGATATTGGCCTCCACCATGATCTCGCCGGGCGAACTCGTCCGCGGATAGAAGGAGCCCGGGAAATGCGAGGTGTGGAAGAGCGGCATGTCGATTGCCGCCTGCAGGTTCTTCCGGTGGTGAACGTAGCGGAGGAAGAAGGGCAGCTGCCACTGGTCCTGCTGGTCGCCGCCCGGTGTGCCGAAGGCAAGGGTCGGCCGCCCTTCATGGAGGGCAAGCGACGGCGTCAGCGTCGTGCGCGGTCGCTTGCCGGGCGCAAGCGATGTCGGAAGCCCGGGCTTCAGCCAGAACATCTGGGCGCGGGAATTCAGGCAGAAGCCGATGCCGGGCACGATCGGCGACGACTGCAGCCAGCCGCCGGAAGGCGTCGTCGATACCATATTGCCCCACCGGTCGATGACGTCGATATGGACCGTGTCGCCACGCTTTTCCGAAAGGTGCGCCATCGTCGGCTCGTAGACGGCGCCCTTTCCGCTCATTTCGTCGAGCATGGCGAGCGTCAGGTCGTACTGCGCTTCGAACCCGGGTACCCGTCCCGGGCGCAGGTCGTGTGACGCCTCGCCGGTCATCAGCTTGCGGCGCTCGTCGTTATAGGCGTCCGAGAGCAGGTACTCGATCGGCACCTCGGCGAAATCGACGTCGCCGTAATAGACTTCCCGGTCCGCGAAGGCGAGCTTCATTGCTTCCACCACCGTGTGCACGAAATCCGGCCCGGCCGGGTCCATCGCCGCGATGTCGAAACCCTTCAGCAGCGCGAGCGATTGCAGCAGCACCGGGCCCTGGCCCCATGCGGCTGTCTTGGCGATCGTCCAGCCGTGGTAGTCATAGGTCTGCGGCGCCTCGATCGTCGCTTCCCATCCGGCCATGTCGTCCGCCGTCAGCACGCCCTTGTGGCGCTGCCCGCTGGCGTCCATAACCTCGGCCGTCCGCACATAACGGTCGATCGCTTCCGCGACGAAGCCGCGATAATAGGCGTCGCGTGCGGCCTGGACCTGTTCCTCGCGTCCGGACTTCGCCTCCGCCTCGGCAATGATCCGCTTCCATGTCTCGGCCAGAACCGGGTTCCTGAAATTGGAGAGCGGCTCCGGAACCGCGCCGCCCGGCAGCCAGGTCTCGTGGGATGTCGGCCACTCCTTCTCGAAGAAGGCCGCCATGCCCTGGATCGTCGCGGAAACGCGAGGCAGGACGGGATGGCCGTGCTCGGCGTAGTAGATGGCTGGCTCCAGCACCTCGCGGACGGACATGGTGCCGTAGTCCCGAAGCATCAGCATCCAGCCGTCGAAGGCGCCCGGGATCACCGTCGAAAGCAGGCCGTCGCCGGGGATGAGCTTCAGCCCTTCGGCACTATAGTGCTCGATCGTCGCCCCGCGTGGCGCGGGGCCCTGTGCGCAGATGACCTCGATCCTGTTATTCTTCCGGGAATAGATGACCGCCGGCATGTCGCCGCCCGGGCCGCAGAGGTGCGGCTCGACGACCTGCAGCACGAAGCCCGCCGCCACGGCCGCGTCGAATGCATTGCCGCCCTTCTCCAGGATGCTCATGCCGACGGCCGAGGCGATCCAGTGGGTCGAGGTGAAGACACCGAAGGTGCCGAGGATTTCCGGCCGGGTGGTGAAGTCGCTCATGTCGTGAATTCCCTGTGAATGTCATGCTTCGCGCGGATCGAGCGCATCGCGCAACCCGTCGCCGAGGAGATTGAAGCCCATCACGATCAGGAAGATCGCGATGCCGGGCCAGGTCGCCATCCAGGGGGCCTGCGAGAGAAAGTTCTTGGCCACGTTCAGCATCGAACCCCAGCTGGGCGCTGGCGGCTGCTGGCCGAGGCCGAGGAAGGAGAGGCTCGCTTCCGCGATGATGGCCGTGGCGATCGTCACCGTCGCCTGGACGATGATCGGCGCCATGGCGTTCGGGAGAATGTAGCGTAGCATGATGTTGGCATGCCCGAGCCCGATAGATCGCGCGCTCTCGACATAGTCCTCCATCTTGACCGCCAGCACCTGTCCCCGCGTCAGCCGCACGAAGATCGGCATGGCTGAAAGTCCGATCGCGATCATCGCATTGGTGAGGCTCGGTCCGAGGAAGGCCGCAAGCGCGATCGCCGTGATCAGGAACGGCATGGCGAGCAGCGCCTCGGTGACGCGGGAGATCACCTGGTCCGTCCAGCCGCCGAAATATCCGGCCAGAAGCCCGAAGGGGACGCCGATCGCGACTGCGATGGCAACCGAGAAGACCCCGGCCATGAGCGACGCCTGCGCGCCCCAGATCATGCGCGAAAGGATGTCGCGTCCCAGGTCGTCCGTGCCGAGCCAGTGTGCGGCCGAAGGCGCCTTGCGGATGGCGGACCAGTCCGTCGCCGCGGGGTCCGGGATCGGCAGCACGGGCGCCGCAATCGCCAGCAGGGCGAAGAACAGGATGACGCAGAGACCGACGACGGCTCCCCGGTTGGCCTTGAGCTTGCGCCAGGCGCGGCCGGCCGGGCGATCGCCGGCGGGCGGATGTGTCGTCGCGGCGATCGTCATGTCGTCCCCCTGAGTTTTGGGTTGAGGAGAACGTAGAAGACGTCGGCGATCAGGTTCATGAGGATGAAGCCGATCGCGGTGCAAAGCACGACGCCCTGCACCACCGCATAGTCACGCGTGAAGACGGCATCGACGATCAGCTTGCCGAACCCGGGGATCGTGAAGATCTGCTCGGTGAGGACCGCCCCCGCCAACAGTTCCCCGAAGAGGAGCGCGATCATCGTGACGATGGGAAGGAGCGCGTTGCGGAAGGCGTGGCTCATGACGACATCCCAGGGCGAAAGCCCCTTGGCCCGCGCGGTGCGGATATAGTCTGCACTCAGGACCCCGAGCATGGAAGAGCGCGTATGGCGCATCAGCTGTGCGGCAAGTGCTGTGCCCAGCACGAAGGCCGGCATGATCATCGTCTCGATGGAACGGACGGGGTCAACGAAGATGGATTCGTATCCGGACGCCGGCAGCCATCCGAGGTTCACGGAGACGAGAAGGATGAGCATGATGCCCAGCCAGAAGTTCGGCACCGAGAGGCCCGACAGGGCGACGAGATTGCAGATATAGTCGATCGGGCCGTTCTTCCAGACGGCGGCCAGGATCCCGGCGGGAACGCCGATCGCCAGCGCGAACATCATCGCCATGACGGCGAGCTGGATCGTAACCGGCAGCTTGTCGCCGATCAGCTCCAGCACCGGCTGGTTTGTCCGCAGCGAGATGCCGAAGTCCCCGGTGACGACGCCGCCCAGCCAGTTGAGATACTGCAGGACCACGGGGTCGTTCAGCCGGTACTTCTCGCGAAGAAACGCAAGCGTTCCAGGGTCGCGCTCCTCGCCGGCCATGGCCAGCACCGGGTCGCCGGGAAGCAGCTTCTGCAGCGAGAAGACGAAGATGGAGATGATGATCAGCGTCGGGATCGCGACCAGCAGCCGCTTTCCGATATAGACAGCCATGGGACGGCCCTCGCGTTTTGAAGCCGCATGGGCGAGCCCATGCGGCCGGAGGACTTAGTCGGCGTCCTTGACGCCGACCAGGCGGATCATCCCGTCCGGCGACGGCGCGAAACCCTCCACGCCCTTGGCGATCGCATAGGCATAGGGCTGATGGCCGAGATAGATGATCGGCAGGTCGTCGTTGAGAATCACGCTGACCGCGTCATACTTCTGCTTGCGGACGGCCTCGTCAGTTGAGGCCCGCGCCTCGTTGAGAAGCTGGTCGACCTCCGGGTTGCAGTATTTGACGTCGTTGATGCCGCCCTTGCAGGTGATGAACTGGTGGATGTTGCCGTCCGGATCGATCCGCCCCGACCAGTCGGAACGGCTGAGCTGGTAGTTGCCGGCCGTCTGCTCGGAAAGAAGGGTCGCGAACTCGGTCGATCTCAGCGTGACGTTGAAGCCCGCCTCCGACACCATCGACTGGATGGCCTGCATCATCTGCGTCTGGGTGGTGTTGTTGGCATGCTGCAGTTCGATATCGAGCGTCTCGTGGCCCGCCTCCTTCATGAGTTCCTTTGCCTTCTCGATGTCGCGTGCCGGCACCGGAAGGTCCTGGTTGAACCATGGGCTGGTGGGCGGAAACGGCTGGTTGCCGCCCTTTGCGGTCCCTTCGAAGACGATCTGGTTGAGCGCCTGACGGTCGATGGAAAGCGAAAACGCCTGGCGCAGACGCTTGTCCTGCCCCAGCGGGTTTTCCGCTCGCGGGCCGTTGGCGAGATTGACATACATGGCCATGTAACCCGGGCCGATCACGTCCGCATAGGTGAGGTTGGCGTCCTCCTTGACCGAGGCGGCATCGGAGGCGGAGATCCGCTCGGCGATGTCGAGATCGCCGGACCGGAGGTTGGCGAGACGCACGGTCGTGTCCGGGATCGGCAGATAGATCACCCTGTCGAGGTGGACCTCGTCCTTGTTCCAGTAGTCCTCGAATTTCTCCAGCACGATGCGGTCCTGCTGGATGCGCTCGACGAACTTGAATGGGCCGGCGCAGACGGGGTTGGAGCCGAAATTGGCGCCGAGTTCCTGCGCCGCCTTCGGCGAGACGATCATCCCGGCGCGGTCGGAAAGCTGTGCCAGGAGCGTGACGTCGGGGCTCTTGAGGGTGAATTTCACCTCGTGTTCGCCGCTCGCCTCGACTTTCTCCACCGACGACAGCTCGCTCTTGCGGCGCGATTCGGGAAGCGTCAGGTTCCGCTCGATCGTCGCGACGACCGCGTCGGCGTTGAAGGGCGTGCCGTCGTGGAATGTCACGCCTTCGCGCAGCTTCATGGTGAGCGTCGTGGCATCGTCCGACCAGGTCCATTCGGTCGCCAGCTGCGGGACGATCTTCATCTCCTGCGATATATCGACCAGCTTGTCGCACATGGCGGTGTAGACGAGACGGCCGACGAATGTCCTCGACTGCGCCGGATCGAGCACGTCGGCATCATCCTGCAATCCGATGCGAAGTTCCGCGGACGCCGCCGGAAAGGCGGCAAGTCCAGTGGCAAGAAGCACTGCTGCACGTAGGTTGAGCTTGGTCATGTCCTGTTCCTCTGGATCGTTTTTTGAGTTTTCTTGGTATGCCCGGCTGGTTGCGTGCCTGCGCCTTGGTTCAGCACGCGCTGCGGATGGGATCGTCCTCCGTATGTTCCAGCGACGTCGCGCGGATGAGGCGCTCCTGCAGCATGAGAAGGTGCTGCCGCATGGCCTCGGCCGCCCTCGTCGGATCGCGTGCGGCGATGGCGTCGATGATGCCGTGATGCTGCGCAATCGAGATCGTCATCGCGTTGCCGGCATTGCGTGCGTTCTCCCGGATTGCCTGCCACGCCTCGTCCTGGCGCACCCGGTTGACGAGGTCGAAGATGCCGAGGAAGAGCTGGTTGCCCGCGCTCTGGGCGATCTGCCGGTGCAGCGCCCCATCCCAGAGTTCGCGTGAATCGGCGTCCTCGCTGTGGCTGATCCTGGCGGCGAGACTGCGCATGCGCTCGATGTCCCGCGGTTTGGCGCGCATCGCGGCAAGCTGGGCAAGTTGCGGCTCGATCCTGAGCCGGACCTCCATGATCTCCATGAAATCGGTGCCGGCGACGATCGCCCCGAGTTGGTCGGTCAGGCTGTCCGGCTTTTCTCCGGCAAAGGTGCCCGCGCCGTGCTTGCGCCACACCAGTCCTTCCGATTCCAGGACTTCCAGCGCCCGCCTGACGGCGCGCCGGCCGATGCCGAGCTTTTCGGAAAGGTCCCGCTCGGTCGGCAGCCGTCCGTTTGGGGCAAGCTCGCCGGCCGCGATCATCTCGCGCAGCCGCTCGAGGGCGTAGTTGGCATTGTCGTGCTTTACCGTACTCAAGTTCGTACCACCGTGCGCACCACTTTCCGATTGGTTCAGTGGACGTCGGTTTCGACGCGCCGTCAATCTATTTTTTGGTCATTCCGGAAATTGGCGAAGCTTTAGGCAGTCAGAGCGTTTCGCTCGGATCGACAGGGGAACGGGCTCAGGCCTCTATCTCGACGTCGCCCTTCGGGCGCGAGCAGCAGGCGAGGATGAAGCCCTCCTCGATCTCCTCGTCAAGAATGCCGCCATTGTGGGTCATTTCCACGTCCCCCGAGAGCTTGAGCACTCTGCACGTGCCGCAAAGGCCGGATTCGCAGGCGGCGGCGATCCGCACTCCGGCGGCGCGGGCGGTCTGTAGGATCGTGTGCCCGGGCTCGCAGCGCCCTTCCTTGCCGGAAGCGGAAAAGGCCACCCTTGCCGGGGCGATCTCGCCGATTTCCCCGGCGCTCGTGGAGGGCAGTGGCGTCGCGACCGGCTGGAAGCTCTCCTCGTGGTAGCGGCCCATGTCGAAGCCCGCGCCCTTCAGCGCGTCCCGCACGGTCGCCATGAACGGCTCCGGCCCGCAGCAGAAGACGGTGCGGTCGAGGAAATCGGGCGCGAGCAGCGCGATCTTCGCCTTGTCGATGCGGCCCTTGAGCCCGGACCAGAGCTGTCCGCGCGACAACTGCTCGACGATCAGGCCGAGCGTGAACTGCGGCATGTCGCGCGCCCGGGCCTCCAGCTCCCAGCGGAAGATGATGTCGTCGGGCGAGCGGGCGCAGTGCAGGAAGGTGATGTCGCTGTCGGGCGACCGGTCGCCGAGATCGCGCGTCATCGACATCATCGGCGTGATGCCCGATCCGGCGGAGATGAACAGATACCGGCTGCCCGGGTGCCTGGCATAGGAAAAATCGCCGAGCGGGCCGAAGGCCTTCAGCGACATCCCCGGCTTCAGGTTGTCGAACATCCACCGCGTCCCGATCGATCCGGCCTGCGCCTTGACGGTGACCGAGACCGTATAGGGGCGGGACGGGCTGGAGGAGAGCGTGTAGGTCCGCATCAGCGGCTCGGGACCCACGGGTATTTCCAGGGTGACGAACTGGCCGGGCAGGTAGCGGAACCATATGCCGGGCTTGTCCGGGCGGAAGGTGAAGGTCATCACGTCCGGCGCTTCCGGCGTGACCGCCACGCATTCCAGCCGGTGCTCCCGGTCTGTCCACGGGCGCATTTCGTCGAGGTGGCGGAAGATCGGCTGCGCCATGTTCATCTCACGCCACCGCCGAAAGCGCCGTGCCGCCCTGCAGGCGGGTCAGCATGAAGTTCGTGTACCACTCGACGAACTGCATGACTCCGCCCTCGTGCTCGGGAGAATAGGGTCCGGGCTCGTAGGCCGGCGAGCGGATGCCGAAGGCGTTCTCCTCGACGATCTGCCGGTCCTGGTCGTTGGTCATGTTCCACACATGCGTCAGGTCGTGGAGATCGTAATCGACGCCCTCGACGGCATCCTTGTGCACCAGCCATGTGGTGGTGACCGCCGTCTCTTCCGCCGACAGCGGCAGCACGCGGAAGGAGATCGCATGGTCGACGAGGATGTGGTTCCACGTCGTCGGGTAATGGAAGAGCAGCATCGTGCCGATATGCGAGATCGTGACATCGTCGGAGAGCGGCCGTCGCACGGCCCTTCGGCCCGTCATCGTGTAGCTTTCGGCATCCTCGATCAGCGGCATGCGGGCGGTGCGGAACTGGCCGGACGGGTCGATGCGGAACTCGCTCGGCAGCCGCGCCGCCTCGCAGCGTGCCCAGTGTTCCGCGATGACCGGATCGTCCTTTGCGCCCTGCACCCCCGTCGCGCTCGGCGCCTCTGGATAGGTGCGGCAGAGTTCCGGGTGATTGCTGGCGCAGTGGTAGCATTCCCGGTTGTTTTCCCAGACGAGCTTCCAGTTGCCCTTTTCGACGATCGTGTTCCGGTGGGCGACCTTGGCTTCCCACAGCCGGTGCGGCTTCATGTACGGCTCGATCGACGCGCGCACCGGACCGAAGTCGCCCGGCGTCTCGGCAAGGCAGATGAAGATGTAGCCCGCGACGCTCTCGCAGGCGACGGCCTTCATGCCGAACTGCGCCTTGTCGAAATCCTCGCCCATCTGCCGCGCGAAGACCAGCGAGCCGTCGAGGTCGTAGGTCCACTGGTGGTAGGGGCAGACGAGGCGGGCGGACGCGCCGCGCTCCTGGGTGCAGACCCGGTGGCCGCGATGGCGGCAGGTATTGTGGAAGGCCCGGATCGCGCCGTCCTTTCCCCTGACGATCACCACCGGATAGTCGCCGATCTGCGCCGTGAAATAATTGCCGGCGCGCGGGATCTCGCAGTCATGGCCGATGAACAGCCAGTCCTTGTACCAGATCTCCTCCAGATCGACCCGGTGGAAATCGGGATCGGTGTAGAAGGGTTGTTCGAGGCTGAAGCCGGGGGTCCTTGCCCTGATCCGGCGAAGCATGTCGTTGCGGGCATCCATTCTCTTCATCCCTTCGCGGGACCGTCGGATGGCTTAGTTGCGCACCGGCCCGCCCTGAGGCGCCGTCGCCCGATCGCCCACCGCAACCAGTCGTTCCTATCGACCCTGGGCCGGTCATCGTCTTCTCGAAACCGCACTGCGCGTGCGGCGCCGAACAGCTTCAGGCTAGCAGAGGTGCCGGCATTTCGAGATGTTCTTTCGCGACATGGCGACTGCGCAAACGGAACAGCCGTTCGACACGGCGATTTCCTCTCCGGTTCCGGCCCGTCCTGTGGTATCGGCATGACGGTCGCGCTCGCGGGTGGACTGCCCATGCCGCCGCGCGACACGGGGCATCAATCGGAGGAACAGCATGCCGACACCACCTTTCCGTGCCGACCACGTCGGCAGCCTTCTTCGCCCGCTCGCCATTGCGGAGGCACGCGCGGCGCAAGTCGACGCGGCCACCCTGCGCGCCATCGAGGACGCTGAAATCCCGAAGCTCATCAGGATGCAGGAAGAGGTCGGCCTCAAGGTCGTCACCGACGGCGAGGCCCGCCGCGCCTTCTGGCATTTCGATTTCATGGGCATGCTCGACGGCATGGACATGGAAACCCGCGGCCAGGGCGTGCAGTTTCACGGCACCCAGATCCCGCCGGTCCATCCGGTGATCAACGGCAAGCTCGGCTTCCCCAAGGATCACCCGATGCTCGAGCACTTCACCTTCGTGAAGGATCATACGACCGTCTGCCCGAAGATCTCGATCCCCGGCCCGTCCTGCGTCCACTTCCGCACCGATCCGGTCGACGTCCGCCCGGCCGAGTACAAGGATCCCGACGTCCTCTTCGCCGATATCGCCGAGACCTACCGTCAGGCGGTCGCCGCCTTCTACGCCGCCGGATGCCGCTACCTGCAGCTGGACGACATCTTCTTCGCCTATCTCGGCGATCCGAAGCAGCGCGAGCAGCGCAAGGCCATGGGCCAGGATCCGGACTGGCTGATCGACCGCTATGCCTGGATGCTCGAGGAGGCGATCAAGGACCGGCCCTCCGACATGGTCATCGGCATGCACATGTGCCGCGGCAATTTCCGCTCCACCTACGCCGCCACCGGCGGCTACGACGCGGCCGCGGACGCCATCTTCAACAAGACCAGCGTCGATATCTATTTCATGGAATACGATACCGACCGCGCCGGCGGGCTGGAGCCGCTCAAGCTCCTGCCGAAGGGCCGCAAGCGCATCATGGCCGGCTTCATCACCACCAAGACGCCGGAGCTGGAATCCATGGACTGGCTGCGCAAGCAGTTCGAGGCGGCCTCCCGCTACGTCGACATGGACCAGCTCGGCATCGCGCCGCAATGCGGTTTCGCGTCGACCGAGCACGGCAATGCCATCACCGAGGAAGACCAGCGCCGCAAGCTCGAACTGGTGGTGAACACCGCCCGGGAAATCTGGGGAACGGCGTAAGCCCTTGGTAAAGCCGAACCCGTCCGTTGCCGCGGGCGGGTTCGCATCGATCCCGACCCTCTCCCGCCAGAACCTCCCGCCCGCGAACGGCCCGCCTCCGCGCCGGTGACAGGTGCCTCTGATCCTTTCCCGCACCGACCCGATTGACACTCGCCCGGACTTCGCCGAACATGGCCGCATTCCGAGGGGGGCATCGTAACGATGCTGAGATGGCGGTGAGCCGGACCCTTGAACCTGATCCGGGTCATGCCGGCGTAGGAACGGAAACGGCCTTTTTCGGCGCGAATTCTCTTCTCCGCTTTGCCTGGATCTCCGTGATGTAACGTCGGGAGATCGATTCATGCCATGCATTTCAAGTCGGCGCCCCCGGACGGGGCGTCCGCCGTCCGGCCGGCCGGCGCGATAGGCGGACCATGCCGTCCCGTCACATGGGGATGGGGGTCGTCGGCCTGCTGGTGCTCTGGCAGCTCGCGGTCTGGCTCTTCACGCCCCCGGCCTACATCCTGCCGCCACCGGCGAACGTGCTCGCCGCCTTCGCCACTCGGGGCGGCTTCCTGCTGTCCAACAGCCTGGTCACGATCACCGAGATTGCCATCGGGCTTGCCTGCGGCGCGCTGCTCGGCTCGCTCGCGGCCCTTGCGGTCGCCGCCTTCCCCCGTGCCGGCCGGCTCGTCTGGCCCGTCATCCTCGTGCTTCAGGCGCTGCCGGTCTTCGTGCTGGCGCCGATCCTCGTCTTGTGGTTCGGGTTCGGTGTCGCGTCGAAGGCGGTGATGGCCACGATCATCATCTTCTTCCCGGTCGCGTCCGCATTCGCCGATGGCCTCAACCGGACCGACCCCGCCATCCTCGATGCCGTGGCGCTGACCCCGGCGACCCATTGGCAGACCCTTCGCCACATCCGCGTTCCGCTCGCCCTGCCGGGCCTCGTGTCCGGCCTGCGCGTCGCAGCGCCCCTTGCGCCCATCGGCGCGGTGGTCGGTGAATGGGTCGGCGCGTCTGCCGGGTTGGGCTTTGTCATGGTCCAGGCGAACGCCCGCATGCAGACCGATATCGTCTTCGCCGCAACCGTCGTCCTCGCGCTGCTCACCCTTCTGTTGCGGCTCGCGGTCGATGCGGCCACCGCCCGCTTCACGCCCTGGGCGCCCGAAGTCCCGTCCCGTAACGCAAGATAGTTAGCCGGAGAAGCTTTCATGAATAGTCGTCTTGTTTCCCTCCTCCTCACCGCGGCCCTTTCGATGCCGATGACCGCTCATGCCGCGGATCGCCTGACCGTCATGCTGGAGTGGTTCGTCAATCCCGATCATGCGCCGATCGTCGTCGCCCGCCAGAAGGGCCTGTTTGAGGCGGAGGGGCTGGAGGTCGAACTCATCCCGCCGGCCGACCCCTCGTCCGTTCCGCGGCTCGTCTCGGCACGGCAGGCCGATGTCGGCGTCCACTATCAGCCCAACCTCTACCTCGACCATGCCGCGGGTCTGCCGCTCGTTCGCTTCGGCACCCTGGTGGAGACGCCTTTGAACACGCTGACGGTGCTCTCCGACGGACCGGTCAACACGCTCGCAGATCTCAAGGGCAGGAAGATCGGCTTTTCCGTCTCCGGCTTCGAGAGTGCCATGCTGAGGTGCATGCTTGCGGCCGAGGGGATAGCCCCGGACGAGGTGGAACTCGTCAATGTCAACTTCGCGCTTACCTCGTCGCTTCTCGGCAGGCAGGTCGATGCGACGATCGGCGGCTACCGCAATTTCGAACTCACCCAGATCCGGCTTGCGGGAGGAAAGGCGCGCGCCTTCTTCCCTGAGGAACACGGCGTGCCGATCTATGACGAATTGATCTTCGTGACGCGCAGCGAACTTGCCGGCGACGATCGCCTGCCGCGGTTCCTCAAGGCGGTGGAAGAGGCCAGCATCTTCCTCACCAACCATCCGGATGAAGCCTGGGCGCTCTTCATCGCCGCCTATCCCGATCTCGACGACGAACTGAACCGCCAGGCCTTCCGCGATACCCTTCCGCGCTTTGCCAAGCGCCCCGCCGCGCTCGACCGTGGTCGCTATGCCCGCTTCGGCGCCTTCCTGGTCGAAAGTGGGCTGATCGAAAAGGCGCCGCCGGTCGCGGATATCGCCATCGAGATCGGGGGGTGACGCGGATGGCGTCCGGCGACAGTGCCGGCGGGAACCCGGCCCAGCCCGCCTTGCTCCGACCGGAAGACCGGCCGGCAGCGCCTTCCGTCGCGGCCGGGCTCGCGCTGCGGATTACAGGCGTGCTCTCGGCTGCGGCGGGCATTCTCCTCGCAATGCTCCTGCTTCTCGTCCTCGTCGCGGTCGCGCTCCGCTACGGCGCCTCGACCGGCTTTGCCGGCACGGAGGAGGCCGCTCTCTGGCTCTTCCTCGCGCTTGTCTGCGCGGGCCTGCCGCTGACGCTGCGGGGCCCGCTTTCCCTTCGCCTCGATATCGTCACCCGGCTCCTGCCGCCGCGCGGGCGGGGCATGGCAACCGTCGGCGCCGATGCCGTGAGTGCGGCCGCGGGCTTCCTTCTCGCCAGGGGAGGGGCCGAGGCGGCGACGGCGATACGCTCGGTCTCGCCTGCGCTTGGCCTGCCGGAATATCTGAGGTTCTGGCCGCTCGCGGCGGGCGGCCTTCTCCTTCTTGCCATGCTCCTCCTGCTGCGCATCGCCGAGGGGAAGGGATTTCATGGCGTCCTGTCGCTTGTCGCCGGCGCGGCAATCGCCTTCGTCCTCCCGGAGGCCGACCTCGTCTCCGGCCTCCTGCCGAGCGCGGTCGCCGCACTCGCCGCCGGCGCCGGTCTCCTCGTCGGCGCCCCGCTTGCCCACTGCCTCCTGGCCGGGGTCCTGATCGCAATTCCGGCCGGAAGCGGAATGTCGGAACCTGCCATCGTCTCCTCGGCCGCGTCGGGCATGTCGCGCTTCCTGCTCCTCGCCATCCCATTCTTTCTTCTCTGCGGCGGCCTGCTCACCATCTCCGGCGCCGGGCATCGCCTCGTGCGGCTGGCTGAAACCCTTGTCGGCCACAGGAGGGCTGGCCTGGCGCAGACCGCGCTCCTGACCAGCGTCTTCTTCTCCGGCGCGTCCGGTTCGTCGATCGCCAACGCCGCCTTCGGGGCGGCCACCTTTCATCCGCATCTCGTGCGCCAGGGCTATCCCCCCGAGCGTTCCGCCGCGATCATCGCCGCCACTTCCGTCCTCGACAATATCATTCCCCCGTCGATCGCCTTCCTCATCCTGGCGGCCGCGACGGACGTTTCGGCCGGTGCCTTGCTGACGAGCGGCCTCTATGCCGGTCTTCTCATGGCCGCCTGCCTGGCGGTGGCGATCCGTCTGGCGAATGGCGACAGCCCCCGCGGTCGCCGGGCCGGCGGCCCTGAACGGGCAAGCGCCATGCTGGCCGCGCTGCCGGCGCTCGGGCTTGTCGCCGTCGTCATCTGCGGCATCCGTTTCGGGATCGTGACCCCGACCGAGGCTGCCGCCGTCGCGGCCGGCTACGCGCTTCTTCTTGCCATCGCAGGCGGGTTCCGTGGCCGGGAGCTTGTCTCCACCTTCCGCCAGGCGGGCGCCGAAACGGCCGCGATCGGCCTCCTGATCGGCGCGGCGGCGCCCTTCGCCTTTCTTCTCGCCATGGACGATGTCGCCGGGGCGGTCGTCGGCATCGTCGGGTCGCTCGGCGAAAGCCCGTGGCAGGTCCTCCTGCTCTGCAATCTCGTCCTGCTCGGGGCAGGCCTCGTGCTCGACACCGGAGCCGCCATCCTCCTGCTCGGACCGATCCTGCTGCCGCTTGCGATCGCCGCCGGGATCGATCCCGTCCAGGTCGGGGTGATTGCCGTGGTCAACCTGATGATCGGAGGCCTCACGCCGCCGGTCGGCATGCTGGTCTTCGTCGTCAGCGGTACGACCGGCGTTCCCGCCGGCGCGCTCTTCAGGGCGGTCGTCCCCTATCTCGCCGCGCTGCTATGCGCCCTCCTGATCCTCTGCCAGCTCGCACTTCTCCTCTGAAAGGATAGCCGATGCTCCCGCTCAAACGCCGTGACTTCCTTGCCGCCGCCGGCCTTCTCCCGGCCCTGGCCTCGCCCGGTTTCATTCGCCCCGCCCATGCCCGCACCCGGGTGGTCACGGTCGCCTCGCTGCTCGGGGAGGAAAAGCCGGAAACGCGGATCTGGCGCTGGGTCGCGGAACGGTCGGAAGAGCGTCTTCCCGGCCGCTTTCGCTTTAGGATCGTCGCCAACGGTGCGTTGGGCGGCGAGAAGGATGTTGCCGACGGCGCGCTGCTCGGCTCGATCCAGGCAAGCCTCTGCACCGTCTCGACCCTGACCGCCTGGGTGCCGCAACTGCAGATCCTCGACCTGCCCTTCCTCTACGGCGACGGGGCCCATCTCGCCCGCGTCGTCGGCGGCGGGGTCGGCAGCGAACTCGGCCGGCGGCTCGGCGAGGAGGGGTTCGTGGTCGGCGGTTTCGTCGATTACGGCGCCCGCCATCTTCTCGCCAAGGAAGCGGTCACCCGGCCGGAGCAGCTGCAGGGCAAGACGATGCGGGTGATCCAGAGCCGCCTTCACACCAGCCTGTGGAGCGGCTTCGGTGCCATCCCCGTCGGGATACCGATCACCGAGACCTATAACGCCCTTTCGACCGGCGTGGCCGACGCCATGGACCTGACCGTTTCCGCCTATTCGGGCCTGAAGCTCTATGAGGTCGTGCCCTTCCTGACGCGGACCTCGCACATCCGCTCCGCCGGTGTCGCCTTCTATGCGGCGGACTTCTGGCGGGGTCTCGACGAGGAGGAGCACCAGGCGCTCTCGGCAATCACCGCCGAGGCCTGCGACCTTTTCAACGGCTGGATGGCGGCGGACGAGAAGGCCTCGCTCGATATCGCCGTCTCGCAGGGAGCGCAGGTGCTCGAGCCGGAACAGCCCGAGGCGTGGCGAAAGCCCGCCGAAGCCGTCTGGGAGGAGTTCAGCGCGACCGTCGGCGGCAAGGAGGTCATCGACGAGGTCCTCCAGCTTGCCTGAGCCGCAGGTCGCTGCGGTCAGTCCTCCCGCAGCAGGTCCTTCACCAGGTGGCGAACGAGGCCGACATGCTGGAGCGCCTCGCGCAGCCGCTCCATGTCGCCGCGCTCGAGCCTGGACACGTCCACCGTGCCCCCGGGCTTGCGGCCGGCCTCGATGTCGGCGATCTGTTGGGTCAGGATGAGCCGCATCAGGAAGCCGTGCATGTCGGCCAATAGCTCCGCGTCGGCCTGCCCGCGTCCGGCCGCCGCGGCCGCCTGGCGCAGGCGCTCCGGCGTCGCATGGGCGCAGATGCCGTGGCGGAGCGCCACGACGCGGGCGCCGGAGACGATCGGCAGCAGGGCCCCTTCCTTGAGGTCGATCCGACCGTGATTGTCTTTCCGCAATCGGCCGAACATGCCGAGCGGGTTGCGGCGTGCCGCTGCGTCCTCGCCGAGCATCCGCAGCATGTCGAGGGAACCCCGCGCCGTATTGCCAGCTTCCGTCCGGACGCTTTCCGCAAGCCGGGAAGCCCCGGTCGATGAGACATGCGCCGGCACGAGGTCGAAGAAGATGTCGACGTTCGCGAGATCCTGCCGCGTCGGGTTCGTCGCCCAGTCGCGGGCCTGCTGCAGCCATTCCGCATGCGTCCGGCGCCAGGCGCCGTTGCGGGCCATCACGCCGGCGCGGCAGGTATGCATGCCGGCGCGGTCGAGGATCTCGTTCACCCGGCACGAGAAGCGGCTGAACCAGTCGTCTTCGGAGTCGAGGTCGCCCTCGTATTCGTCGTCGACGACAAGCGCATTATCCTGGTCCGCGGCCAGCAGGCTCTCGCCCCGGCCGGCGGATCCGAGGACAAGGAGCGCGTAATCGGCAGGCGGCGGGCCGTGGCCGGCAGAAAGCAGCTCCGCCTCGGCGATCTCCGCCGCGCGCGCCGTCATCGCCCTGCCCTCCGCGGCGATCACCGCTCCCACGGCCTGGGCGTTCAGTCCGTCCGACAGCAGGCCGGCGGCGAGCGAGGGGAGGGCCGACTGGACGCGGGCAAGCTCGCGCGGCCGTGTCGCGGCGGCAATCTCGTCGCCCACCGCCAGCGTCGACAGCGCCCTTTCCCGCAGGAGGGTGCGCAGCGTGAAGACGCCCGCAAGCTCGCCATGCTCGTCCCGGACCCCGAGATAGCGGAGGTTCCGGCGCGCCATCAATCCGAGGGCGCGGTAGAGGAACGTGTCCGCCGTCGCGGTGATGACCGGCGAGCTCATGATCGCACCGACTGTAATCGCGCCGGCGTCCGCTCCCTTGTCGGCGAGCGCCCGCAGCACGTCGCGTTCGGTCAGGATCCCGTGCGGGCCGCCGGCCTGCCGGACGATGACGCAGCCGATCCCCCTGTCGGCCATCAGGCGGGCCGCCTCGTGCAACGAGGCATCGGCCCCGACCGTGATCGGCGGGCGGCTCATCACGTCCTCCAGCCGCTGGCGGTAGAGGAAGCTGTCGATGGCCTGCTGGCTTCCCTGCTCGATCGCCGTGTGGAGGAAATCGGGCTTGCCGGCCGGACGCTCGAACCACCCGACGCCCCGCTGCTGCTCCATCAGCGTGGTTGCGGAACGCCCGAGATTTTCCGCCTCGCCGAGGGTGCGCACGCCGCGAGCGAGGAGGCGCGGCTGCATTCCGGCATAGACGCCGGCGGTCGCAAGCGCGTCGCCCAGCGCCGTATGCCGGCCCTCGAGCCGGACGTCGTAGGTGAGCGCAAGGTTGTCGAGCGAGGGGCTGACCAGGCCGGGGGTGATCGCCACCGACATCAGCGCCACGTCGAGCCAGCGCGGCTCCTTCCAGCGCACCCCGTGCCGATGCGCCTCGTTGCGCAGCATGGCGAGGTCGAAGTTGATCGAGTGGCCGACGACGACGCGGTTGCCGATGAACTCCCGCAGCCGCCCGGCGACCTCGGCGAAGCAGGGGCTTGCCGCGACGTCCTCGTCCCAGAGGCCATGCACGCGGGTGGAGGTCGGCGGGATCGGGATGCCCGGGTTGACCAGAACGTCGAAGACCTCGGTTTCCAGGATATCGGCGCCGTGCATGCGAACCGCGCCGATCTGGATGATGCGGTCGTGACGGACGTCGAGCCCGGTGGTTTCGGTATCGAGGACGACCGTATCGAGGGCGATCAGCGGGGCGCTTGCGCCCGCCGCGGCATCACCGGGCGTTCGTGGCGTCAAGCCGATGCTCCCATGTCGTTCCCGGCCCTGTTCATCGCCCTTCCCCGTCCGGTTCCCGGACTGCCCTTTTCGCCAAACTCGACCGGATTTCACCCGCCCACAAGTAGACTTAAGGCGGAGTGCACGCTGCCGGACGATGGCGATGCGGCTTTGTCCTTGCCGCCTGCTTCCGCTATCACTCGGCAAAGGCATGGCATGCGGGAGGGCGACGTGGAGGAAGTGGAATGCGTGGTGGTGGGCGCGGGCGTCGTCGGACTGGCCGTCGCCCGGGCGCTGGCGCTGTCGGGGCGGGAGGTGATGATCCTCGAGGCCGAGGCGGCGATCGGCACCGGGACCTCGTCCCGCAACAGCGAGGTCATCCACGCGGGCATCTATTATCCGGCCGGAAGCCTGATGGCGCGATTGTGCGTGACGGGCAGGCATGCGCTCTATCGCTATTGCGGCGAACGCGGCCTGCCGCATCGCCGCTGCGGCAAGCTCATCGTCGCGACGTCCGCCGAAGAGCTTGCCGTGCTGCCGTCGATCGCGGCCCGGGCGGCGGCGAACGGCGTTAACGACCTTCGCCAGCTGTCCGCCGGGGAAGCCCTCGAACTGGAGCCGGCCCTGGCGGCGACGGGCGCACTCCTGTCGCCCTCGACCGGGATCATCGACAGCCATGCGCTGATGACCTCGCTGCTCGGCGATGCCGAGGACGCCGGCGCGCTTCTGGCCGTCCGGACGCCGGTCTTGAAGGGGCGGGCGACCGACGCGGGCTTCGAGATCGAGGTGGGCGGCGAGGCGCCGATGACGCTGAGGGCACGGACGCTGGTCAACGCCGCCGGACACGGGGCGCCCGCGCTTGCCCGGTCGCTGGCCGGAACGCCGCAGGACCGCGTGCCGCCTGCCTATTTCGCCAAGGGCAGCTATTTCTCGATGAGCGGCAGGACGCCGTTCTCGCGGCTGATCTATCCCGTGCCGGTGAAGGGCGGGCTCGGCATCCACCTGACGCTCGACCTTGCCGGCCAGGGCCGTTTCGGCCCCGATGTCGAATGGGTCGAAGGTCTCGACTACGCGGTCGATGCGGCAAGGGCCGAGACCTTCTACCGGGGCATCCGCCGCTACTATCCCGGCCTTCCCGACGGGTCGCTGATCCCGGCCTATTCCGGTATCCGGCCGAAGATCGTGCCGCCGGAAATCGCCGCGCAGGACTTCGTCATCGAAGGCCCGCGGTCGCATGGCGTTCCCGGCCTCGTCAACCTGTTCGGCATCGAATCGCCGGGCCTGACCTCCTGCCTCGCCATCGGCGACCATGTCCGCGACATGGTAAGCCAAGGCTGACGCGTCAGATGTTGCGGCGCTTGCCCTCCAGCAGGTCGAGCACCTTGTTGGCGGCATCGAGCACGTTCGTGCCGGGACCGAAGACGGCGGCGACGCCGTGCTCCAGCAGGTAGTCGTAGTCCTGGCGAGGCACGACGCCGCCCACCACGACGATGATGTCGCCGCCGCCCTTCGCCTTCAGCGCCTCGACCAGCTGTGGCGCGAGCGTGTTATGGCCGGCCGCGAGCGACGACATGCCGACCACCTGGACCTTTTCCTTGACGGCAAGCTCCGCCGCCTCGTCCGGCGTCTGGAAGAGCGGACCGGCCAGCACGTCGAAGCCGATGTCCCCGAAGGCCGAGGCAATCACCTTGGCACCGCGGTCGTGGCCATCCTGGCCGAGCTTGGCGACCATGATCTTCGGCTTGCCGGAGGACCGGGCATAGCCGGAGAGGCGCGTGACCAGCGTCTTGTACTCCGGGTCGTCCTCGTAGGCCGGCCCGTAGATGTCGCCCACCACTTCCGGCACGGCCGAATGGTCGCCGAAGGCTTCCCGCATGGCGTCGGAAATCTCGCCAACCGTGGCGCGTGCGCGCGCCGCCTCGACCGCGGCCGCAAGCAGGTTGCCCTTGCCGGTTCGTGCCACCTCGGAAAGGGTGGCGAGCGTCTCCTCGACCCGTTTCGGGTCGCGCTGGCGGCGCACCTGCTCCAGGCGTTTGATCTGCGCGGCGCGAACGGCGGTATTGTCGATCGCGAGGATGTCGAGTTCCTCCTCGTTCTCCAGCCGGTACCTGTTGACGCCGACAATGACCTCCTCGCCGCGGTCGACTGCCGCCTGGCGCTTGGTGGCGGCCTCCTCGATCAGCCGCTTCGGCAATCCCTCCGCCACCGCCCTGGTCATGCCGCCGAGCTTTTCCACCCCCTCCATCAGAGCCCAGGCCTTCTCCGCCAGCTCGTTGGTGAGGCTCTCGATGTAGTAGGAGCCGGCAAGCGGATCGACGACCTTGGTGATGCCGGTCTCGTGCTGCAGGATGAGCTGGGTATTGCGGGCGATGCGGGCGGAAAAGTCGGTCGGCAGCGCCATCGCCTCGTCGAGTGCGTTGGTGTGCAGCGACTGGGTGCCGCCGAGCACGGCCGACAGCGCCTCATAGGCGGTGCGCACGACATTGTTGTAGGGATCCTGCTCCTGCAGCGAGACGCCGGACGTCTGGCAATGGGTGCGCAGCATCAGCGACGACGCCTTCTGCGGCTTGAAATCCTCCATGATCGAGGACCAGAGCAGGCGCGCGGCGCGCAGCTTGGCGATCTCCATGAAGAAGTTCATGCCGATCGCGAAGAAGAAGGAGAGCCGGCCGGCGAAGTCGTCGACATTGAGCCCCTTGGCAAGTGCGGCGCGGACATATTCGCGTCCGTCGGCAAGCGTGAAGGCAAGCTCCTGCACCAGCGTCGCGCCGGCTTCCTGCATGTGGTAGCCGGAGATCGAGATCGAGTTGAAGCGCGGCATTTCCTTCGCCGTGTACTCGATGATGTCCGCGACGATCCGCATGGAGGGCTCCGGCGGATAGATGTAGGTGTTGCGGACCATGAACTCCTTGAGGATGTCGTTCTGGATCGTGCCCGACAGTTCGGCGCGCGAACAGCCCTGTTCCTCGCCGGCGACGATGAAGGAGGCGAGGATCGGGATCACCGCGCCGTTCATCGTCATCGAGACGGACATGTCCTTGAGCGGAATGCCGTCGAACAGGATCTTCATGTCCTCGACGGAATCGATTGCGACACCCGCCTTGCCGACATCGCCCTCGACGCGCGGGTGGTCGGAATCGTAGCCGCGGTGGGTGGCGAGGTCGAAGGCGACGGAAAGGCCCTTCTGGCCGGCGGCGAGGTTGCGGCGGTAGAAGGCGTTGGAGGCCTCGGCCGTCGAGAAGCCGGCATATTGCCGGATCGTCCAGGGGCGGCCCGCATACATGGTGGCCCGGGGACCGCGCACGAAGGGCTTGAAGCCCGGCAGGCTGTCGAGATGGTTGACCCCCTCGAGGTCCTGCGCGGTGTAGAGCGGCTTGACGTCGATGCCTTCCGGCGTCTCCCAGACGAGCGTCTTCGGCGAAGCCTTGAGCTCCTTCTCGGCAAGCTGTTCCCAATCCTTCAGGGTCTTCTCGGACATCTGATATTCCTCATACGCCGGTGTTCACGCGCGGAGACCTCCGCCGTGGCTTAAAGCTAGTGTTCGGACGGGGCGCTGAAAGCTGCCTCGTAAAGTTAGTTTATGTGGCACCTCTCAGCGCCCCGTTCGGCGGTTTTTGCCCGCGACTTGGGTCTCTCTGTCGAGGTCTTGCGGGGAGGTGCTTTCCGCCGGTTTCCCGGGTCCCGAGGCTTTAAGCCCCGGTCTCTCGTCGGACTTGAAAATCCGGCGACACCATCTCCGTCGACCCCCTTGTGTGCCGCACAGGCACGCCCGGCGCGCTGTTCGGGCATCAGAAGCAGGTGGCCGGTCCTTGCACCATCCCGCTTCCCCCGTGTCGCCGGAGGGAGACCATTTTCCGCGGACCCCGATGATGAGGACTTACGTCGTTTCCCCACCACCAGCGCCGGCCCCGCCTCGCCAGCACGCCTGCCGGTGTATCCGAGGGCGGAACAGTTGACAGTCTGCCTCATAGTTTGACCCCGGGGACGATCCGCGCCTTGATTTTTCTCAAGCCACTGATTTCGTTGAACCCGGGACACGAACTCATCCCCGTTTTCCAGCCCTATTCGAACTCCATGATCAGCTCGTCGACCGCAAGGCTTTGCCCCGCGGCCGCGGCGATGCGCTTGACGATGCCCTTGCGCTCGGCCTTCAGGACATTCTCCATCTTCATGGCCTCGACGCTCGCAAGCGTCTGGCCGGCCTCGACGGCCTCGCCTTCGCTCACGGCGATCGAGGTGATGACGCCGGGCATCGGGCAGAGCAGCATTCTCGACGTGTCGGGCGGCAGCTTCACCGGCATCAGCCGTGCAAGTTCGGCGACCCGCGGGCTGCGGACCCGGGCGATCACGTCGATGCCGCGCCAGCGCAGCCGGATTCCCGACCCGTGGAGATCGACCTTCACGCCCATATGGTGTCCGCCGGCATGGAAGACCGCATGGCTCTGGCCGGGTGCCCAGTCGCTTTCGACGGAAACCGGTTCACCGTCCGCGAAGGAGACGAACGTGCCCTCAGCCGAGGTGTCGAAGCCGGCGGAGAGTTCCGTCTCGGCAAGCGTCACGACCCAATTCCGCCCGACGACGCGGCGGTGATTGCCGATCGTGCCGGAAATCCGCACCGCCCGCTCCTGCAGGGCCTGGTTGATGGTGACGGCGATCGCCGCAAGGCGGCGGACGGCATTGGCGTCCGGCTTCAAGCCCGAAAACCCTTCCGGGAACTCTTCGGCGATGAAGGCGGTGGTGATCTTGCCCGAGCGGAAGCGCGGATGCTCCATGACGGCCGACAGGAAGGGAAGGTTGTGGCCGATGCCCTCGACCTCGAAATCGTCCAGCGCGTCACCCATGGCGCGGATCGCCGCCTGGCGGTCCGGCCCCCAGGTGCACAGCTTGGCAATCATCGGGTCGTAGTACATGGAGATCTCGCCGCCCTCGAAGACGCCGGTGTCGTTGCGCACGATCGTGCCGTCGCCTCGCCTGCCTTCCGCCGGCGGCCGATAGCGAGTGAGCCGCCCGATCGACGGCAGGAAGTTGCGATAGGGGTCTTCCGCATAGAGACGGCTTTCGATCGCCCAGCCGTCGAGCCGGATGTCCTCCTGGCCGAAGGACAGCGTCTCGCCGGCGGCGACGCGGATCATCTGCTCCACGAGATCGATGCCGGTGACGAGTTCGGTGACCGGGTGCTCCACCTGCAGGCGGGTGTTCATCTCGAGGAAGTAGAAATTGCGGTTGCCGTCGACGATGAACTCGACCGTGCCGGCGGAATGGTAACCCACTGCTTTCGAAAGCGCGACCGCCTGCTCGCCCATGGCGCGGCGGGTGGCCTCGTCGAGGAAGGGCGAGGGGGCCTCCTCGATGACCTTCTGGTTGCGGCGCTGGATGGAGCATTCGCGCTCGCCGAGATAGAGGACGTTGCCGTGCCTGTCGCCGAGCACCTGGATCTCGATGTGGCGCGGTTCGGTGACGAACTTCTCGATGAAGATGCGGTCGTCGCCGAAGGAACTCTTCGCCTCGTTCTTCGACGACTGGAAGCCTTCGCGGGCTTCCGCGTCGTTCCAGGCGATGCGCATGCCCTTGCCGCCGCCGCCGGCGGATGCCTTGATCATCACCGGATAGCCGATCGAGGCGGAAATCCTGACCGCCTCCTCGGCATCCTCGATCAGGCCCATGTGGCCGGGGACGGTCGAGACGCCGGCTCCGGCCGCGAGCTTCTTCGAGGTGATCTTGTCGCCCATGGCCCGGATGGCGCCGACCGGCGGGCCGATGAAGGTGACGCCTTCCTTCTCCAGCGCCTCGGCGAAGGCGGGATTCTCGGACAGGAAGCCGTAGCCCGGATGGACCGCATCGGCGCCCGTCCGGCGGATGGCGTCGAGGATCTTCTCGATGACGATGTAGGACTGCGAGGAGGGCGCCGCGCCGATATGCACCGCCTCGTCCGCCTGGCGTACATGCAGCGCGTCGCGGTCGGCGTCGGAATAGACCGCGACGGTGGCGATCCCCATCTTCTTCGCGGTGCGGATGACGCGGCAGGCGATCTCGCCGCGGTTGGCAATGAGAATTTTCCGGATCGGCACGGTCAAACCTCGAACACGTCTTCAAAGGATTCCGGGAAGCTCTGCCGCGCGACCTTCTCGTTGATCATCAGCAGGGCCTCATAGGAGGTCGGGTCGAACTCCTTCTCGGCGGCGACGATCTCGCGGCCGAAGAGGAGGTTGATGCGCGCCGCGTCGAGATTGCCGCGCTCGAAGGGCTCGCTCCCGAAATGGTGCCACAGGGCATGCAGGAAGGCCGCATCGATCCGGTGTTCCTTGGTGCCGGGCCGGCCATGGCGGGGCAGCGCCTTGATCGGCGTCACGCCCTTCGGATTGGCACGCCGGATGGTGAACTGGATGCCGGTGCCCGGCATGCCGGAGGGAAAGCCCCGGTGCTTCGTCATGTCGGGCAGGTTCGCCATTTTCTTCTCCTTCAGGCCTTGCCGATCTTGTCCTGGGTCTTCGTCTCGAAATCCGAGGCGTCGTGGCGTTCGTGCAGTTGCGAGGACGGTGCGCCCGAGAGGCGGTTGACCATGCCGCCGCGCTTGACCGCCGGACGTTCGCCGACCTGCTTTGCCCAGCGCAGGACATTCCCATATTCGTGGACCGCCAGGAACTCGCCCGAATCCGGATAGGAATCGTCGAGCGCGAGGCGGCCGTACCACGGCCAGATCGCCATGTCGGCGATCGTGTACTCGGACCCGGCCATGAACTCGTTGCCGGCGAGGTGCCGGTCCAGCACGTCCATCTGCCGCTTCACCTCCATCGCATAGCGATCGATCGCGTAGCGGATCTTCATCGGCGCATAGGTGAAGAAATGGCCGAAGCCGCCACCGAAGAAGGGCGCCGATCCCATCTGCCAGAACAGCCAGTTGAGCGTCTCGGTGCGGGTCCGGATCTCCTGCGGCAGGAAGGCGCCGAACTTCTCGGCGAGGTAGAGGAGGATCGAACCGGATTCGAAGATGCGCAGCGGCTCGCCGCCGCCCTTCGGCCGGTGGTCCATCATCGCCGGGATCTTGGAGTTCGGATTGACCTCCACGAAGCCGGAGCCGAACTGCTCGCCGTTGATGCGGACCAGCCAGGCATCGTATTCGGCGTCCCGGTGGCCGGCGGCCAGCAGTTCCTCCAGGAGGATGGTGACCTTCACGCCGTTCGGCGTGCCCTGGGAATAGAGCTGCAGCGGATGCCTGCCGACCGGCAACTCCTTCTCATGCGTGGCGCCGGCGACGGGCCGGTTGACGCCGGCGAATTCCCCGCCATTGCTTGCCTCGAGGGTCCACACTTTCGGGGGCACATAGCCGGGGGGCACGTTCTTCTCGGGCGGAAACTTCTCGGTGTCGGTCATGAGGGCGATCCTTGTCGGAAGGTTTCGGTGGGGCGTGACGTCATTCGAAATTGTTCGGCCGGCCGGGCGGCATTCCCGGGTCTTCTCAAAGCGGGATCGTATCGTGCTTCTTCCAGTGGGTCGTGACCCGCTTGTTGCGCAGCGAGGCGAAGGCGCGGGCGATGCGGCGCCGCGAGGAATGCGGCATGATCACCTCGTCGATGAATCCGCGCTCGGCGGCGACGAACGGGTTGGCGAAGCGCTCCTCGTACTCCGCCGTGCGGCCGGCGATCTTTTCCTTGTCGGAGAGTTCCGAGCGGTAGAGGATCTCGGTTGCGCCCTTCGCCCCCATCACGGCGATCTCGGCGGACGGCCAGGCATAGTTGATGTCGGCGCCGATATGCTTGGACGCCATCACGTCATAGGCGCCGCCATAGGCCTTGCGGGTGATCAGCGTCACCATCGGGACGGTCGCCTCGGAATAGGCGAAGAGGAGCTTGGCGCCGTGCTTGATGACGCCGCTATATTCCTGGGCCGTCCCCGGCAGGAAGCCCGGCACGTCCACAAGCGTCAGGATCGGGATGGAAAAGGCGTCGCAGAAGCGCACGAAACGGGCGGCCTTGCGGGAGGAATCGATGTCGAGACAGCCGGCCAGCACCATCGGCTGGTTGGCGACGACGCCGACCGTCTCGCCCTCGATCCGGATGAAACCGGTGACGATGTTCCTGGCGAAGGCTTCCTGGATCTCGAAGAAGTCGCCTTCGTCGGCGATCGCCAGGATCAGCTCCTTCATGTCGTATGGCTTGGTGGCGCTGTCGGGGATCAGGCTGTCGAGCCGCATCTCGACCCGGGACGGATCGTCATGGAAGGGCCGGACCGGCGGCTTCTCCCGGTTGTTGAGCGGCAGGAAGTCGAAGAGCCGGCGCGTCGCCTCAAGGGCCTCGATGTCGTTCTCGTAGGCCGCGTCGGCGACCGAGGATTTCTTTGTATGGGTCCCGGCGCCGCCGAGTTCCTCCGCGGTGACGATCTCGTTGGTGACCGTCTTCACGACGTCCGGACCGGTGACGAACATGTAGGAACTGTCGCGGACCATGAAGATGAAGTCGGTCATCGCCGGCGAGTAGACCGCGCCGCCGGCGCAGGGGCCCATGATCACGGAGATCTGCGGGATGACGCCGGAGGCCTCGGCATTGCGGCGGAAGACTTCCGCATAGCCGGCGAGCGAGGAAACGCCTTCCTGGATGCGCGCGCCGCCCGAATCGTTGAGGCCGATCACCGGCGCCCCGACGCGCACCGCCATGTCCATGATCTTGCAGATCTTCTGGGCGTGCGTTTCCGACAGCGATCCGCCGAGGACGGTGAAATCCTGCGAGAAGACGTAGACCTGGCGGCCGTTGATTGTGCCCCAGCCAGTGACGACCCCGTCGCCCGCGATCTTCTGCTCGGCCATGCCGAAGTCGACCGCCCGGTGGGTGACGTACATGTCGAACTCCTCGAAGGAGCCCTCGTCGAGCAGGACCTCGATCCGTTCGCGGGCCGTCAGCTTGCCCTTGCCGTGCTGCGCCTGGATGCGTTTCTCGCCACCGCCGAGCCTTGCTTCGGACCGACGCTTCTCCAACTCATGCAGCACTGCGCGCATTGGCAACTCCCAAGGTTATTCCGGCTTCCTTATGTCCTCGGCCGGCCGCAGAAAAGCATTGAACGCGTGCTGGTGCCAAATTATAAAATTGCAAAGCGGAAAATGCGAAATTGCAAACATGGCGATCGGCAAGCTTTTCATCGGCCGGAAGGTAAGGGAACTCCGCGCGGCGAGCAATGCGACGCAAAGCCAGTTCGCCGAGCGGATCGGCATTTCGACCAGTTACCTGAACCAGATCGAGAACAACCAGCGCCCGGTCTCGGCGGCGGTCCTTCTCGCGCTCGCCGACAAGTTCCAGCTCGACCTTGCGGAACTGTCGACCGGGGAGACCGACCGCCTTCTGTCGGCGCTGGCCGAGGCGCTTTCCGATCCGCTGTTCGACAATTATGCGCCGAGCGTCCACGAACTCAAGCTGGTGACGCAGAATGCGCCTGGACTGGCGCATGCGCTGATCACCGTGCACCAGGCCTATCGGCGAAACAGCGAACAGCTGGCAAGCATGGACGACCGGCTGGGCGGCACCGCGGCGGTGGAGACGACGCCCTATGACGAGGTGCGCGACTTCTTCCACTTCGTCGACAACTACCTCCACGATCTCGACACGGAGGCCGAGCGGCTCGCGGGCGAGCTCGGCCTCGGCGACGCTAGCCGGCACGCCGTCCTCGCCGATCATCTTGAGCGGCAGTACGGCATCCGGGTCGCCTACCAGCCGATGCCGGACAGTGCCTTGCGGCGCTTCGATCCCGCCGGGCGGATCCTGACGATCAATCCCTATGCGCCGCCGGCCACGCGCGACTTCCAGGTCGCGGTCAAGATCGCCCAGCTGCATGCCGCAGGCATGGTCGACGCCATCGCCAGAGGCGCCGGCTTCCGCACCGAGGAGGCGGTGGAGATCTGTCGCATCGGCCTGCACAACTATTTCGCCGGCGCGCTGATCATGCCCTACCAGGCCTTCCTGCGCTCCGCGCGGGAGCTTCGCCACGACATGGAACTGCTGGCCGCGCGCTTCGGGACGTCGCTGGAGCAGATCTGCCACCGCCTCTCGACCCTGCAGAGGCCGGGGCAGAAGGGCGTACCGATCTTCTTCGCCCGCATCGACCGGGCCGGCAACATCACCAAGCGCCATAGCGCGACCAAGCTCCAGTTCGCCCGCTTCGGGGCGGCCTGTCCGCTCTGGAACGCCCACCGGGCCTTCGAGGCGCCGGGGCGGATCATCCGCCAGCTTGCCGAGACGCCCGATGGCGCGCGCTATCTCTGCCTCGCCATCGAGGTGAACAAGGGGCTAGGCGGGTTCCGCTCCCAGCAGCCGAGCTATGCGCTGGCGCTGGGCTGCGAGATTTCCTATGCGCAGGCCTTCGTCTATGCGGACGACCTGAACCTGACGGAGCGGTCGAGCTTCGATCCGATCGGCATTTCCTGCCGCACCTGCGAGCGGGTCAACTGCGCGAGCCGCGCCGTGCCGCCCTTCCGCCGCCGGATCTTCGTCGATCCCGATATGCGCGAGACGACACCCTACCGGATCGGCTAGGCTCGGACGGCAAACCCACGAGGATGATGAGAATGCGGGCACTGGTACTGGAAGAAAAAGGCGTCCTGGCGCTGCGCGAGATCGACCTGCCGATGACGGTCGGCCCCGACGACGTGAGGATTGCCATCCATACGGTCGGCGTCTGCGGCAGCGACGTGCATTATTACACGCACGGCGCGATCGGCCCCTTCGTGCTGCGCGAGCCGATGGTTCTCGGCCACGAGGCCGCCGGCACGATCGTCGAGGTCGGAGCCGCGGTCAGGCACCTGAAGGTGGGCGACCGGGTCTGCATGGAGCCCGGCGTGCCGAACCTCTCGTCGCGGGCCTCCAAGCTCGGCCTCTACAATGTCGATCCGGACGTCCGCTTCTGGGCGACGCCGCCGGTCCACGGGGTCCTCGCCCCCTATGCCGTCCATCCCGCCGCGTTCACCTACAGGCTGCCGGACAATGTCTCCTTTGCCGAGGGCGCCATGGTCGAGCCCTTCGCGATCGGCATGCAGGCGGCGACGAAGGCGCGCATCCGGCCGGGCGACGTGGCGGCGGTGATCGGCTGCGGGCCGATCGGCATCATGGTGGCGCTGGCAGCCCTGGCCGGCGGCTGCGCCCGCGTCTTCATCTCCGACCTCAGCGCCGAAAAGCTGGCGATCGCCGGTCGCTATCCCGGTATCGTCCCGGTGAATATCAACGAGCGGTCGCTCGCCGACGTCATCGCCGACGAGACGGGCGGATGGGGTGCCGACATCGTCTTCGAGGCAAGCGGCAGCCTGAGGGCCTTCGACGGGCTGTTTGACATCGTCCGACCCGGCGGCGCGGTGGTGCTTGTGGGCCTGCCGGTGGAGAAGGCCGCCTTCGACGTCGCCGGCGCGATCTCCAGGGAAGTGCGCATCGAGACCGTCTTCCGCTATGCCAACATCTTCGACCGGTCGCTGGAACTGATCGCTTCGGGCAAGGTCGATCTCAAGCCGCTGATCACCGGGGTCTATGCGTTCGAGGATTCGATTGCAGCCTTCCAGCGTGCGGCGGCCGGCAACGCCTCGGACGTCAAGCTGCAGATCCGGATTGCCGGCGAGGAATAGCCTGTCGTTCCCGCCGGGCGGCTTTCGGTTCAAAAACGGTCAGTTCCGGAAAAGTTTAGCGATTGCCTTAAGCGGATGCAGATGAGCATCGGCTAATGGTATCGGCGTGGGTGAGGCATGTGACCTCACGGGCATCACGCCCTTGCCGCCGGATGAGCCGGCAGACGAACGACAAGAAACGGCTCAGACAGGCAGGGACGCATCATGTTCAGGAAGTTTGCGATCGCATTCGCGGCACTCGCCGCCATGGCCACCTCGGCGGAAGCAATCAGCCTCGGCGCCGCACGGAGCGCCAAGCCACAGGCCTCGCGGACGCTCGCGGCACCGGCCGGCTATCAGATTTTCTGCATTCGCAACAAGGCGGAGTGCCGGGGCGGCGGTGCCTCCAAGATCGAATATACCGCCGGGACAGCAAACCTGCTGCGCCGCGTCAACGACGCCGTCAACGGCTCCATCCGCTACCGCGCCGACCGCGCGGGGAAATGGAGCCTCGGCGGTCGCTCGGGGGATTGCGAGGATTTCGCGCTGACGAAACGCAGCCGCCTCATCAAGGCCGGCATCCCGGCGGGCGCCCTTCGGCTCGCGACCGCGCGGACCAGCCGCGGAGAACTTCACGCGGTCCTGATCGTCAAGACGGACAAGGGGGATTACGTGCTGGACAATATCCGCAAGTCCATCGTCTCGCGGGGGCAATCCGGATACCGTTACCTCAAGGTCGCGACGAGTGACCCGAAGGTATGGCAGCCTGCAAGGGCCGGCCGCGAGATATAGCGGACGGCCCTTGGGCTAAAATCTTTAAGCTTCGAGCGATCAGGTCGGCGAAGCAGGAACCGGGGCAGCGATCGGGGACGGGCCGCTGCCGAAGTCGCTCGACTCGCCACCGACGCCTCCGGTATCGCCGGTTCCCGCACCTGCGCCGGCACCCGGGCCGGCAGCCGTGTCGGTTCCCGTGGCAGCAGATGCCTCGGCGATTTCGTCGGCAGCCGAAGCCGGTGCCGCACCGAGGGCAGCGGCGACGATTTCGTCTTCCGCGGCCGGGTTCGCGGCGATGGCAGCGGCGACGATGTCACCGATTTCGTCATCCGACGCACCGGCTGCAGCTGCGGCCGAAACAGCGGCTGCAACTTCATCCGGAGTGGAAGGAACCTGGGCGAATGCCGGGGCCGAGAAGCCCACGGAAAGAGCGAGCGCGATGGCCGGGATTGCGAGCTTGGATTTCGTCGACTTGCTCATTTGTAACATCCTTGATCTGGCTTCCGGGAGAAAAGCCTAAAATATCCAACACAGATGAAAACGACCGCTGTCCGCCAAAGTTCCCGGCGTAGTTCATCAACTAATGGTATTAATGGCACAGGCAAAAGTAAAACTCAATACTCGCCCGATCCCAGATGTTCTATAGTATCGATCCGGCCGATGATCACCATGTCCTGTGCAGCGCTAATATTCGTGCCGTGCGAGCGAAGTGCTCCGACGGAGGCCGAGCTCCGTCGGGCATCCGTCATCGCCCGAAAAGCAGGTTGGGCACGAAGAGGACAAGCTCGGGGACGAAGACCAGCAGCAAGGCGACGAAGGTGATCGCGACCATCAGCGGCACCGATTCGCGCGTATATTCGCCGATCTTCACCTTGAGGATTGAGCAGACCGCATACATGGCGGCCCCAACGGGCGGCGTGAAATTGCCGATGGTCGCGGCGACGACGAAGACGACGCCGAAATGGACGGGATCGCCGCCGAGGCTTCGCACCAGCGGCAGGAAGATCGGCGTCAGCATGATGATCAGCACCGTCGCGTCGATGAAGAAGCCGCAGGCGATGATGAAGAGGACGATGAGCGTGAGCACGCCGTAGAAGCTGTCGGTGACCGACAGGATGGCGCCCGAGATCAGTTCCGGGACCCGCTCCAGCACGATGCCGTAGCTGAAGATGGCGGAAAGCGCGATCAGGAACATCACCGCGCCGACATCCGACAGGCTGCCTTCCAGCGCGTCGCGGAAGGAGGCGGCCTTCAGCTTCCGATAGGCCAGGACGCCGATCAGCACCGCGTAGATGACGGCGAATGCGCCGATTTCCGACGGCGTGAAGATGCCGAAGCGAAGGCCGGCGAGCAGGATGATCGGGAAGAGGATCGCCCAGATGCCGCCCCGCAGCGCATCGAAGACTTCCCGCGCCGACGGACGATCCGTGCGCTGCGCCGGATAATTGCGCTTGCGGGAGACGACCGAGACGGTGAAGGCGAGGGCGGCCCAGAGCAGGAAGGCCGGGACGAACCCCGCCGCAAAGAGCCGGCCGATCGAGACCTGGCCGATCGTGCCGTAGATGATGAAGCCGAGGCCCGGCGGAATGATCGGCGTGAGGATGGAGCCGAAGGAGAGGACGCCGGCCGTGAAGCCCTTCGACATGCCGCGGCTGATCATCTCGTTGCCGAGCATCCGGCTCTGCATCGCGGCATCGGCGATGGCCGAGCCGGACACGCCGCCCATCAGGGCCGAGAGCGCAAGCGACATCTGGGCGAGGCCGCCCTTCATCCGGCCTGCGATGACCGAGGCAAGGTCGAGCAGCCGTTCGGTGATTCCAGACGCGTTCATCAGGTTGCCCGCCATGATGAAGAGCGGGATCGCCAGGAGCGCGAAGTTCTGCGTGGTCGAGATCGTCTGCTGCAGCGGAATGGTGATTGGCAGTTCCGGGTGCTGGAGGAAGAAGACGACGCCGGATATCCCGATCGCAAAGGCGACGGGCATGCCGGTCAGCATCAGGACGATGAAGGCTATGGTAACGAGCAGCATGGCCCTGGCACCTCAGGCGGCTGTGACGGCAGCATTGGTGCTGCGGCGAAGGTCGATGAGCTTGACGATCGTGGTCATCGCCAGAAGCAGGCCCCCGAACGGGAGGCTGGCGGTAACCCAGGAATAGCTGATCCAGGAAATTCCCTGGAAGCTGCGCGCCCGGCTGATCCAGGCGAGCTGGGCCCCGTAGATCACCACGAAGGTGAGGAAGGCGAGCAGGATCACGTAGTTCACATAGGTGAGCAGGCGCTGGGCCGATGCCGGCAGGCGCTCGGTGACGAGCTCGATCGACATCAGCGCGTCGCGCCGCCAGGCGATGTCGGCACAGATGAAGCACGCCCAGGCGAAGAAGCATGTGGCGAAATCGATGGTCCAGTTGAGAGGATGCGAGACCAGGCGCGCCAGCCCCGCCATGAAGATCAACAGGACCATCAGGATGAGAAAGGTCCCGGCCACGACCGCTTCGAATTTACCTATTGTTTCGTAGATCTTTCGCATCGGTCTTTCCTGCGGCCGGGTTCCTGTTCTGGTTACTTCGCGAGTTCGGCCTGGACGGCGTCGCGCGCTTCGGTGATGCCGAGGGCCTCATAGGCCTTGTCGCCGGCAGCCTTGAAGGCCTCGAGGTCGATCTCGCTGACGACCTCCATCCCCTTCGACTGCAGGTCGGCCTTGATCGTTTCGGCCATGTCGGCGATCTTCTGCGAGGTCTCGCGGCCGGCGGCGCTGCATTCCTCGACGAGCGCCGTCTGGTAGTCGGCCGGAAGCGAGTCGAACCACTGCGAGCTGACAACCTGGAAGTTGATCAGCATGATATGCTTGGTTTCGTTCGCGTATTTGAGGACTTCGTAGAAGCGCCCGCCCGGAATGTTGGCATAGACCAGTTCGACGCCGTCGATCGCCTGCTGCTGAAGTGCCGGATACATGTCGCCGAAGGCCATGGCGGTCGGGGCCGCCCCGAGGGCGCGGACGGATTCCTGCCAGATCGGCGCCGGAGGGGTCCGGACGCGCAGCCCGGCCAGGTCTTCCGGCGTCTTCACCGGCTTGTTGGTGAAGAAGTGGCGGAAGCCCTGTACCCAGTCGAAGCAGACGACCTTCAGGCCGTGCTGGGTCGCGAGCTCGTCTTCCCACTTCTGGATGGTCGGCGAGTCGGAGAGCTTCCAGACGTCGTCGAGCGAGCTGACCAGATAGGGGCCGTTCATCACGGCGATGTTCGGGACGTAGTTGCCGAGGCGGGCCGAATCCGTGTTCTGGCCGACATTGGCGCCCTGGCGGATCTGCTCGATGATATCTTCCTCAACGCCGAGCTGGGCGCTGTGGTAGACCTCCATCTTGAGGCCGCCATTGGTGCGCTCCTCCACCTTCTTTGCCCAGTTCGTGAACCCTTCGTGGAAGGGCTCGCTCGGTCCAAGCACGTGGTTGAACCGAAGCGTGAAGGTTTCCTGCGCGATGGCCGCCTGCGAGGTGACGGCTGCGAGACCCGTGGCCGCCAGCAGAGGCAGAAGCTTTTTGGCAATCCTGTTCATACTCTCCTCCAAGTGTTGTGGTGTTCCGGCATCCGTCGTGGATGCCGGCAGATCACCGGCTTGCCGGCCGGCCGCAGCCCCTACCTGTCGAAGGGCAGCGTCAGGCTATATTTTTCGGCAAGTTCGGCAAAGCCTTCCCGTGTGGCGGGATCAAGCGGCAGTCCGGTCCGGCGTCGCTCCTCCGCGACCTTCCATTCCCGGTCGCCCGGCGCCATGACGGTTGCCCCGGCCCGCGCCGGCGAGGATCGCAGAACCTCGACATAGCGCTTCATTCCGGCGTCGAAGACCTCCCTCTCGACGAAGGCGCCGGGCTTCAGCGCAAGCACGAAGGCGCCGAGGCCGCGCGGGGTGGTAAGATCCGGTCCGTTCATCGGCAGGATGTCGAAGCTCAGGCGCATGCCCGAGATCACGGCGCTGAGGATTTCGGCAACCCCGGCAAGCGCGGCGCCCTTGAACCCGAACGCGCCGCCGACCGGAGCCAGCATTTCGACCTCGGCCGGATCGAGGACGTCCTGGCCGGTCGCGTCCGACGCGACGCCTTCCGGAAGCTCCACCCCGAGGCTGCGATAGAGCTGGACGCGATTGTAGGGAATGGCGCTCGTGGCCATGTCGAGAAGCCAGGGCTGTTCGTTCTCCACCGGGACGGCGAAGGCGATCGGGTTCGTGCCGTGGAAGCGCATGGCGCCGTCATGGAGGCGCACGAAGCTGTCGGAATTGCAGACCGCAAGCCCGATAAAGCCGCGCTCGGCTGCCGCCATCGCATAGGCGCCGGCCGGGCCGAAATGCGAACCGTTGCGGATCGACACGGCGCCGATGCCGAACTTCTCGGCAAGGTCGACCGCATTGTCCATGGCGCGGTAGGCGCCGAGGGCTCCGTGGCCGTGATCGGCGTCGAGCGAGGCAACGGCGCCGAAGGACTGGACGAGCCTGACGTCGGGGCGCCGGTTTACGCGACCGGCCTCCATGACCTTCACATAGTGGACGAGAAGCCGGACGCCGTGGCTGTCCACACCGAGTCGCGAGCCGTGCATCATCGCGCGGGTGGCCGCGTCGGCGGTCGCCTCGTCGGCGCCGACGGCGGCGAACACCTGCCGGCAGAAGCTGTCCGTTGCCTCGATGGAGGCGTGGACGACCTCGCTGCCTGTGGTCCTGACGGACGAATTCATAATGTCTGGCCTCCGTCTATGACCAGCAACTGGCCGGTCATGTATGCTGTTTCTTCGCTGGCTAGGTAGACCGCCGCGGCGGCCATTTCCTCTACCGTCCCCAGTCGCCCCATCGGCTGGCGGGCGAGGAAGGTCCGGTGCATTTCGGCGGGGTCGTCGCTGGCGTCTATGCGATCCTGCAGGGAAGGGGAATGCGTCGTCCCGGGGCACAGTGCGTTGCAACGGACGCCGGTCGCGATCACGTCGCGGGCGACCGCCTTTGTCAAGCCGATCATCGCCGCCTTGCTGGCCCCGTAGGCCGCGCGGTTGGCGACCCCGGTGATGCTGGAGGCGACGGAGGCGACGTTGACGATCGATCCGCTGCCGCGCTCGATCATCGAGGGCAGCGCGGCCCGGATCGTCCGGAAGGCGGCGGTGGCGTTCTGGTCGAGACTCCGTTGCCAGGCCTCCTCGTCGCAATCGAGGATCGACCCGTTGTGGACCCATCCCGCGCAGTTGACGAGGATGTCGAGAGGCCCGGCGGCGGCAACGACGTCGCGGATCGCGGTCGCGTCGGTGACGTCCAGCCCGGCGATGCGGATACGGTCGGACGCGCGGGGCAGGTCCTCCATCTTGGCAAGCGTGCGGCTCGTCGCCACCACGGTCGCCCCTTCCCGGGCGAAGCGAAGGGCGATCGCCCGGCCGATACCCTGGCCGGCGCCGGTGACGAGCGCGTGCTTCCCGGCGAGACGCTCTCCCATGCTCTCTCCTCCATAACGTATGCGGTGTACACTATACGTAATGTTTCGGCGTTAGCAACCCCGAAACGATTTTCATGGTCGCCTGCCGTTTGCTGCAGCACGAGCAAGCTGATAAGCTTCTTACGTAAGACAACCGCAGCTTGAACGATCCGGTGGAGGGCAAATGGCTTCGGACGGCGCGCTTGGGTCGGACGCCCGCGATGCAAAGGCGGTTGGCGGTACCGTTCCCCGCCTTTACCAGCAGGTCTTCGAGATCGTCGCCGGGCAGATATCGCAGGGCGTGCTCCGCGAGGGTGCGCGTCTCAGCGAATCGGGCCTGGCCGAACAGTTCGGCATCAGCCGGGCGCCCGCGCGCCAGGCGCTGTCCGAGCTGGAGCGGAAGGGGCTGCTGCTGAAATCGTCGGGACGCGGCTACCGCGTCGCCAAGCCCAAGGAAAAGACCTTCACGGCCCCGGCAACCGCCGCCGCTCCCGGCCTGAACGAGGACATGCGCCTGACCCAGCTTGCGACCTGGGAGCGGATCTACGGCGAGGTGGAAAGCGAGATCGCCGCCCGCACGTCCTTCGCCGGGTGGCGGGTCAACGAAACCGAACTGGCGCGCTTTTACGACGTCAGCCGCACGGTGGCCCGCGACGTGGTGGCCCGGCTCCAGCAAAGGGGCCTGGTGCGCAAGGACGACCGTTCACGATGGATCGCCCCGGCCATGACGCCGGACCATGTGGGCGAACTCTACGAGCTGCGCTGGCTGCTTGAGCCCGTGGCCCTGGAAAAGGCCGCACACCGCCTGCCGCCCGGAATTCTTGCCGACATGCGCGGACGCCTGGAAGATGCGATCACCCATGCGGCGACGCTGACCGGGCCGGATCTTGATCGCCTGGAGGAGGACCTGCACGTGACCCTGCTCGGTCATTGCGGGAACGGCACGATGATGCAGGCGATCAGCCTGCCACAGGCCCTGCTGATCGCGCACCGGTTCCTCTATCGCTGGATGCCGCGACTGTTCGGCGCCGAGCCGTTTCTTCCCGAACATCTCGACATCGTCGAAAAGCTGGAAGCGGGCCACCTCGGCGCTGCCGCAGACGCGCTATGCCGCCATCTGCAGGTCTCGCGTGACCGTGCGATCGACCGCATCCACAGGGTCACGCAGCAGGTCCATCCCGACGACCTTCCCTACCTCGAAAAGTTCTAGTTTACGTAATAGTCGGAATAGGTCTGGTAGCCGAACAGCTTGGTGCGTTCCTGCTGGTTCAGGACGGCGAGGATCGGCGTGCCTTCCGGAGCGCTTTCACGCAAGGCAGCCACGGCGTGCTTCGCGCTGGCCTGGGGGGTGACCGCCCAGCGGACGATGAAGACAATGACGTCCGCATGCCGCGCAAGGTAGAGCCCGTCGACCACCGGTTCCACCGGCGGCGTGTCGAGGATGATATAGTCGAAGTTGCGGCGCGCGACGGCAATCAGGCGGGCGATTTCCGGCCCCATAAACAGGTCGTCGGTCGGAAAATTGCTCCGCCGTCCCGAAAGAAGCACCGTCAGGCCGGTGGGCTGGTCCGTGACCGTGAGCTTGGGCAGGGAGGCGCCGGTTTCCGCCCCGCGGAGGAACTCGACGAAGCCGGTGCTGGGCTCCAGCCCGAGGTGGCGGTGGAGGCTCGGCTTTCGCAGGTCGCAGTCGATGAGGAGCGTCCGCTTGCCAGAAAGCGCATAGGTGCGCGCCAGCGAGAGCGCGATGGTCGACTTGCCTTCGTTGGGCAGCGCGGACGAGACCATGATGACCGTCCCGCCGCTTCCTTCGTCGCGGATACCCTGCGTCTTGAAGAGGTACTGGTCGATCGCGACGCGAATGCGGCGCACCGATTCGGCGAACATGGAGAGGGGGGAGCGAATGATGATGTCGGAGAGCGTGCGCGCGCCCGTCTCCTGCGCCGCCTCCTCCGCTTCACGCGGGGAGATGGACGCGAGCGGCAGTCGCAGGACCGATTGCACCTGTTCCTCGCTGGTGAGCCCGCCCACGAAATACTCGCGAACGAAGGCGAGCCCGATGCCGAGCGCGAGCGACATCATGAAGGCCACGGGCAGGATGACCCGCTTCTTCGGATAGGACGGATCGCGGGGCGGCGTCGCGTTGGAGATGACGCCGCTGTCGGGAAGCTGCAGCGCCGCCAGGATATCCATCCGGCCCGCCTGCATCGACAGGTCGTCGAAATTCTTCTTCGCGCTCTGGACCTGGTTGGCGAGACTGTAGAGGTCGCCGACCGCCGCGTCCGGCAGGTTGCTGCCCATTACCGCGTTCAGCAGGTTCGAGCGGACGGAGGTTTCCTGCTGCTCGGCGGTCGCGAGCTGGCCGCGATACTGGTCCATCGCGCGGGTGGCCTCGTCGCGAATGGCGTCGGTGACGCGCTGGAGCTCGGACCGCAGCTCGATCGCCTCGTCCTCGTCCGCCCGGGCGATCTCGCCGGTGAGTTCCTCCTGCCGCTGCTGCAGTTCCTTTGCCGCGTCCGACTGGAGGTTCTGGAACAGCGACCCGTAATCGTTCTGGCGCAGGGTCTGGTCGATGGTCTGGATTCGCTGGAAATCCCGTTCCCGCTGGCCGCGGATGCGGGTCAGTTCGTCGTAGAACATGCCGACGCCCGGCGAGCCCTGCTCGCGCAACAGCTCGATGTTCCGGTCGATGAACGTATCGATGCTGCGCGACGTCGACGTCAGCGTCTGGCGGGCCTGCTCGAGTGCCGGCTGGACGCGGTCACGCGCCTCCTGGATGGCCGCGACCTTGGTGTCCATCTGCCTCTGGATGGAGGCCCTGGCGACCGTGTTGGCAAGACGCGCCGCCTTTGCCGGATCCCTGGACGTGACGGTGACGTCGATCACATAGGTGAGCCCGCGCCGGCTGACGCTGACGGCGTCGCGGAAATTGTCGAGCACCTTGGCGGCAGCGTCGGCGCTGTCCGCCGGGGTGGGTTCACCGAGCCTGAGGAACTGCAGGACCCGGTCGACGAGGGAGACCTTCACGCCGAATTCGTCGTCGGCCACGAGGTTTTCGCTGGTGATGACGGAAAGCAGGATCTCGTCCGTGCGCGTGATCACCACTTCGGTTTCGACACGCGCGTTGTCGGCGGTCGTATTGCGGACGGTTTCTTCCGTATCCAGGATGCCTTTGCCGGCCGTATCGACGAAAACCTGGGCCGAGGCGGAATATCGTGGCTCAAGCGAATAGGTGATGACCGCAGCTATAGCGGTTAGCCCGACAACGACCGAGACAATGAGCCAGAGCTGTCGACGGATTATGCCGAGGAGGCCCCGGAGATCGATATCGCTTTGCATGCTGCTTCCCGGATAAGCGATGAATAATATTTACGTCGAATCAAAAGGCTCTTCAGTCGGCATCAATACAGGAAAGATAAAGCTCTACCATCCTCGCCCGCCCCGCTTAGTTAACCCACCGCAAGCTTAACTATATTGTTGTTTCGGTCAATTCTGACGCAGGACAACCGCCCGGTTGCATAGGCGCCCGTATCGACATTGATCCGGCCCGGCGTCAGCTCGACATCGGGGACGGGCGTGTGACCGTGGACGACCACGAAATCGCCGGGCGGCGCGATCTCGCCCGAGGGGCGCAGCCAAAGCAGGTCTTCGTCGGCCTGCTCTTCCAGCGGAATTCCCGCCCGGATGCCGCCATGCACGAAGACATAGCCGGGGACGGCCAGAAGCGACGGCGCTTTTTCAAGAAAATCAACATGTTCCGACGGCACGTGACTTTCCAGGAGAGCCTTGGCCGAGGTCCCCCGCTCGCCCATGTCGTACAGTCCATAGGAGCGCAGGGTGTCGTGACCGCCAAGGCCGAGCCAGAAATGATCCGGGCCGGGGGTCGCCAGATAGGAGAGCATCAGCTGCTCGTGATTGCCGGCCAGGCAGAAACGGCGAAGGCCGGCGGGCGGCGCCGACAGCAGATGATCGAGCACGCCCGCACTTTCCGGCCCCCGATCGACATAGTCGCCGAGGAGGATGATCCACTTTTCTCCCGAGACGGCCGCGGCATCCGCGGCGATCGCCCGCTCCATGGTCGCCAGCAGCGAGAGACAGCCGTGAACGTCGCCGATCGCATAGATGAGGTCGGGGCGACGGTCGAAGAAAAGCTTCTGCCGCCCCTGGGAGCGCCCCTGGGAGCGGTTGGGCCTGCCGGGCAGAAGCCGCCTGAGCAATTGCCTCACCATCAGCCCCGTTCCGATTGGCGCACACGCCGCGACATCGCCCCCAGCCCGTTCGCGACGACGGCAATGAAGAGATAGGCGACGCCCTGGATCTCGAGGCTGAAGTCGACGATCGAATGGATGGCGCCGCCGACGATCGTGCCGATCGCGGCGAGGACCGCGGGGTCGCCCTTGCCGTCCCGGCGCACCAGCCCGAAGAGGCGAAGCAGGCACCACGCTAGGATGATCATCGGAAACGTGCCGACGACCAGCCCGTAGCTGACCCAGAGTTCCAGGTAGGTGGAATGCGCCTTGTCCCAGACGAGGTCGAAGTTGACCGGGGCCTGGTGGTAGAGCGGGTAGGCATATTCGAAGCTGCTGCCGCCGAAGCCGAGCAGCGGACGGTCGGCGATCATCGACCAGATCTGCCAGTAAAGCGAGGCGCGAACATTGGCGTCGCTCTCCACCGATCCCAACCGTTCGAAGAGGAACGTGCCGTAGAGAAGGACAAGCAGTCCAAGGCCGGCGACGCCCGCCACGACGATCGCGACCAGCGCACGCCCGCCGAACCGGTGCCCGCGCTGCCATGCGAGGAGCACGAGCGCGGCAAGCGATCCGCAAAGGGCGGCGAAGAAGCCCATGCGCGACGCCGTCAGCGCCAGCGTCACGACCAGGAGCAGGCATCCGATCATCAGGTAGATCGCTCCGCTCATGCCCTCGAAGACGTTGATCCAGCGGCGGGCCCGGTTCTCGGTCGCCGCCGACAGAAGGCGGTTGGCAAGCAGCGTGGTGCCGATCGTGAGGCCGATCGCGAGAAAGGTCGCGTAGGAATTGCGGTTGACGAAGCCCCCCGTCGCCGAGCCGAGATAGGCCCATTTATCGGTGAAGAGGATGGAATCGCCGAATTCGAGGAAGAGCGCGAGGCCATAGATCGCATGGGCGACGACGATCCAGAAGAGGACCGTCAGAAAGGTACGGGAGCGGGAGCTGTTGGCGGAAATCTGGAGACAGAGGTAGAAGAGGAGGCCGTAGCTCAGCCAGCGCATCAGGGCGAGGCCGGTATCGCCGGGCGCGATGGAGACGGACCGGCCGGGATCGACCCCTCCGGGAAGCGCCAGCCAGGACGACGGCAGGAGGCCGGCGAGCGGCAGCGTCTGGATCACCATGTAGCCGGCCGTCAGCCCGAAGAGGATCGTCGGCAGGCGGAAATGCCGCGTGGTGGCGCGCAGCGAGACGTCGGCGAAACCGAGCCGGCCGAAATAGATCGTGCCCCAGACAAACAGGAAGACCGCCGAGAGCGCCCAGATCGCCGGCCGGTTGCCGCCGAGGGCAACGGGCGTCAGGAGCACGAGCGTCGCGACCACGCCCGCGGTCCAGTTGTTGAGGCGGTAGCGCAAGCCGGACGACCGGCCCCCCATCGTGTCCATGCGAAAACCCCCGAGCCTACCGCAGCACGCGCTGGACGTTGTAGAGGAATGCCCGCTGCCGCTCGGGAGGCAGGCGCTCGACGATCTCGATGATGCGTTCCCTGAACTCCTGGTTGGAGGCATAGCGCGCCGCGATCGCGCGGGTGCCCCGGATGCTGTTTGCGAGGAGAGTCAGGTCCGCCTCGTGCTGGCGAAGGCTTTCCGCGTCGAGCTGGGCGAACATGTCTTCCGCGAGGCGCGTGCGGTTTTCCGCCAGCCACTGTTCATTGGGTGCCGTCTCGCGGGACTTGCGGTAGCTCGCCAGGAACGCGGCGGTATTCCCGAGGCGCGCCTCAGCGAGCGCGTTGACGTACCAGGCCTGCGCATTTGTAGGCATGGTGGCCGTGATGCCGCGGCTCAGCCTCTCGCAGGAGCGCGCCACGCCGGCCTGGTCGGGCGCCGTCAGACGGCTGGTCGCATGCAGCGCATAGGTGCAGTCGGCAAGCGTGATCTTCTTGGAATAGCTGGATGGCCCGTAGGGCGGAGGGCGGGAGGCGATCTGGGGGAAGAAGCGCGCATCCGTGCGTTGCGGCTGCAGGAGGATGTCGATTTCCTGCAGGAACAGGACGCTGCCGGCCAGTGCCGCGACGAGGCAGGCGAAGGACATGGAAAACAACTTCAACTGACGCATCCGAGTCCTTTGGAGGTGCGAAATCCTCCTACTCTAGTGCAGCAATCGGCGGGACCATGTCAAACCATTACTTGTAAAAGCTGTGTGAGGCAAAGGGCTTGGCGCCCTTTGCCTCACGACTTGCTGGCTCAGATCTCGCCGCTGGCCCAGTCTGCCTTGTTGCCACGCTCCTGCCGGTTGTGCCGGATCGAGGACCACAGCGAAAGGCCGATGAGGCTCGCCCCGCCCAGGCCGGTGATGACTTCCGGAATGTGGTAGAAGGACTGGACGTACATGATCACCGAGAGGATCAGGATGGCGTAGAACGCCCCGTGCTCCAGGTAGCGGTAGTGCGTCAGCGTCTTCTTCTCCACCAGCATGATCGTCATCGAACGCACGTACATCGCGCCGATGCCGAGGCCGATGGCGATGATGAACAGGTTGTGCGTCAGCGCGAACGCCCCGATCACGCCATCGAAGGAGAAGCTGGCGTCGAGGACCTCGAGATAGAGGAAGGCGCCGAGGCCACCCTTTGCCGCTTCCGACATGGTCCGCTGCGACGCGTCCAGAAGACCGCCCAGCAGTTCAACCGCGAGGAAGGTCAGGAGGCCGTAGATCGCCGACACCAGGAAGGTCGTCGAATCCTCGCCTTCCAGGATGTTCGAGAAGATCAGGATCAGCGCCAGCACGAAGGCGATTTCGACGCCCTTGATCGTTGCATAGCGAGACATGTACTTCTCGAGCATGACGACCCAGTGGATCTCCTTCTCGTGGTTGAAGAAGTAGGTGAGGGCCACCATCATCAGGAACGTGCCGCCGAATGCCGCGATCGGCAGGTGGGCTTCATGCATGATGCGCGAGTATTCGTCCGGCTGGGCGGCCGCCAGCACGATCGCATCGATCGGGCCGATGCCTGCCGCGATCACGACGATCAGCAGCGGGAAGACGATGCGCATGCCGAAGACGGCGATCAGGATGCCCCAGGTCAGGAAGCGCTGTTGCCAGACAGGCGTCATGTCCTTCAGCTTGTTGGCGTTGACGATGGCGTTGTCGAAGGAAAGCGAGATTTCCAGGACAGCCAGGACTGCGCAGATGAAGAAGACGGTCAGCATGCCGCTGACGGTTCCGGTCGTCTGCCACCCGAGCACGCCGCCGAGAAGGAGGCCGACGACGGTGACGATGATCGACCACTTGAGGTAGCCGAACAGGGACGTATGGGAAGCCTGGTTCATTTGCCGGCCTCCGTCTGGAGGGTAGAGGAACGAAGTCGGGCAGCGGGAGCCTTTCCGGCATTGCTGCAGGTCGAAAGAGAGTAGGTCATGGATATAAAAAATCCGCCGGCTTGATTGCAGGCGGTACCGACATCGCGAGAGCGCCGTAGTACTCTCGCCAGAGGGGCCCGGCACCGGGTTCTGATTCGTGCCATTTTTCTGGCAGCACGAAGACGAGGACGTAGTTGGACATTTCTTGCGCCGCGTCAAGTGGGGAGCGAGACGTGCGGTCCTTGACGTTTGCGGCGTCCCGATGCATTTGAGCCTTGAAAACCCGAAAAGCGCGGCGCGACAGGCCAGTGTGCCGGACGCCGGAAGCCGCGCGAAAGAGATACAAGAATGGCAAAAGCTACCTCCTCGGCGCCGTCCCAGCGCATGCTTCGCGTTGGTGAGCAGGTGCGCGCGGCAATCACCCAGGTGCTGCAGCGGGGCGAGGTGCGCGACGATCTTCTCGAGAAGACCGTGGTTTCCGTGTCGGAAGTCCGCATGTCGCCCGACCTCAAGATCGCCACCGCCTATGTGACGCCGCTCGGCCTGCCCGATCACAAAGCCGTCATCGACGCGCTGAACCGCAATGCGAAGTTCATTCGCGGGCGCCTCGGCGGCCAGCTGCGGCAGATGAAATACATGCCGGAGGTCCGGTTCCGGGACGATACCAGCTTCGACAACTACAAGAAGATCGACGAGCTGCTGCGCTCACCGGAGGTCAGCCGCGACCTCGACACGCCGGCCTCCGAAGACGAAGAATAAGAAAAGCAGTTCATGTCAAAGCCTCGCAAGCCCAAGGGCCGCCCGGTATCGGGCTGGCTCATCCTCGACAAGCCCGTGGACTTCGGTTCCACCGAGGCCGTCTCCAAGATCAAGTGGCTGTACAACGCCCAGAAGTGCGGCCATGCCGGCACGCTCGACCCGCTGGCCTCCGGCATGTTGCCGATCGCGCTCGGCGACGCCACCAAGACCGTTCCCTATGTCATGGACGGCCGCAAGGTCTACGAGTTCACCGTGACCTGGGGCGAGGAGCGGCTGACGGACGATCTCGAGGGTGAAGTCACCCACAGGTCGGACAAGCGGCCGACCGAGGAAGAGATCCTTGCGCTCCTGCCGGGCTATACGGGCACGATCAGCCAGGTGCCGCCGCAGTTTTCGGCCATCAAGATCGCCGGCGAACGGGCCTATGACCTGGCGCGCGAAGGCGAGGTGGTCGATATTCCCTCCCGCGAGGTGGAGATCCATCGGCTGACCCTGCTCGGCTGCCCCGAGCCCGGCACAGCCCATTTCGAGGTGGAATGCGGCAAGGGCACCTATGTGCGGGCCCTGGCGCGCGATTTCGGCCGCGAGCTCGGATGCTACGGCCACATCTCCGGCCTGCGGCGGACCTTCGTCGCACCCTTCGCCGAGGACCGCATGGTGCCGCTCGCCGACCTCGTGGCGCTCGAGAAGATCGAGGATCGCGACGAACGCCTTGCCGCCCTCGACGCCTACCTGATCGATACCGCCGAGGCGCTTTCCAGCCTTCCGCACCTTGCCGTGACGGATGACCAGGCGCACCGCCTGCGGATGGGCAATCCGGTGATCGTCCGTGGCCGCGACGCGCCGCTTTCCGAACCGGAGGCCTATGCGACCGCCCGCGGACGGCTCGTCGCCATCGGCGAGATCGGCCAGGGCGAGTTCCGTCCGAAGCGGGTCTTCGGCTGAGCGGAGCCTGACCCCTTCCATTCGCGGGGCATATGGAGTATAGGCAGCGCCAGCATCGGGTGCCTCGGGCATTCCCTTTTGCTTTTCACGGCCATGGCTGGACGACATCCCGGCCAACGGCGACCCCATGATCCTCACCAAGAAAGGACCTGTCCGATGTCGATCACTGCCGAGCGCAAGGCTGCGCTGATCAAGGAATACGCAACCGTCGAAGGCGATACCGGTTCTCCGGAAGTCCAGGTCGCGATCCTGACCGAGCGCATCAACAACCTGACCGAACACTTCAAGGGCCACAAGAAGGACAACCATTCCCGCCGTGGCCTGCTCGCAATGGTTTCCAGCCGTCGCTCGCTTCTTGACTATCTCAAGAAGAAGGACGAAGGCCGCTACACCAAGCTGATCGCCAGCCTGGGTATCCGCCGCTAAGATATTCCGTGGCGGGTGTCTCCCAGGAGGCGCCCGCCATGGCAATTTCCGCACGAGCGGAAATGACTGGTCCTTCCGGGCCAGATGGCAGGCCGGATGGGCCGGACCCGCCAATTTAACCGATGACCTGCCATGGGGCAGGATTGCCGGATGCTTTCGCCGGGCGCATTGCCCGGCTCGACAGGATCGAGACGATCCGCCGGACCGAAAGCCTCCCGTTGTCTTGCCCGTGTCACGTCACCACATGCGCCGGCCGCTCCGTCCAAGGACGCCAGCAGGCCGCGCCACGAAGGACACGAATAATGTTCAACAAGCATTCCGTTGAAATCGAGTGGGCAGGACGCCCGCTCAAGCTGGAAACCGGCAAGATCGCCCGCCAGGCGGACGGTGCCGTCCTCGCCACCTACGGCGAAACCGTCGTTCTTGCGACCGTTGTTTCCGCCAAGGCACCGAAGGCCGGCCAGGACTTCTTCCCGCTGACCGTCAACTACCAGGAAAAGACCTATGCTGCCGGCAAGATCCCCGGCGGCTACTTCAAGCGCGAGGGCCGTCCGAGCGAGAACGAGACGCTCGTCTCGCGCCTGATCGACCGTCCGATCCGCCCGCTCTTCCCCGACGGCTACAAGAACGACACGCAGGTCGTCGTCACCGTCATCCAGCATGACCTGGAAAACAATCCCGACGTCCTGGCCATGGTCGCCACGTCTGCAGCGCTGACGATCTCCGGCGTTCCCTTCATGGGCCCGATCGGCGGCGCGCGCGTCGGCTACATCAACGGCGAATACGTCCTCAACCCGCATCTCGACGAAATGCCGGAATCGACGCTCGATCTCGTCGTCGCCGGTACGGGTGACGCGGTCCTGATGGTCGAATCCGAAGCAAAGGAACTGCCGGAAGACGTCATGCTCGGCGCCGTCATGTTCGGCCACCGTGGCTTCCAGCCGGTGATCGACGCGATCATCAAGCTGGCCGAAGTCGCCGCCAAGGAGCCGCGCGAATTCGAGCCGGAAGACCATTCCGCGCTCGAGGCTGAAATGCTTCAGCTGGCTGAAACCGAACTGCGCGACGCCTACAAGATCACCCAGAAGGCAGAGCGCTACGCCGCCGTCGACGCCGTCAAGGCGAAGGTGAAGGCACACTTCTTCCCGGAAGGCGCAGAACCCCGCTTCACGCCGGAAGTCATCGGCTCGGTCTTCAAGGGCCTGCAGGCGAAGATCGTCCGCTGGAACATCCTCGACACCAAGAGCCGCATCGACGGCCGCGACCTGGAAACGGTTCGCCCGATCGTCGCCGAAGTCGGCATCCTGCCCCGTACCCACGGTTCGGCGCTCTTCACGCGCGGCGAAACCCAGGCGCTGGTCGTTGCGACGCTCGGCACCGGCGAAGACGAACAGTATGTCGACTCGCTGACGGGCATGTACAAGGAGCAGTTCATGCTCCACTACAACTTCCCGCCCTACTCGGTCGGTGAAACGGGCCGCATGGGCTCCCCGGGTCGTCGCGAAATCGGCCACGGCAAGCTCGCATGGCGCGCCATCCACCCGATGCTGCCGACCACCGAGCAGTTCCCCTACACGCTGCGCGTCGTTTCCGAGATCACCGAATCCAACGGCTCGTCGTCGATGGCAACGGTCTGCGGCACCTCGCTTGCGCTGATGGATGCCGGCGTTCCGCTGGCAAAGCCGGTTGCCGGCATCGCCATGGGCCTCATCCTCGAAGGCGATCGCTTCGCCGTCCTGTCCGACATTCTCGGTGACGAGGATCATCTCGGCGACATGGACTTCAAGGTCGCCGGTACGTCCGACGGCATTACCTCGCTGCAGATGGACATCAAGATCGCCGGTATCACCGAGGAGATCATGAAGGTCGCGCTCGGCCAGGCCCAGGGCGGCCGCCAGCACATCCTCGGCGAAATGTCGAAGGCAATCACCGAGAGCCGTGGCCAGCTCGGCGAGTTCGCGCCGCGCATCGAAGTGATGAACATCCCGGTCGACAAGATCCGTGAAGTCATCGGTTCGGGCGGCAAGGTCATCCGCGAAATCGTCGAGAAGACCGGCGCCAAGATCAACATCGACGACGACGGCACCGTCAAGATCGCTTCGTCCTCCGGCAAGGAGATCGAGGCTGCCCGCAAGTGGATCCACTCGATCGTCGCGGAACCGGAAGTCGGCGCCATCTATGAAGGCACGGTCGTCAAGACCGCCGACTTCGGCGCATTCGTCAACTTCTTCGGCGCCCGTGACGGCCTCGTGCACATCTCGCAGCTCGCATCCGACCGCGTTGCCAAGACGACCGACGTCGTCAAGGAAGGCGACAAGGTCTGGGTCAAGCTGATGGGCTTCGACGAGCGCGGCAAGGTTCGCCTGTCCATGAAGGTCGTCGACCAGGCGACCGGCCAGGAAATCCCGCAGGAAAAGAGGGAAAAGAAGACCGAGGGCGGCGAAGCTGCCGAATAAGGTTCTTCTTTCCTGAAGCATCAAGGCGCGGGATGGTTTCCGCGCCTTTTCTTTATCCATACTTCTAAGGTCAGTTGCGATGAGCAGAGACGCCCTCAAGACCCTCTTCCACCCCTTTGCCACCGGCGCGGTGGCGGTCCCGCTCGCGGGCGAGCGCGTCCTGTTCCTGGGCGCCGAAGCCGGGCAGGGCTTTCCGGAAGGCTTCGCCGCGGACGTGACGGCCGTGCAGCCGTTCCGCCCGATGTTCCGCTTCCTGGGCGAGGGCGCCTTCCCGGAGCCGGAAGGCACCGACTACGACATGGCGCTCGTCCTCTGCGGCAAGCACAAGGGCGAGAACGAAAACCGCGTGGCGGAGGCGCTGGAGCGCGTCAGGCCGGGCGGGATGATCGTCATCGCCGGCGGCAAGGAGGATGGCATCCAGCCGCTGCGCAACACGCTGCTCAAGCTCGGCATGACGCTCGACTACACGCCGAAGTATCACGGGGTGGCCATCTGGCTGGCACGGCCGCAGGACGCGGCCGCAGCCATCCAGGCGCTGAAGAAGGTACCGGTTACCGTGGAGGGCCGCTTCCGGGCAGCGCCCGGCATGTTCTCCCACGACCGCATCGACCCGGGTTCGGAGCTTCTCGCCGAGCGGCTGCCGACCGACTTCGACGGCAACGCAGCCGATTTCGGCGCCGGCTGGGGCTACCTGACCGTGCGGCTCGCGGAACAGTCCCCGCGGGTCAACCGCATCGACCTCTTCGAGGCGGACCACAAGGCGCTGGAATTTGCCCGCGAGAACGTCGCCCGCAATTGCCCGGACCTCAATGCGCGGTTCTTCTGGCAGGATCTTGCCCAGGAGCCGCCGAAGGAAAAATACGATCTGGTGATCATGAACCCGCCCTTCCACGAGGCGCAGGCGGCCGATCCAGAACTGGGCAAGGCGATGATCCGCGCCGCTGCAGCGGCACTCCGGGGCAATGGCCGGCTGATGCTGGTCGCCAATCGCGGCCTGCCCTATGAGCCGGTCCTCAAGGCCGAATTCAGGGACAGCGGCGAGACCTGCCGGAATTCCCGGTTCAAGGTCCTCTGGGCGAAGAAATAAGAAAATATCGACCGATGAGAAGCCCTGCTCGATGCAGGGCTTCTGCTTTTGCGCGTCTGAAAACTATTCCAGATCGGCCTTGCGAAGACGCTCGAGCGTCGGCAGCGACGTGATGTTGTAGCCGGCATCCACATAGTGGATTTCGCCCGTGACGCCGCGCGACAGGTCCGACAGGAGATAGAGCGCCGACCCGCCGATATCCTCGATGGTCGCGGTCCGCCGGAGCGGGGCGTTCTTCTGGTTCCAGGAATACATCGCCCGCGCGTCGGAAATGCCGGCACCGGCAAGGGTGCGCACGGGTCCTGCGGAGATCGCGTTGACACGGATGTCCTGCGGTCCGTAATCGGCCGCCAGGTAGCGTACGGACGCTTCCAGCGCCGCCTTTGCGACGCCCATGACGTTGTAGTTCGGAATGACGCGCATCGAGCCGCCATAGGTGAGGGTCAGCATAGCGCCGCCCTCGGTCATCAGCTCTGCGGCGCGTTTGGCGACTTCCGTGAACGAGAAGCAGGAGATCACCATCGTGCGGGAAAAGTTCTCGCGCGTCGTGTTCGCATAGAGCCCCTTGAGCTCGTTCTTGTCGGAAAAGCCGATCGCGTGGACGAGGAAGTCAAGCTTGCCCCAGCGCTCGCGGATCGCGTCGAACGTCGCGTCGACGGAGGCGATGTCGTCCACGTCGCATGGCAGCAGGAAATCCGAGCCGACTTCGGCGGCGAGCGGCTTCACCCGCTTGCCGAGCGCCTCGCCCTGATAGGTGAAGGCGAGCTCGGCACCCTGCGCCGCCACCGCCTTGGCAATTCCCCAGGCGATGGAATGATTGTTCGCGACCCCCATGATCAGGCCGCGCTTCCCCTGCATGAACCCCGTCATGAGACCTATCCGTTGTAGCGCTGGAAGACGAGCGTGGCGTTGGTGCCGCCGAACCCGAAGGAATTGGAAAGAACGGTGTCGATCTTCGCGTTGTCGATGCGCTTGCGCACGATCGGCACGCCTTCGAACTCGGGATCGAGCGTCTGGATGTGCGCGCTCTCGCCGATGAACTTCTCCTGCATCATCAGCAGACCGTAGATCGATTCCTGCACGCCGGCGGCGCCGAGCGAGTGGCCGGTGAGCGACTTGGTCGACTGGACATGCGGGATGCGGTCGCCGAAGACTTCGCGGATGGCGCCGATTTCCTTCGAATCGCCGACCGGGGTCGAGGTGCCGTGGGTGTTGATGTAGTCGACCTCGCCCTTCACCGTGGAGAGCGCCTGGCGCATGCAGCGGATCGCGCCTTCGCCGGAGGGAGCCACCATGTCGTAGCCGTCCGAGGTCGCGCCGTAGCCGACGATCTCGGCATAGATCTTGGCGCCGCGTGCCTTGGCGCGTTCCATTTCCTCGAGCACGAGGACGCCAGCACCGCCGGCGATGACGAAGCCGTCGCGGTCGACGTCATAGGCGCGCGAGGCGGTTGCCGGCTGGTCGTTGTACTTGGTGGACATGGCGCCCATGGCGTCGAAGAGGTTCGACATGGTCCAGTCGAGGTCCTCGTGGCCGCCGGCGAACATCATGTCCTGCTTGCCCCACTGGATCATCTCCGCGGCATTGCCGATGCAGTGCGCCGAGGTCGAGCAGGCCGACGAGATGGAATAGTTCACGCCGTGGAGCTTGAACCAGGTCGCGAGCGTCGCCGAAGCCGTCGAGGACATGGCCTTCGGAACCGCGAACGGGCCGATGCGCTTCGGGCTGCCGTTCTTGATGGTGATCTCTGCGGCCTCGATGAGGGTGCGCGTGGAGGGGCCGCCGGAGCCCATGATGATGCCGACGCGCTCGTTCTCGGCATAGTCCTTTTCGTCGAGGCCGGAATCGGCGATCGCCTGCTTCATGGCGACGTGGTTCCAGGCCCCGCCCTGCGACAGGAAGCGCATGGCGCGACGATCGACCAGATCGGTGGGATCAAGGTCGGGGCGGCCCCAGACCTGGCAGCGGAAGCCGTGCTCGGCGAAATCCGGCGAGAAGGAAATGCCGGACTTTGCCTGGCGGAGCGATTCGGTGACTTGGGAGGCGTCGTTTCCAATGGAGGACACGATGCCGAGACCCGTGACAACAACCCGTCTCATCTGATGGACCTTTTCTGCTCTTTCTGCCTCGGTGCGTCGTTGACGCCTCAGGCCGTCTTATCCTTAGACAGACCAACACGCAGGTCCGTCGCCTGATAAATGGTTTCGCCGTCCGCCTTGACCCAGCCGTCGGCGGTTCCGAGGACGAGACGACCGCGCATCACTCGCTTGAAGTCGATGCCGTATTCGAGGAGCTTGGTGTGGGGGCGGACCATGCCCTTGAACTTCACTTCGCCGGTGGACAGCGCCATGCCGCGGCCCTCTTCGCCCAGCCAGCCGAGGTAGAAGCCGGTGAGCTGCCACATGCCGTCCAGGCCAAGGCAGCCCGGCATGATCGGGTTCCCCTGGAAGTGGACCGGGAAGTACCAGTCGTCCGGATGGACGTCGTATTCGGCGCGGATATAGCCCTTGCCGAATTCGCCGCCGGTTTCCGAGACGTCCGTGATCCGGTGGACCATCAGCATGGGGGGCAGGGGGAGCTGGGCGTTGCCCGGCCCGAACAATTCCCCGCGACCGCAGGCCAGAATTTCATCGTAAGAAAAGCTCGACTGTCTTTCCGTCATCAAAGTTCGGTTCCCTCGTGCCGTGCCAGATCTTTATGACAGGAACGGCGGAAATTGAAGCACAACCATGTCCGTGGCGAAAGCGTATACGGTTGCCCGGGACGATCGCGGCGGACGGCATTCCCGGCATCGCATATAGGAAGCTGGCTTTGCAAACTAGAGGTCGAGGACCAAATTGCACGTTTTTGCAGGGATCTGCATGTCGACGACCGGTTCGCACCCTATTGAAAGGTGCGGCGGCAAAAGTTATATCCGAAACTCAAGATAGTATATGTCGCAGACATCGATGGGACATGCTGGCAATATGGCAGGGGCTTTGCTGAATATCGAGACAAAGTTGCGCGGCTGCGGGTTGCGACCGACTCGCCAGCGCATTGCGCTTGCCGAACTGCTTTTCGCCAAGGGCGACAGACATGTGACGGTGGAGGAACTGCACGAGGAGGCATTTGCCGCCAATGTGCCGGTGTCGCTCGCCACCGTCTACAATACCCTGCACCAGTTCACCGAAGCCGGAATGATCCGCGTCCTGGCGGTCGAGGGTGCGAAGACCTATTTCGACACCAACGTCTCCGACCATCACCACTTCTTCATCGAGGGCCGCAACGAGGTCCTCGACATTCCCGTCAGCAATATCGAGATCGGCAACATTCCGCCCGCACCGGAGGGGATGGAAATCTCCTACGTGGACGTCGTGATCCGGCTGCGCGAGAAGAAGAACTAGCCTCCTCAGCGTTTCTTGACGGCATCCTCGGGATCGCGCCCGGCCCTCGGCCGGTAGCGCGGGATCGTCCACCCGTAACGAATTGCCCCTCCCCTCAGCCCGAAGGCGACGAGGAACCCGGCGACGGAACTTCCGATCGGCGGGAGCCCGAGCGCCTGCAGCAGGGTGAAGACGCAGGCGCCGGCAAGCGCGGCGGAAATATAGATCTCGGAGCGCAGCAGAACGGACGGCTCGTCGGCCAGCGTGTCGCGGAGGATGCCGCCGCAGGTGGCGGTCAGCACGCCGGTCACGATGGCGATCGCTTCCGAGCCCGTCGAGGAAAGGCCGATCGCGGCGCCCATGACACCATAGGCCGCAAGCCCCACGGCATCGAGCCAGAGCAGCAGCCGGTAGCGCCATTCGATGAGGTGGGCGGTGAAGAAGAGCACGGCGCCGGTGGCGACGCAGACGAGGATATAGGTCGGATCGACCACCCAGAAGACCGGCGTGCGCCCGAGGATCAGGTCGCGAAGCGTGCCCCCGCCGACGCCGGTCAGCGCCGCGAAGAACAGGAAGCCGATGATGTCGAGCTGCTTGCGGGACGCGGCGAGCGCGCCGGTCGCGGCGAAGACCACCACGCCGGCATAATCCAGTATATAGAGCATCTCTCACCCTCCGGTCGGTTCACCAGCGTCGCGCAAGTGCCGTCTGTTAGCACCGCCTCATCCGATCGAACCTCCTTACGCGCATCCTGCGGGGAGGCGAAGGGGCCGAGGAGCCAATGCCCGTGAAAAAGCATCTGATCATCGTCGCGCAGGTCCTGGCGCTCGCACTTGTGCCGGCGACCGCCTCGGCGCAGCAGGAATTGCTGAGCGATCCGGAAATCTACGAGAAGGATCACTTCCGCGACCAGTGCAGGATCGCCCAGTTCGGCAGCGGCTTCATCACCCGGCTGGACATCAACAATGACGGCATCGTCGATGCGGTCAGCAATCACGGCGAGGTCACCTGCGACGGCACGCGCGGCCCCGACTGCAACGAGGACGGGTGCCCCTACAATTTCTACCTTCGGGCCAAGGAGGGCGGCTATTTCATGATCGCCACCGCCCGCATCTACGGCTACGACTTCATCAAGCGCTTCGGCAACATGGTCTTCCTGATGAAGATGCATCCGCGCTTCTGCGAGCGGACCGACGACAAGCCCTGCGAGATGACGGTGCGCGTGCGTGGCGGACGCTTCGTCACCATCTCGCGCAAGTGACGCTCATGGCGCCGGAAAGAGGCTGTCGATCCGGCCGGTGAGATAGTAGCCGAGCAGGCCGATCCACTCGCGGACCGCCGTCGACGTCAGTTGCGCGTTCGAGGTGGGCTGCGTGAAGTCGAAGCCGAGGCGCAGGACGCCGCTGGTGCGGTAGTCCACCGGCCACGGGGTGACCGCGATATCCGCCTTCCGGAAAAGCCCGACCGAACGCGGCATGTGAAAGGCGGAGGTCACCAGCAGGCAATCCGTGAGGCCTTCACGGGCCAGCACATGCCTCGTCTCCTGCGCGTTCTCGTGGGTCGTGCGCGAGGCGCTTTCCTTGACGAGCCGCTCCGGCGGGATGCCGAAGGCCGAGAACAGGCGCTCCGATGCTTCCGCCTCGGGCTCGTAGGCGCCACTGATCGACCCGTCGCCGCCCGATACCAGGATGCGGGCCTGCGGATGCCGAAGCGCGAGCCGCAACGGTTCGACGAAGCGCTCCGCCGCCTGGTTGAATTCCACGCCGCCGCGGCTGGTGGTGACCTCGTTCTCCAGCGCACCGCCGAGGATGAGGATGCAGGTAAGATCCCGGGGCTCCTCCGAGGACTTCGGAAATCTCGCCTCCAGCACTTGCAGCGCAACGCCGCCCGCCGTCGTGTAGAGCGTCACGAACAGGATGAGGGCGGCGAGTGCCGCCGCGATCCCCCCGGTCCGCCGGAAGCCGGAAAACGCCAGGAGCGCGCCGGCTGCGCTGAACAGGAAGGCAAGGGAGAGCGGCTGGGTCACGAGCCAGAAGAGCTTGGAGAAGAGGAACATGCCCTGACCTGTCGCCACATCCGACGGCGCTGTCAACGCCGCCGTCCGCCTTTCGGCACGATCGGCTGCTGGAAATGCAGGTGGAGCGGACGCGGCAGAAAGCCTGTCGCGAGGGCAATCGCCACGATGCCGATCACCACGGCCCACAGTGCATCCTTGCCGAGCCAGTTGGTGAGGAATGCGCCCGTCACCGCGCCCGCGGCCATTCCGGTCCAGGGGATCGTCTGGATCACCCACCCCGCCGGGTTGCGGTCACCGACGATCCAGCGGCCGATCCCGCGCCCGAAGCGGGAAAGGGCGCCGGTGATGTAGGTCAGCCCGATCGGCAGGCCCTCGATATGCTCCACGGTGGCGTTGATCATGCCCATCGCCAGGATGATGAGGTAGAACTGGACGCGGCGATAACCCTCGTCCGGGAGCAGGGCGGCCAGCGTGACGACGAGCGCAACGCTGGTGAGGACGGCGAGGCTCCGACGGCTGGAGATCGTGTGGGCGATGACGATGCCGACGGCATTGCCGATGATGAAGACCCAGAGGGCCACGAACAGGATGAGCGCGTGCAGGTAGTTGCCGTCCGCAAACGAGATGGCGGCGCGCGTCGTGTTGCCGGTCATGAAGGACACGAAGTCGCCGGTGAGGAGGAGACCCACGGCGTCGGTCATTCCGGCGATGAACGAGATGGCGGCGACGAGAACCAGTCCCGTTACGGTCCGTCTCGTGCTGACGAGATGTCTGCGTCTGGTCAGTGTCATGTCGGCAGGTCCTGCGATATTCGAAGGTGGAACCTGGCCATACCCTAGCCTCGCATCCGGGGGAGCGAAAGCGGTCTGATCAATGACCGGTTGCCGCAGGAAGGTCGCCGTCAGCGCCCGGCGAGCCACTCTTCGATGCCGCGCGCCGCGGCGCGCCCGCTGGCAAGGCAGGCGGTGAGGAGATAGCCGCCCGTCGGGGCTTCCCAGTCCAGCATCTCTCCGGCCACGAACAGGCCGGGCAATTGTTTCAGCATGAAGCGGTCGTCGATCGCCTCCCACGCCACGCCGCCGGCGGACGAGATTGCCTCCTCGATCGGCCTTGGCCTCAGGAGCGGGATCGGCAATGCCTTGATTCGCAGGGCGAGTTCGTGGGCGCGGAGGGCGGAAGCATTGGGCACACATTCGCGCAGCAGCACCGCCTTTACCCCGTCCAGTCCGGCCGCCTTGCGCAGCCGGTTGGCGAAGCTTGCCTTGCGGTCCTGCCGTTCGAGGTCGCGGGCGAGACGCTCCGCGGTTCGGCCGGGGGCGAGATCGAGCACCAGCGAGGCCTGCCCCTCCTTCGCCAGCCGGTCGCGCAGCGCCGCGGCATGGGCGTAGACGAGGCTGCCCTCGATGCCGTGGCGGGAGATGACGAACTCGCCCTGGACGGTGCCGGCATCGGATGTCGCGGTGACCGACTTGACCGGGCTTCCGGCAAAGCGCTCGCGAAAGGTGTCGCTCCACGCAACGTCGAAGCCGCAATTGGCCGGAGCGAAGGGCGTGATCGGGACAGCGCGGGCCTCAAGCCACGGCACCCAGGCAGCGTCGGACCCGAGGCGGGGCCAGCTGGCACCGCCCAGAGCAAGAAGTGCCGCGTCGGGACGGATGACGACCTGCCCCTCCGGGGTCTGCAGCAGATAGCCGTCGGCGGAAAAGCCGATCCAGCGATGCCGCGTCAGGACGCGCACGCCCTGCGCCTCCAGCCGGCGAAGCCATGAGCGGAGCAGCGGCGAGGCCTTCATCGCCTTCGGAAAGACCCGGCCCGAGGAGCCGACAAAGGTTTCCGTGCCGAGACCGGCGGCCCAGGAGCGGACGTCGTCGGGCGTGAAGGCGTCGAGCGCCGGCCGCAGCCTTTGGCCCGCGTCTCCGAAGCGCGTCCGGAAACTCTCGAAGGCCTCCGAATGGGTGATGTTGAGCCCGGACTTGCCGGCGAGCAGGAATTTTCGCCCGACGGTCGGCATGGCCTCGTAGACCGTTACCGAAAAGCCGTCCGCAGACAGCACGTCTGCCGCCATGAGGCCCGCGGGCCCGCCGCCGATGATCGCGATCGTCTTGCCGTTCATGCGGGCCCTCTACCACGCCGGTCGCGGCGAGGGCAGGCATTTTTAAACCGGCCTGGAAGCGTCGCTCCCATCGCGATCCGGTGCGTCAACCGAAAAGGCGCGTCAGCCGCATCGGCGGGGAGGGGCCACCCTCCCGGAAGGGAAAGAGCCGGCCTCGCAAAGGACCGGCCCTCGTCTTACTCGGCCGCCTGGCTCCGGGTGGCCGCCTGGCTCGGCAGCTTGCCCATCAGGATCTCCTCGGCGGAGGCCTGGTGGTCCTTCACCGAACCCGTCAACTGGCCCCAGGCAGCAGGGTCGATCCGGTCGCCGTTGTTGCCGAGGTTCTGGAGGCGGCGCTGGTCTTCGTCGGTCAGCACCTGTTTCGGCAGCGGACCGAGGTTTCTCACGTCGCCGGCGCTGATGCCGAGCTTTTCGCCGACACGGCGACCGTAGTCGTCATGGACGAGGAAGAAGTGCCAGACCATGCGCTCCTGCACGTCGCGCTCGCACTGGCCGAGCAGGTCGCCCATGTTGAAGACCAGGTCGTCGCGTTCCCAGTCCATCATCGTGCAATAGCGGCCGCGGGCCTGAACGTAGTCGTTGCGGCGCTCGAGGACGCTCCGCGTCAACCGCCCGTGAATCTCCGGCGGATTGTTCGGTTGCGCGATCGGGCTTTCCGTGAGGCCGTCGTGGATCGACGGCTCGTAGTTGACATGCGGGTTCTGTCCCGGCGCGAGGTCGCGCTGGAAGCTCATCTGCCCGCCGGAAAGGTTGGTGGCGACCTTGGCGTTCTTTGCCTGGTTGACCGGCAGCTGCAGGTAGTTCGTGCCGACCCGGTGGCGTTGCGTATCGGAATAGGAGAAGGTCCGGCCGACCAGCATCTTGTCGTCGGAGAAATCCAGCCCGTCCACCAGCACGCCGGTGCCCATGGCGATCTGCTCGTTCTCGTTGAAGAAGTCCTCGACGTTGCGGTTGAGCGTCATCACGCCGATGTGGCGGAGCGGGAAGTCGTTTTCCGGCCAGGTCTTCGTGTCGTCCAGCGGATCCCAGTCGAGTTCGGGGTGGTCGTTGTCCTCCATGATCTGCACATACATGTCCCACTGCGGATATTCGCGGCGCTCGATCGAGGTGAAGAGATCCTTGGAGGCCGAGCCGAAATCCAGGCCCTGCACGGTGGCGGCCTGCGCGGCCGTGAGGCTGGCGACGCCGGCGCGCGGGTGGAAATGGTATTTCACCAGCACCGTGTCGCCGTTGGCGTTCACCATCTTGTAGGTGTTGACCCCGAACCCTTCCATGTGACGGTAGCTCGCCGGAATGCCGCGCGGCGAGAAGAGATGCGTCAGCATATGCATGGATTCCGGCGTCTGGGACATGAAGTCGAAGATGCGGTTCGGCTCCTGGCGGAAGGTCACCGGGTCCGGCTTCAGGGAATGGATGACGTCCGGGAACTTGATGGCGTCGCGGATGAAGAAGACCGGAAGATTGTTGCCGACGAGGTCCCAGTTGCCGTCCTCGGTATAGAACTTGACGGCAAAGCCGCGCGGATCGCGGGCGACCTCGGAAGAATCGCGGCCGCCGATGACCGTGGAGAAGCGGATCGCGAGCGGCGTCTTCTTGCCGGCCTGCTGGAACAGCCTGGCACGGGTATATTTCGAGGCCGGTTCGTCGCCGATCTTGCCGGTTGCCTCGAGTTCGCCATAACAGACGAAGCCGCGGGCATGCACGACCCGCTCCGGGATGCGCTCCCGGTCGAAATGGGTGATCTTCTCGAGGAAGTGGTAGTTTTCCAGCGTCGCCGGCCCGCGCGATCCGACCGTGCGCTGCGACTGGTTGTTGGCGATCGGATGGCCCTGCCGATTTGTCAGGACCCGTTCGTCGCTGCCGGAGGGCATGTCGGTGCCGCCCTGAGACCTGTTCTTCTCATCCATGGTCTTCCCTCCATCTCCTGGATTGACGAGGGAGCGGCATGAACGCACTCCCCCGCCGGTAAACCCGCAGGGCGCCGTCGGGTTCCAGAAAGATGGAAAATCGCCGGGCGGTCCCGCCCGGGATCGATCAGTCGCGCGGCCCGTAACCGCCGCCCGTCGGGGTGACCACCGTTACAGCCTCGCCGGCCTCGAGGACCGTCTGGCCGCAACCGCCGAGATCCTCCAGGCGTCCGTTGAGCCTTCGGACGATGGTCTGGCCGAGTTCCCCGGCCTCGCCGCCGGCAAGGCCGTGGGGACGGATGGTCCGGTGGGAGGAGAGGATGGCGCAGTCCATCTTTTCCAGGAATCGGATCGTGCGCTTCGTGCCGTTGCCCGCCGACCATCTGCCCCTGCCGCCCGACGCCTTGCGGATGTGGAAGTCTTCGAGCAGGACGGGGTAGCGCGTTTCCAGGATTTCGGGGTCCGTGAGGCGGGAATTGGTCATGTGGACATGCACCGCATCCGTCCCGCTGAAGCCGGTGCCGTCGTTGAAGACGCCGGCCGGCGAACCGGAGCAGAGCGTCTCGTAATACTGGTAGGTGGCGTTGCCGAAGGTGAGGTTGTTCATCGTGCCCTGGCTGGCGGCCATCGCTCCCAGCGCGCCGAAGAGCGCATTCGTCACGTGCTGGCTGGTTTCGACATTGCCGGCGACGACCGCCGCCGGATATTGCGGCTTCAGCATCGAGCCGTCCGGGACGACGATGCGGATCGGCCGAAGGCAGCCGGCGTTCATCGGGATCGAGCTTTCCACCATGACGCGGAAGACATAGAGCACGGCGGCGCGGGTGACCGGCTCCGGCGCGTTGAAATTGTTCGGCTTCTGGGCACTGGTGCCGGTGAAGTCGACCGTCGCCTCGCGGTTTGCCTTGTCGACCGTGATCTTCACCCTGATCGTGCTGCCCTGGTCGGTGTCGTAGGAAAACTCGGAATTGCCGAGCTTCTCGACGACCCGCCGGACGCTCTCCTCCGCATTGTCCTGGACATGGGCCATATAGGCCTGCACGACGGGAAGGCCGAATTGCGCGATCATCCTGCGCATTTCGTGCACGCCCTTTTCGTTGGCGGCGATCTGCGCCCGAAGGTCTCCGACGTTCTGGGCGACGTTGCGGGCGGGATAGGGATGCTCGGACAGGAGACGGGTGATGCCGTCCTCGTCGAAGCGCCCGCGGTCGACCAGCAGAACGTTGTCGAACAGCACGCCCTCCTCGTCGACGGTCGTCGCAAGCGGCGTCATCGAGCCAGGCGCGGTGCCGCCGACATCGGCGTGGTGCCCGCGCGAGGCCACATAGAAGAGGATGCCTTCGCCCTTCTCGTCGAAGACCGGGGTCACCACGGTGATGTCCGGCAGATGGGTCCCGCCGTTATAGGGCGCGTTGAGCGCGAAGACGTCGCCCGGCCGGATCCGGCCGCTGTTCTGGGCGATGATGGATTCGACCGAGCGGTCCATCGAGCCGAGATGCACCGGCATGTGCGGTGCATTGGCGACGAGCGCGCCGTTCTCGTCGAAGATCGCGCAGGAAAAGTCCAGCCGTTCCTTGATGTTGACGGAGGAGGCGGTGTTCTGGAGCGTCACGCCCATCTGCTCGGCGATCGACATGAAGAGGTTGTTGAAGACCTCCAGCAGAACGGGATCGGCTTCCGTCCCCACGGCCTTGCGGCGGGCGAGTGCTGCGACGCGCTTCAGGACGACGTGGTCCAGCGCCGTGATCTCGAACGCCCAGCCGTCCTCGACGACGATCGTCTGGTGCGGCTCGACGATCAGGCAGGGGCCGAGCGCCCTCGCGCCCGGGCGGATGTCGGCGCGGCGGTAGACGGGCGCGTCGCGCCATTCCCCGCCGGAAAAGAAGCGCGTTTCCTCGGTCGAGGCGGGCGCTGCGTCGTCGAGCGGATGGGTCGGCTCGGTCGATTCCGCACCGCCGCCGATTGCCTCCACCTCGTAGGATTCAAAGACGATCTCGCGGTTTTCGAAGATGAAGCCGAACTGCTTGCGATGAAGCGCCTCGAAGACCTCCGTCATCTCGGCGACGGAGGAAAGCGGAACGGCAAGCGTCGTATCGGTGCCCTGGTAGCGCAGGTGGGCGCGATGCAGCACGTCGGCATCGGCGTTCGAGACGCCCTGGGCGGCCATTTCCTGCAGCACGCTCGCCGTCAGTTCGTCGCGCACCGGGGGAAGACCTTCAAGCGCCTTGCCGAGCCCGACCGACACCGTCTTCTGGCGGGTGGCGCGGATGTCGGCAAGCCCCATGCCATAGGCGGACAGGATGCCGGAGAAGGGGTGGATCATCACCGTCGAGATGCCCAGCGCATCGGCGGTGAGGCAGGCGTGCTGGCCGCCGGCGCCGCCGAAGCAGGTCAGCACGTAATTGGTGACGTCATAGCCGCGCTGCACGCTGATCTTCTTGACGGCATTGGCCATGTTTTCGACGGCGATGGCGAGGAAGCCGTCCGCCACCTCTTCAGGCGTGCGGCCGTCGCCGATCGTGGCGGCCATCTCCTCGAAGGCGGCGCGGACCGCATCCGCATCGAGGGGCTGGTCGCGGTCCGGTCCGAATATCTTCGGGAAGAGGTCGGGGGACAGCTTTCCGAGCATGACATTCGCGTCGGTCACCGTCAGCGGCCCGCCGCGGCGATAGGCCTTCGGGCCGGGATTGGCGCCGGCCGAGTCCGGTCCGACCCGGAAGCGGCCGTTCTCGAAATGCAGGATCGAGCCGCCGCCGGCCGCGACCGTGTGGATCGACATCATCGGTGCGCGCATCCGCACCCCGGCGACCTCCGTCTCGAAGGAGCGCTCCAGTTCGCCGTCATAGTGGGAGACGTCGGTCGACGTGCCGCCCATGTCGAAACCGATCATCCGTTCGAAGCCCGCAAGCCTCGATGTCTCCACCGCGCCGACCACGCCGCCGGCGGGGCCGGAGAGGATGGCGTCCTTGCCCTGGAACAGGTCGGCAGCCGTCAGGCCGCCGGAGGACTGCATGAACATCAGCCGGGCGCCGTCCTCGGCATCGGCGCCGAGTTCGCTCGCCACCTGCTCGACGTAGCGGCGCAGGATCGGCGACAGATAGGCATCGACCACGGTCGTGTCGCCGCGGCCGACGAGCTTGATCAGTGGCGAGACCTCGTGGCTGACGGAAACCTGGGTGAAGCCGATCTCGCGGGCGATCCGGGCGGCCATCTGCTCGTGCTGCGGGAAGCGGTAGGCATGCATGAAGACGATGGCGACGGCCCGAAAGCCGGCATCGAACTGCGCCTGGAGATCGCGGCGGATCGCGCCCTCGTCCGGGGCGGTCTCGACTTCGCCGTCGGCGCGGACGCGCTCGTCCACCTCGACGACGGCGCTGTAGAGGAGTTCCGGCTTGATGATCTTCTTCGCGAAGATGTCGGCGCGCGCCTGGTAGCCGATCTCCAGCGCGTCACGGAAGCCGCGCGTCGTGACGAGCAGCGTCCGCTCGCCCTTGCGCTCGAGGAGGGCGTTGGTGGCAACCGTGGTTCCCATCTTGACCGCACCGATGAGGCCGGACGGCACCGGTTCGCCGGGCGCAAGTTCCAGCAGTTCGCGAATGCCCTGGACGGCCGCATCGCGATAGGCCTCCGGATTGTCGGACAGGAGCTTGTGCGCGACCAGCGAGCCGTCCGGCCTGCGCCCGACGATGTCGGTGAACGTGCCGCCGCGATCGATCCAGAAATCCCACTTGCCGCCGGTCATGACCTGCCCCTCGTTGTCCGTCTGTCTTTACGAAAACAGTTCGTCGATAAAACGTCAATGATTGATTGACAGCAAATTGCACATTGCTGCATCATGCCTCCATAACGGGCAAACGAGCCGCCAGAGCTCGGTCCGGCCACGGCAACCGAGGGGAGCCGATGATGTTCGAATGCCGTATGCCATGCGGGAGGGCGACCTGTGTCCTCCATTGATCCGCGTCACAGCATCTTCCCCGAGTGGCTGAGGAAGTCGCTCGATGGCCTCTACCTTCTGGCCGGCTGGCTCGCCGGCGTCTTCCTCGTCGCGATCTTCGTGATCATGCTGGCGCTGTCCGCCGGTCGCCCGCTCGGGATAGACGTGCCGGCCGGCGACGATTTCGCCGCCTGGTGCATGGCCGCGACGGCATTCCTGGGGCTTGCCCATACGTTCCGCTCGGGGGAGCTGATCCGCATGGGACTGATGATCGACCGGCTCGGCGGCCTGTCGCGCAGGCTCGTCGAGATTGCCTGCACCACGATCGGTGCCGCCGCGGTCAGCTACTTCGCCTGGTACGCGATCGAGATGACCCTCTTCTCCTGGCGCTTCAACGACGTCTCCATGGGCGTGATTGCGGTGCCGCTGTGGATCCCGCAGCTCGGCATGTCGGCCGGCCTTGCCATCCTCGCCATAGCCTTCCTCGACGAGCTTCTTCATCTGCTCTTCGGGGGCGCCCCCCGCTACGAGAAGCCGAAGGCGGAGAGCGAAGAGGAAATCATCGAACGCGTCATGGAAAGCGGGGTCTGAGGATGGAAGCGGTGTCACTCGTGGAGGTCTCCGGCCTTATTCTCGGAGCCCTGCTTTTCCTGCTTATCGGCGGCGTCTGGATCGGCATCGCCCTTCTGGTCTGCGGCTTCGTGGCCATGCAGTTCGCGCCCGCCGGCATCCAGATCGGCGCAGCACTTGCCACCAACGCCTGGAGCGGCTCGGCCTCGTGGAGCCTGGCGGCCCTGCCGCTCTTCGTCTGGATGGGCGAGATCCTCTACCGCACGAGATTGTCGGACGAGATGTTCCGGGGCCTCTCCCCGTGGCTGAACTGGCTGCCGGGCCGGCTCGTGCATGTGAACGTGCTCGGCTGCGGCCTGTTCGGCGCGGTCTCCGGCTCGTCGGCGGCAACGACGGCGATGGTCGCCAAGATCACCCTGCCGGAACTCAAGAAGCGCGGCTATGACGAGATGATCAGCCTCGGGTCGCTCGCCGGCGCCGGAACGCTCGGCTTCCTCGTGCCCCCGTCGATCACGATGATCGTCTATGCGGTCGCCGCGAACGTGTCGATCATCCAGATGTTCATCGCCGGGCTCATTCCGGCCGTGATCGTCATGGCCCTCTACATGGCGGCGATCGTCGTCTGGGCATTGCTCAATCCCGACAAGTCCCCGCCGCCGGCGCCGAGGACAAGCCTTGCCAGCAAGCTGAAGGAAACCCTCAACCTCATTCCGCTGGCGCTCCTGATCATGACCGTCTTCTCGGCCCTGCTGATGGGGTGGGCGACCGCCACCGAATGCGCCGCCTGGGGCGTGCTGGGTTCGCTGGTGATCGCCGCGTGGCAGAAGGCGCTGACCTGGACGAGCTTCAAGGAAAGCGTCATGGGCGCGACGCGCATGACCGCGATGATCATGCTGATCCTCACTGGCGCCGGCTACATGTCCATCGCCATGGGCTATACCGGCATCCCCGCGGCGCTCGCCGCCTGGGTGGCGGGCTTCGAACTCAGCCCCTACGCGCTGATCGCGGTGCTGACGGTGATGTACATCCTGCTCGGCTGTGCGATCGACGGGTTGTCGATGATCGTCCTCACCACCGTCGTCGTCCTGCCGATGATCCAGCAGGCCGGCTTCGACCTGATATGGTTCGGCGTCTTCCTGGTGCTGATGGTCGAGATGGCGCAGATCACGCCGCCGGTCGGCTTCAACCTCTTCGTGCTGCAGACGATGAGCGGCCGCGACAGCCTCACCGTTGCCCGCGCCGCGCTGCCGTTCTTCTTCCTGCTTGTGGCAACCGTCGTCATCATCACGGTCTTCCCGGACATCGTGATGGTCCTGCCGCGAATGGCGTTTCCGGGGTAACGTAAAAGGGGAATGACAATGGACTTTCACATGCGATCGATCGCCCGCTGGGGAATGACCGTGGCAGCGCTTGCCCTGGGAGCGGGCGCGGCGATGGCCCAGACCGCCTGGGTTCTGCCCTCGGCCTATCCTCCGGCGAACTACCACACCGAGAACCTGATGCAGTTCGCATCCGACGTGGACGCCGCAACGAGCGGCGCGCTGAAGATCACGGTGCATCCGGGGGCGGCGCTCTTCAAGGCGCCGGAAATCAAGCGCGCCGTGCAGACGGGCCAGGCGCAGGCGGGCGAGGTGCTGATCTCGCTGCACGAAAACGAGAACCCGGTCTTCGGCATCGACGTCGTGCCCTTCCTCGCCACCAGCTTCGAGGATTCAAGGAAGCTCTGGGAGGCATCGAAGCCGACCGTGGAAAAGGCGCTCGACGAGCAGGGCCTGAAGCTTCTCTACACGACGCCGTGGCCGCCGCAGGGCATCTACACCAAGAAGGACGTCAACAGCGTCGCCGATCTCCAGGGCCTGAAGTGGCGCGCCTATAACGTCGGCACGTCGCGCATTGCCGAGATCGTCGGCGCCCAGCCGGTGACCGTGCAGGCGGCTGAACTGCCGCAGGCGCTGGCGACCGGCGTGGTCGACGGCCTGATGACCTCCAGCGCCACCGGCGTCGATTCCAAGATCTGGGAATCGCTCACCCACTATTACGACACGCAGGCGTGGATCCCGAAGAACGTCATCTTCGTCAACAAGGACGCCTTCGCCGCGCTCGACCCCGCCCTCCAGACCGCCGTCACGGAGGCTGCCGCAGCAGCCGAGGAGCGCGGCTGGAAGCTCGGCGTCGAGAAGACTGCCGCCTACATGGAAACCCTGAAGCAGAACGGCATGCAGGTGATCGCGCCGAGCGACGAGCTGAAGACCGGCCTGGCGGACGTCGGCGCCAAGCTGACCGAGGACTGGCTCTCCAAGGCCGGCGACGACGGGAAGGCAGTCATAGACGCCTACAGGAAGATGTGATCAACAGGCGCCGCCGGGATATCCGGCGGCGTCTTTCGTTCGGGAGGAGACATCATGGCGGCTGAAAAGGATGAGCTGGGACCCATCGTTTCGTCGGGGCATCTCGCCACCGGCGCCCTGCCGGCGCTGTCGGAGATCGAGTTCGGCCTGATCATGCTGAACCATGCCTTCAACCGGTGGATGGTCCGCTGCATGGCGGCTGCCGGCGTGCCGGACCTCTCGCCGGTCGATATCATCGTACTTCACAACATCAACAGCCGCGACAAGCCGAAGACGCTTGCCGACATCTGCCTCGTGCTCAACATCGAGGACACCCATGTCGTCACCTATGCACTGAAGAAGCTGGAGCGGCTGAAGCTCATCAGGTCCGGGCGCCGCGGCAAGGAGAAGCTCGTCATGGTGACGCAGGAAGGCGCCGAAGCCTGCGCCCGCTACAAGGCGATGCGCGAGAGCCTGCTCGTGAAGTCGGTGCTGGCGACGGAGGTTTCCGCCGACAACCTTTCCGACGTTGCGGCCCGACTGAGGGCGCTCTCCGGGCATTACGACCAGGCGGCGCGCGCCGCGGCTTCTCTCTAGGCCCGGCCATCCTCACCAGGGGTGCGGCCACTGGACCGCCAGTCACCTGTGCCTTTCCCGCAACAGCGGGCGATATTGGCGCTCTGACCACAGGATCGGCAAGAAGCGACACAATTGGGACAGCACTTTGTGGTGCTCCGGGGGCGGGAGGTCATCCAGCGATGTGCCTAGCGCACGGGAAGAACCATGAAATTGAATAGCTTGCGCCAGCGTAGTCTGGCATTCCTGCTCCTCGTTGCACCGCTTTCCGCCTGCACCACCCTCTCGACCCAGCCCGCTCCTCCTCCCGCCGTTGCAGCCCCTTCGTTCGAAGCTCCCGTCGAAGCGGAGGAGCCCGCAGATCCTGCCATCATGTATGGCGAGAAGCTGGATCACGGCTTCCGGATCGACGCCATCGACGTGTCGAAGCTGCCGGACGAGCGGCGCCGCCAGGAGGTCGATTACGCGACCACCGAGGCTCCCGGCACGGTCGTTGTCGATCCGTCCGCCCGCTACCTCTACTTCGTCATGCCTGGGGGCAAGGCGATGCGCTACTCGGTTGCCGTCGGCCCTGCCAGCCGCAACTTCACGGGCGAGGCGATCATCGACCGGAAGGCGGCATGGCCCAGATGGACACCAACGGACAACATGATCAAGCGGAGCCCCGAACACTACGGCCGGTTCAAGGATGGCGTGGACGGCGGGCCGGGCAACCCGATGGGCGCCCGGGCGCTATACATCCAGAAGGACGGCGTCGACACCTACTACCGTGTCCACGGCACGAACGACCCATCCTCGATCGGCAAGGCCGTATCGGCCGGCTGCATCCGCCTGCTGAACCAGGATGTGATGGATCTCTACAAGCGGGTGAATATCGGCGCGCGGATCGTCGTGCTCTAGGGTCGCGGACTCCGGCTCTAGGAGAGGAGCGCCTGCGTCAGCGGGTGGTGGGGGTCGGCCAGTCCGTCGAGGATGTTGAAGTGATGCCGGTCGGGCTCCTCGACCGCGTCCGTTTCCGCGCCGAGCCCTTTCCAGATATTGGCGAGCAAGGCGTTCTGGCGGAGGAATTCCGAACGCTCGGCGGCGCCCACCCAGCAGGTGAGCCGGGTCCCCGGGATCGGCTCGAGAAGCGCCGGGCTCTCCCGCCACGCTTCCTGCCGGTCGATGTGGAGCTGCCGGTTCATCGCCGTATGCATAAGCGGCCTCAGGTCATGCAGTCCGGAAAGGGAGACGGTATTGACGATCCTGCTGCGCACATCCTCGGTGAGCGGCGAGGTAAGGGTGATCATCCGCGTCACCAGATGGCCGCCGGCGGAATGTCCGACGAGACGGATCGGCCCCGCAACCTCCCCAGCCGCCCGCGCGATCGCAGCCGCGACTTCCAGGGTTATGCCGGCGATGCGGGTGTCCGGGCAGAGCGTATAGGACGGGATCGCAACGGCATGGCCCTGTTCCACCGCACCGCGGGCGAGATGGGACCAGTAGGACTTGTCGAGCCTCAGCCAGAAGCCGCCATGCACGAAGACGACGAGTCCTGCAGGCTTCGTGGCCGGCAGGAAGAGATCCATCCTGTTGCGCTCGGCCTCGCCATAGCGGATGTCGAGTTCCGCATGGCCGGCTTCGTGCAGCGCCTGCCGGTATTCCCGCGCCGGATCGACCCACAGTCCCGGCCAGCGCTCGCCTCCCGGAATGTTCGGGCCATTCGCATAGGCATCGTCCCAATCGGAAATCCGGTGTCGCATCTGGCCCTCGGCATTGTCATGACGTGCCGCATAGTCGCATCCGCCGACCGGCAACGGAAGGGGTGAATGACGGCGCGCCCAAAATTATTACAAACTTAAAATTTCTCTCTTGCCAGCACGCAGGCGCGGTGCTTTTCTGGTGAAAAGGCAAAAATGCCACGGCCGCCGCACCCGGAAACCTCGGGGTGGCGGACCAGAAGAACGCATGGGAACATCGTGATGAAACTGGGACCGACAGGCCATCTGGATACGTTTGCGCGCGACCATCTTCCGCCACCGGATCAATGGCCGGAGCTTCTGCTCAACGGCTTCGACTATCCCGAGTGGCTGAACGCCGGCGTCGAGCTGACCGACCGCATGGTCGAGCGCGGCTTCGGCGATCATACGGCGCTGATCGGCAACGGACGCCGGCGCACCTACAAGGAACTCTCCGACTGGACGAACCGCATCGCCCGGGCGCTGACGGAGGACTATGGCCTCAAGCCCGGCAACCGGGTGCTGATCCGCTCCGCGAACAACCCGGCAATGGTCGCCTGCTGGCTGGCGGCGACGAAGGCCGGCGCCGTGGTGGTCAACACCATGCCGATGCTTAGGTCCGGCGAACTCGCCAAGGTGGTGGACAAGGCGGAAGTGTCCCTCGCCCTCTGCGACACCCGCCTGATGGACGAACTGGTGGCGGTCGCCAAGGAAAGCCGCTTCCTGAAGCAGGTGATCGGCTTTGACGGCACCGCCAACCACGACGCCGAACTCGATCGCGCCGCCCTCGACAAGCCGGTGCGGTTCGAGGCGGTGCGGACCGGGCGCGACGATGTGGCGCTCCTCGGCTTCACGTCCGGATCGACCGGCGTGCCCAAGGCCACCATGCACTTCCACCGCGACATCCTGATCATTGCGGACGCCTATGCGAGGGAAGTGCTGGACGTCACGCCGGACGACGTCTTCGTCGGCTCGCCGCCGCTTGCCTTCACCTTCGGGCTCGGCGGCCTGGCGGTGTTTCCCCTGCGCTTCGGTGCGGCGGCGACGCTGCTGGAACAGGCGACGCCCGCCAAGATGATCGAAATCATCGAGAACTACCGGGCAACCATCTGCTTCACCGCGCCCACCGCTTATCGCGCGATGCTTTCGGCGATGGACGAGGGGGCGGACCTTTCCTCGCTGCGCGTCGCGGTGTCGGCCGGCGAAACCCTGCCCGCCCCGGTCTACGAGGACTGGGTCCGCAAGACCGGCAAGCCGATCGTCGACGGCATCGGGTCGACGGAAATGCTGCATATCTTCATCTCCAACAGGCTCGACGATTCCAGGGCGGCCTGCACCGGCAAGCCGCTTTCCGGCTACCAGGCGATCGTGGTGGACGACGACATGCGCGAAGTGCCGCGCGGAACGGTCGGACGGCTCGCGGTCAAGGGGCCGATCGGCTGCCGCTATCTCGCCGACGACCGGCAGCCGGACTATGTCCGCGACGGCTGGAACCTGACCGGCGATTCCTTCGTGCAGGACGAGGACGGCTATTTCCACTTCGCGGCCCGCTCCGACGACATGATCGTATCGGCTGGCTACAACATCGCCGGACCCGAGGTCGAGGCCGCCCTCCTGAAGCACGAGGCGGTCGCGGAATGCGCCGTGATCGGCGTGCGGGACGAGGAGCGCGGCCATATCGTGGAGGCGCATGTGGTCCTGGTGGATCGCGACACCGCCTGCGATGCCATGGCCCGGCTCCTGCAGGACCACGTCAAGACGGTCATCGCGCCCTACAAGTACCCGCGCTCCATCGTCTTCGCCGACGCGCTGCCGAAGACCGAATCGGGCAAGATCCAGCGCTTCCGCCTGAAGCAGGCGGGCGCTGCGTGAACGTGTGCGCAGATGCTGCAAAAGCGCATTCCCGGGGCTTCGCCAGTGGACGTTCTTTTGCAAGTGTGGAAGGTATCGCGAATACCCGCAGGCGCTGATGCCGACGCGGATATCCGGCTGCGAGATCAAGGGGTCCGTACCGGGGACGGGACGATAACAACAACTGGGAGTTCGACATGAAGAAACTGGTTTCTGCAGCCACATTGGCGCTCGGCATGAGCGTCTCGAGCCTCGCATTGGCCGAGCCGGTGAAGATCGGCATGATCACGACGCTGTCCGGCGGCGGTGCCGGCCTCGGCATCGATACCCGCGACGGCTTCATGCTGGCGGTCAAGCAGTCCGGCAACAGCGAGATCGAGGTCGTCACCGAGGACGATGGACAGAAGCCGGAACTGGCCGTCCAGATCGCCGACAAGATGATCCAGAGCGACCAGGTCGACATCCTTACCGGCATCGTCTGGTCGAACCTGCTGATGGCGGTGGCGCCGAGCGCGGTCGCACAGGGCAAGCTCTACGTCTCGACCAATGCGGCCCCGGCGGCGCTTGCGGGCGCAAACTGCAACCCGCTCTATTTCAATGCCGCCTACCAGAACGACAATCTTCATGAAGCCATGGGCGAATACGCCAACAAGGACTACAAGAAGATGTTCATCATGGCGCCGAACTATCCGGCCGGTAAGGACTCGCTGACCGGCTTCAAGCGCTTCTACAAGGGCGAGGTCGGCTCCGAGGTCTACACCCAGGTCGGCCAGACCGACTATGCCGCCGAGATCGCCCAGATCCGCGCGTCGGGCGCCGACGGCGTCTTCGCCTTCCTGCCGGGCGGCATGGGCATCGCGTTCATGAAGCAGTATGCGCAGTCGGGCGTCGAGATCCCGATCATGGGCCCCGGCTTCTCCTTCAGCCAGGACGTCCTGCCGGCGATCGGCGATGCCGCACTCGGCGCCAAGGCCTCCGGCCAGTGGGCGCCCGACTTCGACACCGAGGTCAGCAAGAAATTCGTTGCCGACTTCAAGGCCGAATACGGCCGCCTGCCGTCGATCTACGCCGTCCAGGCCTATGACGCCGCGCAGCTGATCCTGTCGGCAGCGGCCAAGGCGGACGTGAAGGATACCGAAGCCTTCCGCGCCGAACTCGTGAAGGCGGACATCCAGTCGCCCCGCGGCGACTTCAAGTTCAACACCAACCAGCATCCGATCCAGGACATCTATCTCACGGAAGTGGTCAAGCTGGACGACGGCACCCTCACCAACAAGACCATCGAGAAGATCTTCGACGATCACGGCGACGCCTACGCCCAAGACTGCAAGATGTAAGGCTGCCTGGTGACACTCGCACTCGCTCTTGAGCAGTTGCTCAATGGCCTTCAGCTCGGCGTCATGTTGTTTCTCATGGCTGCCGGGCTGACGCTGATCTTCGGCGTCATGGGCCTCATCAATCTCGCTCACGGTTCGCTCTACATGGTGGGCGCCTTCGCCTGTGCCGCGGTGGCATCGGCGACCGGTTCCTTCTGGATCGGGCTCGTGGCCAGCCTCGCCTGCGCGGCGGCGGCCGGGGCGATTGTCGAGCTTCTCGTCATCCGCAGGCTCTATGACCGCGACCACCTAGACCAGGTGCTGGCGACCTTCGCCCTCATCCTGATCTTCTCCGAGGGGACGCGCTGGCTGTTCGGTTCCTTTCCTCTCTATCTCGATATTCCGCCGCTGCTGCAGGGCGCCGTGGCGCTGCCCGGTGGCGCGCAGTATCCGCTCTACCGCCTGGCGATCATCGCCGCCGGCGCGCTCGTCGCCTTCGGCCTTTACCTGCTGATCGGCAAGACGCGGCTCGGCATGCGCATCCGCGCCGGCGAAAGCGACCGCGAGATGATCGGTGCGCTCGGCGTCGATATCCGCACGCTCTATACGGTCGTCTTCGCGCTCGGCGCCGCGCTCGCGGGCCTTGCGGGGGCGATGGTCGGCGCGCTGCAATCGGTGCAGGTCGGCATGGGCGAGCCCGTGCTCATCCTTGCCTTCGTGGTCATCGTCATCGGCGGGATCGGCTCCATCAAGGGGGCGCTCCTCGGCGCGCTGCTGGTGGGCGTCGTCGATACGATGGGACGTTTCCTCCTGCCGCAGATGCTGGCGCTCTTCGTCCCGCCGTCGCAGGCGGGCCTGATCGGCGGTGCTGCGGCCTCCATGCTCATCTATGTCATGATGGCGATCATCCTTGCGGTGAAGCCGCGCGGGCTCTTTCCCGCAGCCCATGCGTGAGGCCGCGATGCTGACCCGCGAAAATCTCGTCAATCTCGTCCTGGCCGTGCTGCTGCTCGTGGTACCGCTCGCAGCCTATGCCTCCGGCCAGCCGTTCTACGTCACGCTCGCGACCCGCGTCGCGATCCTGGCGCTCGCCGCGACCGGCCTCAATCTCGCGCTCGGCCTCGGCGGACTGGTCTCCTTCGGGCATGCCGCCTTCTTCGGCATCGGCGGCTATGCCGCCGGCATCCTCGCCACCCATTCCTTCTCCGGGGAGCCGGTGCTTCTCGGCCTGCCCGGCACCAACCAGATGCTCGTGATCTGGCTGGTGGCGATGCTGGTGGCCGGCATCACCGGACTGCTGATCGGCCTGATCAGCCTCAGGACCTCCGGCGTCTACTTCATCATGATCACGCTCGCCTTCGCGCAGATGGTCTACTACTTCGCGATCTCCTGGCCGGCCTATGGCGGCGAGGATGGCCTGTCGATCCTGGTGCGCAACCAGTTCCCGGGCGTCAACACGATGAAGCCCCTGAGCTTCTTCCTGATCTGCTACGTGGTGCTGATCGCAGCGCTCGCCTTCTTCGTGCTGATCCGCAATTCGCGTTTCGGCTCCGCCCTGCAGGCGGCACGCCAGAACGAGGTCCGCGTGGCGACCGTCGGGATCGCGCCCTATCGCATCCGTCTCGTGGCCTTCGCGATCTCCGCCGCCATGACCGGTCTCGCCGGCGCCCTCTTTGCCGATCTCAACCGCTTCGTCAGCCCTTCCATGCTGTCCTGGCACATGTCCGGCGAACTGATCGTGTTGATCATTCTCGGCGGGACGGGCCGGCTTTTCGGGCCGCTCGCGGGCGCAGCGCTCTTCGTCGTCTTCGAATACCTGCTGGGCGGCCTCACCGAGCGCTGGCAGTTCTTCCTCGGCCTCATCCTGCTCGGCACCGTGCTCTTCGCGCGGGGCGGGCTTCTCGGGCTTCTGGCCGGAAAGGCGCGTCATGGCTGAGCCGGTCCTCCAACTTTCGGATGTCGTCAAGAGCTTCGGGGCCCTGCGGGCGACCGACCATGTGTCGCTTGACCTGAGGCCCGGCGAGATCCACGCCCTGATCGGGCCGAACGGCGCCGGCAAGTCGACGCTGATCCACCAGATCTGCGGAACGCTCCGGCAGGATTCCGGCACCATCCGGCTGGGGGGACGCGACATCGGCCACCTCGGCGTCGCCGAGCGCTCGCGTCTCGGGCTCGGACGCACCTTCCAGGTGTCCTCGCTGGCGCCGGAATTCTCCGCGCTGCGCAATGTCATGCTGGCGGTGCAGGCCGAGCAGGGATCGAGCTTCCGCTTCTTCAAGCCTGTCATGCGCGACGCGTCCCTGATCGACCGGTCGATGGCAATGCTGGAGCGGGTCGGCCTCAAGGACAGGGCCCGCATCCCCGCGGCCGAACTGTCGCACGGCGAGCGTCGCCAGCTGGAGATCGCCATCGCGCTGGCGCTCGATTCCAAGGCCTTCCTGCTCGACGAGCCGATGGCGGGAATGGGGCCGGAAGGCTCCAAGGCGCTGACCGGCTTCCTCGACGGGCTGCGCCAGGAGGCGCCGATCCTGCTCGTGGAGCACGACATGGACGCGGTCTTCGCCCTGGCGGACCGTATTTCGGTGCTGGTCTATGGCAAGGTCATCGCCACCGGAACGGTCGAGGAGATCCGCCGCGACCCGACCGTTCGCAGCGCCTATCTCGGAGATCACGCCTGATGCTGCTCGACGTTTCGAAGATCGAAGCTTCCTACGGCGCAAGCCAGGCGCTGTTCGGCGTGGACCTGACGGTTGGCGAGGGCGAGGCGGTCGCGCTCATGGGCCGCAACGGAATGGGCAAGACGACGACGATCCGCGCGATCTGCAACCTCAATCCTCCGCGTTCAGGCTCGGTCAGGCTGGCGGGAACGGACCTGAGGGGCAAGCCGTCGCACAAGGTCGCGAGACTCGGTATCGGCCTCGTCCCGGAAGGGCGGCGCTGCTTTCCGAACCTCACCGTGCACGAAAACCTCGTCGCGGCCGCGCGGCCCGGGCCCTGGACGCTTGCGCGCGTCAACGACCTCTTCCCGCGCCTTGCCGAGCGTCACGCGCAGATGGCGCGTTCGCTTTCGGGCGGCGAGCAGCAGATGCTCGCCATCGGCCGGGCGCTGATGACCAACCCGCGCCTCCTCATCCTCGACGAGGCGACGGAAGGACTGGCGCCGGTCATCCGCCAGGACATATGGGCGGCGATCCGGAAGCTGAAGGCGGAGGGCCTGTCGATCCTGGTCGTCGACAAGACGCTGTCGGAACTCCTGCCGGTGGCCGACCGCTGCGTCGTCCTGGAGAACGGCCGCAGCGTCTGGCAGGGAACCCCGTCAGACCTGTCCGCCGACCTGCAGGATCGTTATCTCGGCGTCTGAGCCGAGGCGAACATCGGCCCGCCCTTGTGGGCCGGGAAGCCGTAGCCGCTGATCATCACCAGGTCGATGTCGCTCTCGCGCGCGGCAATGCCTTCCTCGATGAGCCTGCGGCCTTCCGTGGCCATCGCCGCCAGAAGACGGGCGAGAATCTCGGAAGCCTCAAACGTTCGCGGGACGATGCCCTTGCCCCGGCGGCACCGGGCGATGATCTCCGTCACCTCGGGGTCCACCTGCCGCCTGCCGTCGGGATAGGCATACCAGCCCCGTCCCGACTTCTGGCCGAGGCGGCCGGCTTCGCAGAGGCGGTCGGCAATCTCCACGTAACGTTCGGCCGGATCCCGCCTGGCTGCCTGCCGCTTGCGACGCGCCCAGGCGATCTCAAGCCCCGCCATGTCGTAGACGGCGAACAGCCCCATCGGAAAGCCGTAGTCCTCGAGGGCCGCATCGATCTCGTGCGGCAGAGCGCCGTCCTCCAGCAGGAATTCGGCCTCCCGCCGATAGGCCGAGAAGATGCGGTTGCCGATGAAGCCTTCCGTGACGCCGGTGACGACCGCGAGCTTGCGAAGCTTCCGTGCGACGGCAAGGCCCGTGGCGAGGACATCCGGCGAGGTCCGCGCGCAGCGGACCACCTCGAGGAGCCGCATGACATGGGCGGGCGAGAAGAAATGCAGGCCGAGCACGCGGTCCGGATGCGCGGTGGCCACGGCGATCTCGTCCGGGTTCAGGTAGCTCGTATTGGTCGCCAGGATCGCGTCGGGCCGAAGAACCTTGTCGAGCCGACGGAAGAGATCGACCTTGACGTCGAGATCGTCGAAGACGGCTTCGATCACGAGGTCGCAGGGCGAGAGATCCTCCTCGCGGGCCGTCACCGAAAGCCGCGCCTTCTGCGCCTCGAATTCGCTCCTGTCGATCCGGCCCGTCGAAAGGCTGCGCTCCAGAAGACCGACGATGCGATCGTGGCCACGTGCCGCGGCGTCCTCGTCACGGTCGAGCCCGATGACGCCGTAACCGGCGGCGAGGGCACAGACCGCGATGCCGCTGCCCATCAGGCCGAGACCGGCAATGCCGATCGTCGCGATCGGGCGTGGCAGGATGGCCTCGATACCCTCCACCCTGGAGGCCTGCCGCTCGGCGAAGAAGACGTGCCGGAGGGCTGCCGCCTCTTGACCGTCCCGCAGTTCAAGGAAGGTCGCGCGCTCGTCCGCAAGGCCCTCGGCGAGCGGTCTTGCGGCGCTCTCGACCAGCCGGACGGCCTCTGCCGGCGCACGCTGGCCGCGGGCCTTCGCCAGAACCTTGTTCCTCGCAGCCTCGATGGCCGCGGGCTCCGACGCCGGGACCTGCAATGCGCCGGTGCGGCGGGAAGGGGAGGCGGCGAGGCGACGGGCGCCGGCGATAGCCGCATCCCGTAATCCGGTGTCTGCGATCTCGTCCGCCAGCCCGAGGCCAGCCGCTTCCTGCGCCTTTATGCTGCGCCCACTGCCGATCAGGTCGATAGCCTGCGGAACGCCGATCAGCCGCGGCAGGCGCTGCGTGCCGCCGGCGCCAGGCACGATGCCAAGTTTCACTTCGGGGAGCCCAAGCTGCGCTGCGGGCGAGACGATACGGTAGTGGGAGCCGAGCGCGACTTCGAGCCCGCCCCCGAGAGCCGCGCCATTGATGGCGGCGACCACGGGCTTCGCGAAATTCTCCATCCGATCGATCACCGCGGGAAGGATCGGCTCCGCGGGCGGCTGGCCGAACTCCCGGATGTCGGCGCCGCCGATGAAGGTCCGTCCCGCCCCGGTGATGACGAGCCCGCGAACCGTCTCGTCGCCGGCCGCCCGGTCCAGCGCGACCATGAGGCCGCTGCGGACATCCCGGGACAGCGCATTCACCGGGGGATTGTCGATGGTGACGACGAGGATGTCACGGTCGATCTCGCCGCTGACGGTGTCGGAGAAGGAAAGCGCGCCGCCGGTCATCGTCTATTCCGGCACGACGGCGATGGCCTGGATCTCGATCTTCGCCCGGTCCTCCAGTAGAGCTCCGACCTGCATGGCCGCCATGGCCGGGAAATTACGGCCCATGACCTCGCGATACGCCTGTCCGATCCCCTTCAGGTTGGCGAGATATTCGGCCTTGTCGGTGAAGTACCAGGTCATCGTCGTCACGTGCTCGGGGCCGGCGCCGGCCGTCTCCAGGATGGCGACGACGTTTTTCAGCGTCTGGCGCACCTGTTCCACGAAGTCGTCGGTCTCGAACAGGCACTGTCCGTTCCAGCCGATCTGGCCGCCGACATAGATCTGCCGGCCGCGCGCCGCCACGCCGTTGGAATAGCCGATGGGCTTTGCCCAGCCCTCGGGCTGAAGGATGTCATGCATGCGTCTTCTCCGGAGGCGCGCTCTTCAGCAGCTCGCGCGCGATGATGAGTTTCTGGACTTCCGTGGCGCCCTCGTAGATCCGCAGCGCGCGAATCTCCCGGTAAAGGCTCTCGACGATTTCGCCGCGCCTTACGCCGCGCCCGCCGAACATCTGCACGGCGCGGTCGATCACCTGCTGGGCGTTCTCGGTCGCGACCATCTTCGCCATCGCCGCTTCCCTTGTCGTCGACAGGCCCTGGACGTCGCGACGCCAGGCGGCCCGGTAGGTGAGAAGGGCGGCCGCGTCGATCTCCGCCGCCATGTCCCCGAAGGCGGCCTGCGTAAGCTGCAGGTCGGAGAGATGGCTGCCGAACATTGGCCGGCTCCGGGCATGGGCCAGCGCCTCGTCGAGCGCCCGCCGGGCAAAGCCGAGTGCTGCCGCTGCGACGGAGGAGCGGAAGATGTCGAGGGTGCGCATGGCGATCTTGAAGCCCTCGCCCGGTGCGCCGAGCAGGCGGTCGGCCGGGATGCGGCAGTTCTCGAAGCGGATCGTCGCGAGCGGGTGCGGGGCAATCACGTCGATCCGCTCGGCGATCGAAAATCCCGGATCGTCGGCATAGACGACGAAGGCCGAGATGCCGCGGGTTCCGGGTGCTTCGCCGGTCCGCGCGAAGACCGTGTAGACATCGGCGATCCCGCCATTCGAGATCCACGTCTTCTCCCCGTCGAGCACGTAGTGCCCGCCATCGCGGCACGCGGAGCAGGCCATGGCGGCGACATCGGAGCCGGCCTCCTCCTCGGAGAGCGCGAAGGCGGAGATCCACTCGCCGGACCGCGCCTTCGGAAGGACCGCGCGGCGAAGTTCGGCCGAGCCCGCAAGCCCGATCGCGCCGGTGCCGAGGCCCTGCATGGCGAAGGCGAAGTCGGCGAGGCCGTCATGCCAGGCAAGCGTTTCGCGGGTGAGGCAGGCTTCGCGGGAATCGATCGATCGCTCTCCGCCCGCACCGGTCGCCGCGTCGAGGAGGCCGGCCTCGCCAAGCGAGCGGACGAGGCTGCGGCAGGCGCGATCCGTATCGGCATGGTCGATGCCGGAAAGGGCACCGGAGGCGGCGTAGCCGTCCAGCCGGGCTGCGAGCGCCCTGTGGGTCTCGTCGAAGAAGGGCCAGTCGAGGTGTTCCCGCGTCGGCCCCGGCAGCGTCGTCGGATGGGCCATGTCAGTTCCCCTCGAAGACGGGCTTGCGCTTTTCGGCGAAGGCTTCGAAGGCACGGCGGAAGTCGTTCGTCGCCATGCAGACCGCCTGCGCCTGGGCTTCCGACTCGATCATCTCGTCGATCCCCATCGCCCATTCCTGGTTCAGCATGGTCTTGGTCATGGTGTGGGCGAACCATGGTCCGTCGGCCAGCGACCGCGCGAGCTTCGACGCCTCCGCCTCGATCGTGTCGGCGGGATGGAGGGCGTTGTAGAAGCCCCAGGCGTGACCTTCCGGGGCGCTCATCGAGCGGCCGGTATAGAGAAGCTCCGCGGCGCGGCCCTGGCCGATGATCCGCGGGAGGATCCCGCAGGCGCCCATGTCCGCGCCGGCAAGTCCGACCCGGGTGAACAGGAAGGCGGTCTTGGCCTCCGGCGTTGCGAGCCGCATGTCGGACGCCATGGCGAGGATGGCGCCGGCGCCGGCGCAGATGCCGTCGACCGCAGCGATGATCGGCTGCGGGCACTTCCGCATCGCCTTGACGAGATCGCCGGTCATGCGGGTGAAGGCCAGAAGGTCCGGCATCGCCATCTGCGTGAGCGGTTCGATGATCTCGAACACGTCCCCGCCGGAGGAGAAATTGCCGCCCGCGCCGGTCAGCACCACGGCGCGAACGTCGGAGGCATAGGCGAGATCGCGGAAGAGGTCGCGCAACTCGGCATAGCTTTCGAAGGTAAGCGGGTTCTTACGTTCCGGTCGGTTCAGCCGGATCGTCGCCACGCGTCCGTCGTCGCTGACGTCCCAGAGGAAATGCCGCGCCTGGTAGTCCCTGAACGGGCGCAGGTGCCCTGCCATCGAAACCGTGCTCATCCTGCCAGTACCTCCCCGCCGGCGATAGCAATCGCCTGGCCGTTGATCGATCCCGCAGCCGGCGATGCCAGCCAGAGAACCGCGTCCGCGACTTCCTCCGGCCGGACCAGCCGGCCCTGCGGATTGCATTTGGTGAATTCCCTCGTCGCCTCCTCCCGGCTGCGGCCGGTCTTTGCGACGATCGTCTCGATCGCCTGCGCGACGAGCGGCGTGTCGGTGAAGCCGGGGCAGATCGCGTTGACGGTAATCCCGGTTTTCGCAAGCTCGAGCGCCAGCGAGCGGGTGAGCCCGATGACGCCGTGCTTCGCCGCCGTATAGGCGGAGACATAGGCATAGCCCGTGAGGCCTGCGGTCGAGGCGATGTTGAGGATGCGGGCCCCGTCGCCGCGGAGCTTCAGGTCCGGAAGGACAGCCTGCGTGACCTGGAAGACACCCGTCAGGTCGACCGCGAGCACCCGGTTCCAGACATCCAGCGAGGTCTTCTCGAATGGCGCGCTGGGCGCCTCGCCGGCATTGTTGACGAGGATATCGACGGGGCCGAAGGCCTGCCGGGCGCCGGCCAGACCCTCGTCGATCGCCGTCCGGTCCGTGACGTCGAAGCCTGCGGCCACGTGGACGCGCTCGCTCCCGAGCGTCTTCGCCAGATCCTGCAGCGGTTCGGCCCGCCGTCCGGCCAGCGTCACCCGGGCACCGGCGGCAACGAGGGCCGTCGCGATGGCGGCACCGATGCCGCTTCCGGCACCGGTAACCAGTGCGTGGCGCCCCTCCAGCTTGCGCGTCTGATACATCAGGCGATCCTCACTTCGCTGCCGCGGCGCGCGCGAGATTGGTCTCGTACTGCTGCTTGCCGGAATGGTACTGTTTCGGCCATGCGACGTCCGTCAGCCCGATGCGCGCCGCCTCGTGCAGCACCCAGGCGGGATCGGCCAGATGCGGGCGGGCCACGGCGCAGAGATCGGCGCGGCCCGCGGCGATCACAGAATTGGCGTGGTCGGCCTCGGAAATGGCGCCCACCGCGATGGTCGGAATGCCGATCTCGTTGCGGATCTTGTCGGAGAACGGCGTCTGGAAGAGGCGGCCGTAGACGGGCTTTTCTTCCTTCCAGACCTGGCCGGACGAGCAGTCGATCATGTCGGCGCCGGCATCCTTGAACATGCGGGCGAAGATCGCCGCATCGTCGGGCGTGTTGCCGCCCTCGAACCAGTCGTGGCAGGAGAGGCGCACCGAGATCGGCCTGTCGGCGGGCCAGACGGCGCGGATGGCGCGGAAGACCTCCAGGGGGTAGCGGGCGCGGTTCTCATGGTCGCCGCCATAGGCGTCGGTGCGGGTGTTGGTGAGCGGCGACAGGAAGCTGGAGAGCAGGTAGCCGTGGGCGCAGTGAAGCTCCAGCCAGTCCGCACCGGCGGTGACGGCAAGTTCGGTGGCGCGCACGAAATCGGCGGTCACCCGATCCATGTCGGCGCGGTCCATCGCCTTCGGCACCTGGCTGTTTTTCAGGTAGGGCAGGGCCGAGGCCGAGATCAGCGGCCAGCCGCCGTCATCGAGCGGCTGGTCGATCCCCTCCCAGGCGAGCCTGGTGGCACCCTTGCGGCCGGCATGGCCGAGCTGGATGCCGACCTTCGCGTCGCTGTTGCCGTGGACGAAATCGACGAAGCGCTTCCATCCTGCCGCCTGTTCCTCGTTCCAGAGGCCGAGGCAGCCGGGCGTGATGCGGGCATCGGGCGAGACGCACGTCATCTCGCCGAAGACCAGACCGGCGCCGCCGAGAGCGCGGGCGCCGAGATGGACGAGGTGGAAGTCGTCGAGCATGCCGTCCCTGGCCGAGTACATGGCCATCGGCGACATGACGATGCGGTTCTTCAGCGTCACGCCTCGCATCGTGTAGGGCGTGAACATGGGCGGCGGCACACGCCGTTCCGCCGAAGGCGTCGCTCCGGCCTGGGTCGCGAACCAGCGCTCGTATCCCTCCAGCCATGTCCGGTCGCGCAGCCTGAGGTTCTCGTGGCTGATGCGCTGCGAGCGGGTCAGCATGGAATACATGAACTGTTCGGGTGGCAGCGTGTCGGCATAGCGCCGCCCGACCACCTCGAACCATTCCATGGCGTTGCGGGCGGCATTCTGGATGCGGGCGACGTCGACCCGGCGGATTTCCTCGTAGGTTTCGAGGACAGCCGGGATGTGCTCCTTCGCGTGGCCGTGCCGGTTGAACTGGTTGGTGAGCTCGATCGCGTCGTCGATCGCAAGCTTCGTGCCGGAGCCGATGGCGAAGTGCGCCGTATGGGCCGCATCGCCCATCAGCACGACATGCGACTGGCCGTTGAAGTGGCTCCACTTGCCGCAGATCAGGCGGTTGAAGTTGAGCCAGGCGGAACCGCGCAGGTGGCGGGCATTCGTCATGAGCTCGGCGCCGTCGAGCACCTCGGAAAACAGGTCCTGGCAGAAGTCGATCGAGCCCTGCTGGTCCATCTGGCCAAGGCCGTGCTTCTCGTAGGCCTCCTCGGTGGTTTCCACGATGAAGGTCGAGGTCTTGTCGTCGAACTTGTAGATATGGGCCTGGAACCAGCCGTGATCCGTCTTGCGGAAGTCGAAGGTGAAGGCGTCGTAGAGCTTGTTCGTACCGAGCCAGATATAGCGGTTGGGCCGCGTCACCAGGTCCGGCTGGAAGACGTTCGGATAGCGGTTGCGGATCTTCGAGTTGAAGCCGTCCGAGGCGATGACGAGATCGGCGTCCGGATAGTCGAGGTCGCTCGCGACGTCGGTCTCGAAGACCAGTTCGACGCCCAGCGCCTCGCAGCGACGCTGCAGGATGTTCAGGAGCTTCTTGCGGCCGATGCCCACGAAGCCGTGGCCGGAAGTGCGCTGCCGGGTCCCCTTGAACCAGACTTCGATGTCGTCCCAGTGGTTGAACGCATCCTCGATCTCGGCGGCACTTTCCGGGTCCCAGGCGCGCATCGCCTCCATCGTGGCATCGGAGAAGACGACCCCCCAGCCGAAGGTATCGTATGGCCTGTTGCGCTCGACGACGGAGATCGTGTGCCCGGGGTTCTGCTTCTTCATCAGGAGCGCGAAATAGAGCCCGGCGGGGCCGCCGCCGATGCAGACGATGCGCATGAAAAAGATCCTCCTGATGTTCCCGCTTTATTATTTTAAGTTTAAACTATAAGCGGGGCGGGAGAGGCGTCAAGCTCTTTCGGGTCGCACAGTCGACCAAGGGAGCCTTTGACAATTCAAATATCGCTTCGTAACAGTTCGGGCAGGGGGCGGTGCCGGATGGATACCATGGAAAACGATGCCTTGAGCGCGGATCTGGAGCTGATCGTGCATGGCCCTGCCGGCACGAGCAAGCCGGAGACGCGGCTGTGGCTCCGCATGCTCTCGACCACCAAGCTGATCACCACCGAGATACGCCGTCGGCTGCGAACGGAGTTCGGCGCGACGCTGCCGCAGTTCGACCTGATGGCGCAGCTCTACCGGGAGAAGAACGGTTTGCGTCTCGGCGAACTGTCCCGCCGGACCATGGTCACCAACGGCAATGTGACCGGACTGGTGGAGCGTCTCGAGACGGACGGCCTCGTCAGGCGGGTGACGCCCGATCGCGACCGCCGCGTGACGGTCGCGCAGCTCACGCCCGCGGGCGCGAAGCTTTTCGCCGCCATGGCGGTCGCCCACGAGGCGTGGCTCCGCGACCTGATGGCGGATGTCGACAGCGACGTTGTCGCCGCTCTCTGGTCCGACATCGGCAAGGTCAAGACCTCGGTACGCAATCATCTCTCCGGCTCGGAATTCGAATAGCGGTCTCAATGGAAAATCTTCAAGCCATCGTGGACGAGATCCATCAGGCCCTCCTGCCGCGGCTGGGAGGCGGCAAGGTCGCCGACTACATCCCGCAGCTGGCGCATATCGATCCGAGGAAGTTCGGGATCGCAGTGATGGACGTCGATGGCATGGTCGCCAAGGCCGGCGATTGCGACGAACCCTTCTCGATCCAGAGCATATCCAAGGTCTTCACCCTGACGCTGGCGCTCGGCAAGCACGGGGAGAATGTCTGGAAGCGGGTAGGGCGGGAGCCGTCCGGATCGGCCTTCAATTCGATCGTCCAGCTGGAGCACGAAGAGGGCAAGCCGCGCAATCCCTTCATCAATGCCGGGGCGATCGCGGTCAGCGACCTCGTTCTTGCGGGGCATACGCCGCGCGAGGCGATCGGCGAGATCGTCCGCTTCGTGCAGTATCTGGCCGACGACGAGAGCATCGCCATTGACCCTGCCGTCGCAAAGTCGGAGGTGGCGACCGGCTATCGCAACATCGCGCTCGCCAACTTCATGCGCGGCTTCGGAAAGCTCGACCACCCGGTCGACCATGTCCTCGGGGTCTACTTCCACCACTGCGCGCTCGCCATGACCTGCACGCAGCTTGCCCATTCGGGTCTCTTCCTCGCAGCGGCCGGCCGCAACCCGCTGACCGGCCACACGGTGGTTTCCCGGCAGAGAGCCCGGCGCATCAACGCCCTGATGCTGACCTGCGGCCACTATGACGGATCGGGCGATTTCGCCTATCGTGTCGGCCTGCCCGGGAAGAGCGGTGTCGGCGGCGGCATCCTCGCCGTCGCGCCGGGAAAGGCGTCGATCGCCGTCTGGTCGCCCGGTCTCAACCACAACGGAAACTCGTTGCTCGGATCACTGGCTCTGGAAATGCTGGCGCACCGGACCGGCTGGTCCGTCTTCGGTCCCTGACAAAAAAAAGGGGGCGCGGCCGAAGCCGGCGCCCCCCTTCCGTCCTGGGAGGACTTGGCTCTAGTCTTCGCTCGCCGCCATCTGCGACAGCACCGCACCGCGACCGCGTATCCTGAGGATCAGCGGCACGATGAAGGCGAGTGCCGCGACCAGGAAGAGGACGGCGGCGATGGGTGACGTGAAGAGATAGGTGACATCGCCCTGGCTGATCGCCAGCGCGCGCCGCAACTGCTGCTCGGCGAGCGGTCCGAGGATGAGGCCGACGACCACCGGTGCGATCGGATAGCCGAAGACGCGCATGACGTAGCCGAGAAGCCCGAACGCCAGCAGCATGCCGAGTTCGAACACCGACGGGTTCGCCCCGATCGTGCCGAGCGTCGCGAAGACGAGGATGCCCGCATAGAGCCAGGGCTTGGGGATCGTCAGCAGCTTCACCCACAGGCCGATCAGCGGCAGGTTGAGGACGAGCAGCATGGCGTTGGCGATGAGGAGCGAGGCGATCAGGCCCCAGACGAGCTGCGGATTGGTGGCAAACAGAAGCGGGCCTGGCTGAAGCCCGTACTGCTGGAAGCCGGCAAGCATGATCGCCGCCGTCGCCGTCGTGGGCAGGCCGAGGGTGAGCAGCGGCACGAGCGTGCCGGCGGCCGAGGCATTGTTGGCAGCCTCCGGTCCGGCGACGCCTTCGATCGCGCCGTGGCCGAACTCCTCCGGGTGCTTCGTCAGCCGCTTCTCCGTCGCATAGGAGAGGAAGGTGCCGATTTCCGCGCCGCCGGCCGGCATGGCGCCGATCGGGAAGCCGATCGCGGTGCCGCGAAGCCAGGGCTTCCACGAACGGGCCCAGTCCTGCGCGCTCATCCAGACCGAACCCTTCACCGCCTCGACCGTCTCCGGCCCCCGGGGGCCCTGGGCGGCGACGAAGAGCGTTTCGCCGATGGCGAACATGGCAACCGCCATCGTCGTCACTTCGACGCCGTCCAGAAGGTCCGGGACGCCGAAGGAAAGCCGGGCCTGGCCGGTCAGCTGGTCGATGCCGACAATGGAGAAGGCAAGGCCGATGAAGAGCGCCGTCAGGCCGCGGAGCGCGGAATCGCCGAAGGCGGAGGAAACGGTGACGAAGGCGAGAACCATCAGCGCGAAATATTCACGCGGGCCGAACTTGATGGCGATCTGGACGACATAGGGCGCGAGGAAGGCAAGCAGCAGGGTGGCGGCAAGCCCGGCGACGAAGGAGCCGATGGCCGACGTGGCAAGCGCCGGCCCGCCCCGGCCGGCCTTCGCCATCTTGTTGCCCTCGAGCGCGGTGACGATGGAAGCGCTCTCGCCGGGCGTATTGAGAAGGATCGACGTGGTCGAGCCGCCGTACATGCCGCCGTAGTAGATGCCGGCGAACATGATCAGCGAACCGGTCGGATCCAGCCGGTAGGTGACCGGCAGAAGGAGGGCGACCGTCAGCGCCGGGCCGATGCCCGGCAGCACGCCGACGGCCGTCCCAAGGGTGACGCCGATCAGGGCGTAAAGGAGGTTCATCGGCTCCATGGCCGATGCCAACCCCTGCAAGAGAAACTCGAATGTGCTCATGAGCGGGATATCCCGGTGTTCTCGTCAGAGGAACAGTTGTTCCAGTGGCCCGGCAGGAAGGGACAGCTGAAGCAGTCCGGCGAAGATCAGGTAGATTCCGAGACAGAAGGCGATGCCGATCGGGATCGTCAGCCACAGCTTCCTGCGGCCGAAGCCGGCGGCAACGAAGGCGAAGAGGATGCCCGTGGCGATCGAGAAGCCCGCGCGGTGGAGGAGCAGCATCTGCGCGGCAAGGCCTGCGACGACCCAGACGACGGGTCCGAGCTCCTGCCTGTCGCGCTGAGGAAACTCGCCGCGAAAAGCCTCGATCGCGGTCCAGATCGCAAGCCCGACTAGGGCGAAGGAAATCCACTCGGGAACCGTCGCCGGCCCGACCTGCGAATAGCCGGCGGCACCCTTGACGCGTGCGACATCGAAGAAGATTACCGCTGCGATCGCGATGAGGACGACGGCAATGGCAAGCGCCGCCCAATCGGGGCGGCGCTGCTCTTTCACGGAGTTCTGCTGGTCGAGGCTCATTTGACCAGTCCGATGTCCTTCAGCACGGTTTCGGTCGCGCTGACGTCCTTCTGAAGCTGTGCCTCGAACTCGTCGCCGGCAAGATAGGTGTCGGCCCAGCCCTTGGTGCTGAGCGTTTCCTGCCAGGCTGCCGACTTGGCAAGCTTTTCGATATCGGCGAGCACGGCTGCCTTCTGTTCATCGGTAAGGCCCGGAGCGGCCGCGACCATGCGCCAGTTCTGCAGCACGACGTCGTAGCCGGCTTCCTTCAGCGTCGGGGCATCGACGCCCTCTACCCGCTCTTCGCTCGAGATCGCCAGCAGGCGCAGCGTGCCGGCCTCGACCTGCGACTGGAATTCGCCGTAGCTGGAAATGCCGGCCGTGACCTGGCTGCCGAGAATGGCGGCAAGCGCTTCCCCGCCGCCGGAATAGGCGATGTAGTTGATCTTGGTGGGATCGACGCCGGCCGCCTTGGCGAGAAGCCCGACGGCGATATGGTCGGTGCCGCCGGCAGAGCCGCCTGCCCAGGAAACCGAACCCGGATCCGCCTTGAGCTTCTCGACGAGCTGGTCGATCGACTGGATGTCGGAAGACGCCGGAACGACGATGGCTTCGTATTCGCCGGTCAGGCGCGCGATCGGCGTGACGTCCTTCAGGGTGACGGGCGACTGGTTCGTCAGGATGGCGCCGACCATGACATAGCCGCCGACGATCAGGGCGTTCGGGTTACCCTTCTGCTGGCTGGCGAACTGCGCGAGGCCGATCGTGCCGCCGGCGCCGGGAACGTTGACGACCTGCACGTTGGAAGAAATCCCTTCTTCCTGAAGAGCGGTCTGCAGCGAGCGGGCTGTCTGGTCCCAGCCGCCGCCGGGCGCTGCGGGCGCCATGATCGTGTAATCGGCGGCCGCGGCCGGCAGCGCGAGTGCTCCGGCGAGAATCGAAGCAAGAACGTATTGTTTCAAGGGTCTGTCCTCCAAATTGCGCACTCCGGCGCATGATCCTGTTTGGGAAGGAAGGACAACAAGCCGCGGCAGATGCCGCGGGGCGCTCCTCCCATCCACATCGACACTCCCCTCCAGGAGCGTGGAACGCCGTAAGCGATTTCACATCAAGCTGACATCTACCTGACATTTCGCCTCCCGTTCGCAATTGGCAAGAGGCCAGTCACCAGTCACAAGTCACAAGTCACTGCAGCCGCAGCACCTCGTTCCATCGCGAGATCAGCCGCGCCCGCTTCACCTGGTCCAGGTAGACCATCAATCCGAGACTGACCGGCACCGGTTTCAGCTGCCCGCCCAGCATCTCGCGCATGGTGGTCGCGGTATTGTTGCCGGAGACTTCCGGGCTGACGGCCGGGATCTGCAGTTCCCGCGCCATGATCGTCTGGCCCTGCCGCGACATGAAGAACGACAGGTAGCGGCGGCCGAGCTCGGGCGATGCGGCAGCCTGCGGCACGAGGCCGATGCGGGACATGACGACGGTGTAATCCTTGGGAAGAACGATGCCGACGTCCGGATGCCGCGAGGCCCAGTCGGCCGCGTAGGAGCCGAGGATGTTGTAGCCGAGCGCGAAACGCCCGTCGGCGACGCGCTCGAGGATCGCCTGGCTCGTCGAGTAAAGCTTCACTCCGGCCGCCCCCATCGCCTGGATCACCGACCAGATGTCGCCGAACTGCTCCTGGTCGCGCGACATGAACAGAAAGCCGACGCCCGACCGCTCGATGTCGTAGGTACCGATCCGGCCATAGTAGTCGTCGCCGTGCTGCGACAGGAGCGCTATCAGTTCGGCGCGGGTGGAGGGTGGCGGCTGATCCTTGAAGCTCGGCTTGTGATAGACGAAGACGGCCGGTTCGAAGGTCAGGGCGTAGGCGGTGTCCCGCCAGTTCGCCCATCCCGGCCAGCGCTCGCTCATCGGTAGTTCGCTGAGCTGCGCGTAGCCGTCATTGGCAAGCTTCACCTGCAGGTCCATGGCCGACGAGAAGGCGAAATCGGCGGTCTTCTGCCCGGCATCCGTCTCCTGCACGATCCGGTCGTAGATCTCGCCCGTCAGCATGTCTTCGTAACGGATGGCGACGTCCGGATTGGCCGCCTGGAAACCTGCGATCATCGGCCGCGCCAGCGGCTCGTCGAGCGAGGAGTAAACAACCAGCACCGGTGCATCCGCGGCCCCGGAGAGCGCGGGAAAGAACGTGGTCGCGGCGGAGGCGGAGCTGGGCAGCAGGGAGAAAAGCAGCGGGAGGATGAAGAACGGCCTCATCCCTCGACCATGCACCGGCGGGCGCCGCAGCACAAGTCGGCGATCCCGCGCCGGCTTCCGTGACAACCGGCATCGCAGGCGATAATCTGCGTCCAGAGGGGGACAAGGTGCGAATTCTTCTGGTGGAAGACAATCAGGCGCTGGCCGAGGGCCTGTCGACGCTCCTGCGCGGCAGCGGCTATGCCGTCGACGTGGTGGCTGACGGCGCCTCGGCGGAGGCGGTCGCGGCTGCCGAGGCCTATGATCTCGTCATCCTCGATCTGAACCTGCCGGAAATGGACGGTCTCGACGTCCTGCGCTCGATGCGATCCAGGCAGAACAAGGCGGCGGTGATGATCCTCACGGCACGGGGCGCGCCGGAGGAGCGCGTCCGCGGGCTTGATCTCGGCGCCGACGACTACATGATCAAGCCCTTCGACATTTCCGAGTTCGAGGCGCGGATCCGCATGCTGCTTCGCCGGCACGCGGGGCTGAGGAGTTCCGTCGTCCAGTTCGGCGGCGTGACGCTGGACCTCACCTCGCGGACATTCACGAGCGCGGGTGTCCCGCTCGATATCCCGGCCCGCGAGGTCGCGCTTCTGGAACTCCTGTTCCTGCGGTCGGGAAAGGTGGTCTCCAAGGATGCGATCGTCAGGTCGCTTACCGGCTTCGACGAGGACCTCTCGGCCAATGCCATCGAGCAGTATGTCAGCCGGTTGCGCCGGCGGCTCGCTCCGCACGGGCTGACCGTCCGGACCGCGCGCGGGATCGGCTACTATCTCGAAAGCATGGCCCCCAACCCATGAGCCATCCCTATTCCCTGCGACGCCGGCTGCTCGCCTGGCTGCTCCTTGCCACCGCGGTCCTCGGGGCCCTGGCGCTCGCGGATACCTGGCGCGAGGCCGAAAAGACCGCGGACGAGGTCTCCGACCGCGTCCTGATGGGCTCGGCACTGGCGATCGCCGAGCGCGTCGTGGTCTCGGAGGACGGCAGGCTGGAGGTCGACATCCCCTATGTCGCCCTCGAAATGCTGACATCGGCGGCGCAGGACCGCGTCTTCTACCGGGTCGACGGGCCGCCCGGGACCTTCATCACGGGCTACCAGAACCTGCCGTCCATCCCGCGCGCGGAGGGACAGGCCGCCGCCTTCGAGGACGCCACGTTCCGGGGCGAGCCCATCCGGGTGGCGGTGCTGGCACGCTCCGCTTCGACGGGCATCGATTCCGTGCCCTTCAACGTCACGGTGGCCGAAACGACCATGGCCCGCCAGCAGTTGATGCGGACCATCCTGTTCCGGTCCGCGGCCCGGCTGCTGTTCATGATCATCGGCGCCGCGGTGATCGTCTGGATCGCGGTCACCATCTCGCTTCGGCCGCTCTACCGGTTCAGCGAGGCGATCGCCGAGCGCAGCCCCGATGACCTTCACCCGATCGTGGAGCGCGTCCCGAGCGAGGTCCAGAGCCTCGTCGACACCGTCAACTCGTTCATGGTGCGGCTGGAATCGGCGCTCGAGGCCCTGCGGCACTTCACGGGGAATGCCAGCCACCAGCTGCGCACGCCGCTTGCCATCATCCGCACGCAACTCGCGCTCGCGTCGCGGGCCGGCGACATCGAGACGGCCCGGGCCGCGGTCCGCAAGGCCGATCTGGCGGTCGCCGACGGCGAGCGGCTGCTTGCCCAGCTGCTCCTGATGGCGAAGATCGACGCCGCGACGCGCTCGACCTCCTTCAGGGACGTGGATCTGTCGGCGCTGGCCCAGGGCCTGACCGCCGACCACGTGCCGCTCGCCGCCGAGGCCGGTATCGATCTGGGCTACGAGGGCGCCGGGACGGTGACGATAGCAGGCGAGCCCATGCTCCTCGGAGAACTGCTGAAGAACCTTCTCGCCAACGGGCTCCTTTATGCGGGTCGGGGCGCGGACATGACGGTCCGCATCAGGAGGGAGGGGCAGGAAGCCATCCTGGAGGTTGAGGATAACGGGCCGGGCATACCCGTGGAGCGGCGAAGCACCGTCATGCAGCGTTTCGACCGCGGCACGCGTGCCGATTCATCCGGCTCGGGCCTCGGCCTGCCGATCGTCGAGGAGATCGCCGAACTCCATCATGGCCGGCTCGAACTTATGGACGGGCCGGGCGGGCACGGGCTGTGCGTCCGGATCAGGTTTCCCCTCAAGGATCATTCCGAATAGACGCAGGACCCGCCGATCCAGGTGCTCTTCATCCGGAGGTCGTCCGTCAGGGCCACGAAATCCGCATCCAGGCCGGGCGCAAGCCGGCCCTTGCGGTCGGCGACCCCTGCCGCCTCCGCCGGATAGGCGGACACCATTCGCAGCACCTCCTCGATCGCAAGGCCGAGCGTCCCATGCAGGACACGGACCGAGGCCAGCATGTCGATATCCGCGCCGGCGAGCGTCCCGTCGGCGAGCGTCAGCCGCCCGTCGCGCCTCAGGATTTCGCGACCGTTCAAGGTGAAGCTCGTGAGGTCGGTGCCGATCGGCGACATGGCGTCGGTGACGACGAAGATGCGGCCCGGACCCTGTTTTGCCTTTATCGCGATCGCCATGGCGGCGGGATGGACGTGGATGCCGTCGGCGATCAGCCCGGCATGCAGGCCGCCGACATTCAGCGCGGCGCCGACCATGCCGGGTTCGCGGTGGCCGAGCGGGCTCATGGCGTTGAAGAGATGCGTGACCGTGCGAGCCCCGGCCTCCGCGTAGCGCAGGGCCGTCTCGAATGCCGCGTCCGTATGCCCGAGACTGACGACGAAACCGGCTTCCGCCAGGCACGAGACCTGCGCTTCGGTCGCGTTCTCCGGCGCCACGGTGATCATCATTGCCGGGAAGGCGCCGCGGCAGGAGAGGAGAAGCTCGAGGTCGGCCTGTTCCATCGGACGGATCAGCGATGGGTCGTGTGCTCCCTTGCGGCCGAGCGAAAGGTGGGGGCCTTCCAGATGCAGCCCGAGAAATCCCGGAACGCTCGCGGCGACGGCCTGCCGTCCGGCGGCGATGACGGCTGCGGTCGTCTCCGGCGTGTCGGTGATCAGCGTAGGCAGGAGCGCGGTCGTGCCGAAGCGCGCATGGGCGGAGCAGATGGTCCGCAACCCCGCGACCGTCGGCGCGTCGTTGAGCATGACACCGCCGCCGCCATTGACCTGGAGGTCGACGAAACCGGGGACGATCAGCCCGCCGGCCGCGTCGACGATCTCCGACCCGGCAGGAATCCCGGTATCCGCAACGATGGCTTCGACGCGCCCGCCGGAGAGCAGAAGCGCGGAGCGCTCGTGCCAGGTCTCGCCGTCGAAGATGCGGGCGCCTCGGATGGCCTTTGGAGTCATTTCGTTTCCGTCACTTTCTTGAGCGCCGCCGGCCTGTCCGGATCGTAGCCGCGGGCGCGCGACCAGGCTTCCACGAAGCCGTAGAAGGGCAGGATGAGGCAGAGTGCGTCGGTCAGCGGATGGCCGGTGGGGATGAACGGCAGCGTCGCGGCCTTTCCGGCGCGCTTCGAGGTCACGAAGGCCAGCGCCCCCTTTCCGGCGAGATCGTCCGCGATCCCCGCCACCGAACTCTCGGCGGCATCGCGGGCAGCGAAGGCGATGATCGGAAAGCGATGATCGACGAGCGCCACCGGTCCGTGCAGGACTTCCGCCGAGGAATAGGCCTCCGCGTGCATGTTGGAGGTTTCCTTGAATTTAAGCGCGGCTTCGCTGGCGATCGCAAGCGCCGGGCCGCGTCCGAGCATGAAGAGCGAATCCGCGTCGCCCAGCTGGCCGGTAAGATCGGTCCATTCGACCGCGACCGCGCGGGCGGTGATCTCGGGAAGGTCTCGCAGAGCCCGCCGCAGGTCCGCATCGTCCAGCCATTCGGCGAGGATCGCAAGACCCGCCACGATCGAGTTGAAGTAGGATTTGGTTGCCGCCACCGCGACTTCCGGGCCCGCCTCTATATCGATCGCATGAGAAGCGGCGAGCGCCATCGGCGAGCCGGCCGTATTGGTAAGAGCAAGCGTGAGCGCTCCCGCCTCCGCGGCCGCCTCGGCCATTGCGACGATGTCGGGGCTCTTGCCTGATTGCGAGACGGTGATCGCGGCGCTGCCCGCGAGCTTCATCGGCGCGTGATAGATCGACGCAAGCGAGGGTCCGAGCGAGGCGACCGGGCGTCCGGTCGTAAGCTCGATCGCGTACTTGATATATGTCGCCGCGTGGTCGGAGGAGCCGCGGGCAATGGTCACGAGGAAGGCCGGGTCACGCTCCCGCAGGGCCTTGCCGGCCCGGGCAAGATCGCCCGCCGATCTCTCCAGCAGCCTGGCGACCGCCTCGGGTATCTCGTCGATCTCGCGCCGCATATGCGTCTGCATGTCAGTCCCCCAGGGTCAGTTCGGCCACGAAGTCGTAGGTGTCACCGCGATAGAGCGAGCGGGTGAATTCCACCACCCGTCCGGAGGCAAGGTAGGAAATGCGCTCGATCGAAAGGCCCGCGGCCCCGACGGGCACGGCAAGCAGTCCCGCTTCCGGCTCCTTGACGTTACAGGCCGAGATGCGCTGGATCGCGCGCACCGGGCGGGCGCCCTTCTTTTCCAGTTCCGCGTAAAGCGAGGTGGTCACCGATTCCGGATCGGCCAGGAATTCCGTCGACAGGCTCGCGCGCTCGATCGCCAGCGGCATGTCCTTGGCGATGCGCAGCCGGCCGATGCGGGCGACCATCGTGCCGGCCGGAAGCCCGAGCATCATCATTTCCTCGGGTGACGGATGGAACAGGCCGCGCTCCAGCCATTCCGAACGCGTGTCCAGTCCGCGCCGCGCCATGTCCTCGGTGAAGGAGGTAAGCCGTGAGAGCGGCTGCTGCACGCGCGAGACGGGCTTCTTGACGAAGGTGCCGGAACCCTGCCGGCGCACGAGCAGACCGTCGCGGACGAGATCATCGACCGCCTTGCGAACCGTGACCCGGCTGACGCTCAGGAAATCCGCAAGATCCCGCTCGGCGGGAAGCGCGTCGCCATGGCCGAGCTTGCCCGACTGGATTGCCTCTTCGAGCGCCTGCCGCAGCCTCAGATAGAGCGGTCCGCCGCCGGATCCCGGAAGCCCGTCGAGCGGGAGCAGAGAGGCGAGCGAGGCGGTCATGACGTTTCCGTCCCCAGCGTCTTGACGGCAAGCGCCACGGCCCCCGTCAGCGCATCGGCAAGCGGCGGCGCGAGCCGGGTGCGATGCCGTTCGGCCAGATAGGCGGGATAGACCTCCGCCAGCCCACCGAGCAGGCAGAGGCGCCCCGTGCCCCCGTTGATCCGGATGATGGCATCGAGCGCCTCGTCGACATGCGACACCGCTTCCCGCATCAGCCGCAGCGCGGTCGGATCGCCCTGATCGGCAAACCGGATGACGACGGGTGCATATCGGCCGAAATCGCCCGGCCGGGCCGCGCGGGCGAAGTCCACGACATTGCCCGGGTCGCCGGCGAATTCCTCGAGGATCGAACGGGTAAGGTCGCTGGCAGGCCGGATGCCGTCATGCGCGAGAAGGCTCTCCTGCAAGGCCGCATGGCCGAGGCGTGCGCCGCCTCCGAGGTCCCCCACCTGGAAACCCCATCCGCCGAGATAGTGGATCGCGCCCGCGTGACGCAGGATGAATATGCTGCCGGTGCCGACGATGCCGATGGCACCGTCCTCGTCGCCCAGCGCGCCCTGAAGGGCGATCAGCCCGTCGGAAACGATCTCCGAACGCCGGAAGGGCAGGCGAGCCTGGACGTAGGATACGGCGTCGCCGACATTGTTGCCGGCCACGCCCAGAAGCGCGGATGCCTGCGACAGGTCGGCCGCGATCCCCGCCGCGCCGAATGCAAGCCGCGCTGCCTCCTCGATGTGCCGGAGGGCGGTGTCGGGGTCGGTCAGGATGTTGGACGCACCGCTTCGGCCGCGCCCCAGGATGCGTCCCTGCGCGTCCGCAACCGCAGCCCTGCAACTCGTGCCGCCGCCGTCGATGCCGATGATGTAACCGTCCATGTGCAACCTCTGCGGATATGATACCAAAAAAATACCAATTACCAAGTGGGAAAGCTGGGTGGTCTAGCCTAAGACGCTCAAGGCCTTTGTAAGCTAGGCGTTTCATCGCGCACTCGCAGAATTTGCCGCCGAAGCACATTTATCGATTTGCCTTCTGGACAATTGGTATTTTTTTGGCATCATTTTGCCGCAGAGGGAGAAACGGATGAGCGGAACCGCCACCGAAGCCAGACATGGGCAAGCCGTCGGGCTTGATACCCGGTCGCCGCGCGACATCCTGAGCCTCCTGGCGTCCGGCCAGCAGGCCGCGGCTGCCGCAGTCGATGCGGCAATTCCCTCGATCGACACTGCCGCCGAAAGCGTGGCGAACGCCCTTCGCTCGGGTGGGCGGCTCGTCTATGCGGGAGCGGGCAGTTCCGGCCTGATGGCCATGGCGGACGCGCTCGAACTGCCCGGCACCTACGGGATCGATAACGACCGGATCGTGGTACTGCTCGCCGGCGGTGTCGCAAGCCTCAGCGACCTGGCGGGCTCGCCCGAAGACGATGTCGCCCAGGCCCGCGTCGATGCTTCGATCATCGGGCCGGCCGATTGCGTCGTCTGCGTCTCCGCGAGCGGCTCCACCCCCTATGCGCTCGCCGTCGCGGAGACTGCGAAGCGTCGCGGCGCCCAGGTGGTCGCCATCGCCAACAATCCGGGCGCTGCCCTGTTTGCCCATGCCGATGTCGCCATCCTTCTGGAGACTCCGCCGGAAGTGATCGCGGGCTCCACCCGGATGGGCGCCGGGACGGCACAGAAGATCGCCTTCAACATGCTGTCGACGCTTGCCGCCGTCAGGCTCGGTCATGTCCATGACGGCCACATGGTCAACCTTTGCCCCGACAACATCAAGCTGCGGGTGCGCGCGGCGCGCATGGTCGCCGATATCGCCGGCGTGGCGGAAGACGAGGCGGCGAGACTGCTCGACGGTGCGGGAGGGTCGGTCAAGGTCGCCGTCCTCCTCGCGGCCGGAATGCGGGACGCGGACGCCGCCCGCCAGGCGCTCGCCCGAAACCAGGAGGTGCTGCGCTCCGCCCTCGCCGAATTCAAGACGACAACCGGGTTCCACAAACGCGCCTGAACGCGCGAACAAGAGGGAGAACATCATGACCCGCATTCTCACAGCCATGCTCATGACCGGCACGGTGCTCGCATCCGCCGGCGGCGCGTGGTCGCAGGAAACCCAGCTCACCATCGAGAGCTGGCGCAATGACGACCTGCCGATCTGGCAGGAGAAGATCATACCGGCCTTCGAGGCCAAGCATCCCGGTATCAAGGTCACGTTCGCGCCGATGGCGCCGACCGAATACAATTCCGCCGTCAACGCCAAGCTGGAAGCGGGCACCGCCGGCGACCTCATCACCTGCCGACCGTTCGACCTGTCGCTCGCCATGTTCGAGAAGGGGCAGCTCGCCGCGTTGAACGACCTGGCGGGCATGGAGAACTTCTCCGACGTCGCCAAGTCCGCCTGGACCACCGACGATGGCGCCACGACGTTCTGCGTGCCGATGGCCTCGGTCATCCACGGCTTCATCTACAACAAGGCGGCCTTCGAGGAAGCCGGCGTCGAGGTGCCGAAGACCGAGGAGGATTTCTTTGCGGTCCTCGAGAAGTTCAAGGAAGACGGCAACTACATTCCGCTCGCCATGGGCACCAAGGACCAGTGGGAAGCGGCGACCATGGGCTACTACAATATCGGCCCGAACTACTGGAAGGGCGAGGAGGGGCGCAAGGCGCTGATCGCCGGCACCCAGAAGCTCACCGATCCGCAGTGGGTCGAGCCCTATGCGACGCTTGCGAAGTGGAAGGATTATCTCGGCGACGGTTTCGAGGCCCAGACCTATCCGGACAGCCAGAACCTCTTCACCCTCGGCCGCGCCGCCATCTATCCGGCCGGATCGTGGGAGATCGCGCCGTTCAAGAGCCAGGCCGACTTCGAGATGGGCGCCTTCCCGCCGCCGGTGAAGGCGGCAGGAGACAAGTGCTACATCTCCGACCACAACGATATCGGCATCGGCCTCAACGCCAACAGCAAGAATGCCGAAGCCGCCAGGACCTTCCTCTCCTGGGTGGCCTCTCCGGAATTCGCGGATCTTTATGCGAACTCCGCACCGGGCTTCTTCAGCCTGAACTCCACGCCGGTCACGATGCAGGATGAACTCGCCCAGGAATTCGTGTCCTGGCGCGAGAACTGCGAAACGACCATTCGCCCGAGCGCCGCCATCGTCGGCCGCGGCGATCCGAACCTCGACCTGGAAATGTGGAAGGTTTCGGCCAACGTCATCAACGGCACGATGACGCCGGAACAGGCCGGCGAGGAAACCCAGAAGGGTCTCGACAGCTGGTACAAGCCGAAGCAGTAAGGGCGAGCCCTCCCGGGCTTCGACCTCACCCTTTCCCCGCAGGCGGGGGAAGGGTGAGGTGCCCCCTTAACGATCGAGCGCTGCGTAAGCGTTGCGGGATATCCCGTCCCGTTGCGGCGCAGAAGTGGTCTTCCTCTCCGGAGGCCGTGCTGTAAGATCGACCACCCCGCCGTTCCGGAAGTGAACCCATGAGCCAAGCCGATCGTGCCGAAACGGAGACAGCCACGCCCCGGCGCGCCGTCCGTTGGCATATCCTCGTCTTCCTGGCCCCGGCGTTCGTGGTCTACACGGCCGTGATGATCCTGCCGCTGATCGAGACGCTCCGGCTGTCGCTCTTCAATGTCGTGAACGGCGAGATGGCCTTCGTCGGGCTGGCAAACTTCAAGCGACTGTTCGGCGACCCGCGGCTCGCCGCCGACTTCTGGAACGCGCTCTGGAACAACACGATCTTCTTCCTCATCCACATGGCCGTGCAGAACCCTATCGGCATCGCGCTTGCCGCCATGCTGTCGCTGCCGGGCCTGCGGTTCGCCGCCTTCTACCGGAGCGCCATCTTCGTCCCGACGCTGCTGTCCTTCGTCATCGTCGGCTTCATCTGGAAGCTCATCCTCTCGCCGATCTGGGGAATTGCTCCGGGGCTGATGGACATGGTGGGCCTGAAGTCGCTGTTTTCCCCCTGGCTCGGAAGGCCGGACAGCGCGCTGATCACCGTCTCGCTGATCTCCGTCTGGCAGTATGTCGGCATTCCGATGATGCTGATCTACGCCGCGCTCCTCAATATCCCGGACGAGGTGCTCGAGGCAGCCGAGATAGACGGGATTACCGGCTGGAGCCAGTTCTGGAAGATCAAGCTGCCGCTGATCCTGCCGGCGATCGGCATCATTTCGGTGCTGACCTTCGTCGGCAACTTCAACGCCTTCGACCTGATCTACACCGTTCAGGGGGCGCTGGGCGGGCCGGACGGCTCGACGGATATCCTCGGCACGCTGCTCTACCGCACATTCTTCGGCTTCCAGAACCAGATGGGCAACCGCCCGATGGGGGCGACAATCGCGACCGTGATGTTCCTGATCATCCTTGCCGGCGTCTCGCTCTACCTCTTCGTCATCCAGCGCCGCATCCGCCGCTACCAGTTCTGAGGGAGGAAGCATGTCGAAAGCCCGCTCGTCCCTCCTGCGCTCCGGCCTGATCCACCTGGCGCTGATCACCTATACGGTGATCGCGCTCTTCCCCGTCTTCCTGACGCTGGTGAATTCACTGAAGAGCCGCAACGCCATCTTCCGCGAGCCGATGGCGTTGCCGACGCCGGAGACTTTCAGCCTGATCGGCTACCAGACGGTTCTCGCCCAGGGCGATTTCCTCGGCTATTTCCAGAACAGCCTGATCGTCACGGTCGCCTCGATCGCGCTCGTCCTACTGTTCGGCGCCATGGCGGCCTTCGCGCTGTCGGAATACCGCTTCCGCGGCAATACGGTGATGGGGCTCTACCTGGCGCTCGGCATCATGATCCCGATCCGGCTGGGCACGGTCGCCATCCTGCAGGGCATGGTGGCGAGCGGGCTCGTCAACACGCTGACGGCGCTGATCCTCGTCTACACCGCGCAGGGCCTGCCCCTTGCGATCTTCATTCTCTCGGAATTCATGCGCACGGTCTCGCACGACCTGAAGAATGCCGGGCGCATCGATGGCCTGTCGGAATACGCGATCTTCTTCCGCCTCGTGCTGCCGCTCGTGCGGCCCGCCATGGCGACGGTCGCCGTCTTCACCATGATCCCGATCTGGAACGATCTCTGGTTCCCGCTCATCCTTGCCCCCGGCGAGGCGACGAAGACGATCACGCTCGGCGCGCAGATGTTCATCGGCCAGTACGTCACCAACTGGAACGCGGTCCTTTCGGCGCTCTCGCTCGCCATCCTGCCCGTTCTGGTCCTCTACGTCATCTTCTCGCGGCAGCTGATCCGCGGCATTACTTCCGGAGCCGTCAAGTGAATACCCATGACAAGCCCATCCGCGTCCTCGTCGCCGGCCTCGGCAACATGGGCCGCAGCCATGCGCTCGCCTATCACAACAATCCCGGTTTCGAGATCGTCGGCCTCGTTAACCGCTCCGAGGTGGCGCTGCCGGACGAGTTGCAGGGCTACGCGATCCATCCCTCGTTCCCCGAGGCACTCGCGGAGCTGAAGCCGGACCTCTGCTCGATCTGCACCTACTCCGACAGCCACGCCGATTATGCCGTCATGGCCTTCGACGCAGGCTGCCACGTCTTCGTCGAAAAGCCGCTTGCGACCACCGTCGCCGACGCGGAGCGCGTGGTGGCGGCGGCGAAGGCGGCCGACCGCAAGCTGGTCATCGGCTATATCCTGCGCCATCACCCCTCCTGGGTGCGGCTGATCGAGGAGGCCCGCAAGCTGGGCCCGCCCTATGTCTTCCGCATGAACCTCAACCAGCAGTCCTCCGGCCCCACCTGGGAGACGCACAAGGCGCTGATGCGGACGACCTCGCCGATCGTCGATTGCGGCGTTCATTATGTCGATGTCATGTGCCAGATCACCGACGCCAGGCCGGTGCAGGTGCGTGGCATGGGGCTGAGGCTCTCGGACGAGATCGCGCCGGACATGTACAATTACGGCCACCTGCAGGTGATGTTCGATGACGGCTCGGTCGGCTGGTACGAGGCCGGCTGGGGACCGATGATTTCCGAGACCGCCTTCTTCGTGAAGGACGTCATGTCGCCCAACGGGTCGGTCTCGATCGTCATGGACCCGAACGCGAAGTCCGACGACATCGACACCCATACGAAGACCTCGCTGATCCGCGTTCACAGTGCCGAGACCGGTCCTGACGGCCGCTTCCTGCGCCCGGACGAGGATCTCGCCATGGCCGGCGAACCCGGACACCAGGATCTATGCGACATGGAGCAGGCCTACGTGCTGAAGGCGATCCGCGAGAATATCGATCTCGACCGGCACATGAACGACGCCGTGCAGTCGCTGCGCATCTGCCTCGCCGCCGACCAGAGCGTGCGCACCGGCGCACCGATCATCTTGTAAGGAAGACGCCCTTGGGTTCTCTGCAACTGTCCTCCATCCGCAAGGCCTTCGGAAGCCACGAAGTGCTGAAGGGCATAGACCTCACGGTCGAGGACGGCGAGTTCGTCATCTTCGTCGGCCCCTCCGGCTGCGGAAAATCGACGCTGCTCCGGGTGATCGCAGGGCTCGAGGACGCCACCTCCGGAAGCGTGCGGATCGACGGCGCCGAGGTCATAGACACGCCCCCGGCAAAGCGCGGGATCGCGATGGTCTTCCAGTCCTACGCGCTCTATCCGCACCTGACGGTGAAGGACAACATGGGCCTCGGCCTCAAGCAGGCGGGCGAGCCGAAACCGGTGATCGAGGAGCGTGTCGCCAGGGCTTCCGGCATGCTGTCGCTCGACCCCTACCTCGCCCGCCGCCCGGCCGAACTTTCCGGCGGCCAGCGCCAGCGGGTCGCGATCGGTCGCGCGATCGTGCGCGAGCCCAAGCTCTTCCTGTTCGACGAGCCGCTGTCGAACCTCGACGCCGCATTGCGCGTCCAGACGCGGCTGGAAATCGCCGCCCTCCACCGGAGGCTCAAGGCGACGATGATCTACGTCACCCACGATCAGGTGGAGGCCATGACGCTCGCCGACAAGATCGTCGTGCTGAATGCCGGCGCGATCGAGCAGATCGGCTCGCCGATGGAACTCTACAACCGCCCGGCGAACCTCTTCGTCGCCGGTTTCATCGGATCGCCCCAGATGAACTTCATCCCCGGCGAGCAATTGGGAGAGGCGGGGACCGTGACGGTGGGGATACGCCCCGAGCACATCAGGCTGTCGCGCGAAAGCGGGACGTGGAAAGGGAAGGTGGAGCATGTCGAGCACCTGGGCGCGGACACGATCGTCTACCTCTCGGCGGAAGCGACGGGGCTGCTGACGGTCCGCCTCTTCGGCGAACATCCCTACGCTCCCGAAGACGTCGTCTTCGCCACGCCAGATGCCGCCGGCATGCATCGCTTCGATGCCGACGGCAGGGCGATCCGCGGCTGAACCGCGCCCTATTGGGGAATGGTGGAGATGACCGTGTTCTCGAGCGAGCGCCCCACCCGGCGAAGCTGTTCGTCGTAATTGCGGCGGGTATTGGCGTCGAAGACGGCGATCGGCGCGTTGACGGTGGCGCTTGCCACGCCTCCGACGGTCTGCGCCGTACCGAGCGCCACCGCCCCGATCCGGTCGCCCAGGCCGACATTCGAATCCGTGATCGTCTGCCCGGTGAGCAGCCGCGTCCCGATCAGCTGCACGACCTGCGGGCTTTGCGCGAACTTGCCGTGGTTCAGCGGATCGCCGCTCTTCAGCGCCGTGAGGTCGATGATGGAAATTCCGGCCGCCTCGAACTCGGTCCGGTACGGCTCGACGCTGGGGTCGATCTGGCCGAGCCTGTCGATATTGCCCGAGATGCGGCGCGACAGCTGCAGCGCACGATCGTCGCGCGAGACGAACAGCGTGAAATCCGGACGGCCCGGCCCCAGTGCCTTGTACTGCTGGCCGAACACGTCGACGTCGAGATCGGGCGAGGCGAGAATGACGTTCTGGATCTTCGGCGAAACCCGGCCGTGGCGGATCGCCATCTGCCGCAGGGCCTCGACCGTCAGCCATGACCCCATGGAATGCGCCATCACGGTCACTTCGCGGACCTTGGGATTGTCGGCGATCGCGTCCAGCATTTCCTCCAGCGCGTCGCGCGAATAGTTCGTGCTTTCCTTGTCGTAGTTGTAGTCGAAGATCGAGGCGCGCGAGGGCCAGGTAAACAGGATGGGCGCCACATCCGCCTTGGAATCGTGGACGATCTGGGCGAAGCGGTAGACCGCATCCTCGTAGCGGTTGTTGAAGCCGTGGACGAACACGAGCACCCGCCCGCTCGGTGGCAGGTGGCGGACGAGCCAGGTTCGCGCCTGCGCCGTATCGACCGGCACGACGCGCGCGGTGGCGAATTCCCGCGACGGGTCCGGCGGCAGCCTTTTCGGCCACTGGACCTCCCCAATCTTGCGATTAACGTCTGGAGGTATGGAAACGGCAATCTCGGTAATCGTGAGGTCGCTGCCGCGCTCCCCGGAAAACAGGATGCCGGGGTTGGCGGAGGGAGACCGCGTCGTGGCGACCAGCATGTCGACCTGCGTTCCGGGCGCGGTCGCCGCCGCCGCCGTCGGAACGAGGACACCCTCGGGTCGCCCGGCGCAGCCCGACAGGCTTGCTGCGAGAAGCAGGACCACGGAAACCACTGCAAGGCGGTAACGATCGGAAACGCCAGACATCATCCCGCCATTCAGCGGGAATGGAAGGGGTTGTCAATGATCGCGAGGCCCTGCACGGTCAAACAGTGCGCAATCAGGACCGTCGCACGAGAGGTGCCATATCTATTCAACAGCTTTGGTGGGAAGGAAGGATTTGGTGGAGCTAAGCGGGATCGAACCGCTGACCTCTTGCATGCCATGCAAGCGCTCTCCCAGCTGAGCTATAGCCCCATCAGGGTGGTCCGGCATTCAGTCCGGTCCTGGGAACTCCGTGCTGTTCGCTGCGGAGTGGCGGCTTATTACTTCCGGTTTGGGGAGAGTGCAAGCCGTTTTTGGATGGCCCGCCGAAATTTTCGTTTCGCCGGGCCAAAGGTCGTCGGATCAGGCTTCGTCGTCGTCGCCGGTGACGCCGATGATGCCGGTCATGTCGTCGTCATCGTCGTCTTCGTCGGCTTCCAGGAACGTGTCGTCGTCGTCGCCTTCGATCTCGACATCGTCATCGCCCATATCCGGAATGTCGTCGCCGCCGGTATCGTCGCCGTCGTCGCTCGAAGCCAGTTCGACGTCCGTGTTCTCGGTGTCGACTTCCTGGATCTCTTCCTCCTCGGCCTGCTCCATCTTCATCTGGGCCGTGTTTTCCTCGAAGAAGGAAAGCGGCCAGGACTTGCCGGTATAGGGGGAGACGACCGGGTCGCGGTTGAGGTCGTAGAACTTCTTGCCGGTATCGGGGTCGGTGCGTTTGGTTCCGAGTTCCGCTTTTGCCACTGTGAAAGCCTCGTGAGTCTGGCCGATCAGGTCGGCTTGCCGCCGGAGCGGCTGTCAACGGGTGAGAAAAAACTAAGCCGGTCCCCATAAGGCCTGCGCCGTTTTCTGTCAAAGGTAAACTTGACCGGGTCCTCAAGGCCAAATTAGCCGGATGACCGGCTTTCCGCTTTGTGCTAACGACGCCGGCAAAACCAGGGACAAGAACAGAAGGACAAGCCATGTCGCATGGTGTCGCGTTGAAGCCGGCCAGATCGCTCAAATCCGCCGATCTGAAGGGCACGGTCCGTATTCCCGGCGACAAGTCGATTTCGCACCGGTCCTTCATGTTTGGCGGACTTGCCGCTGGCGAAACGCGCATCACGGGCCTTCTCGAAGGCGAGGACGTCATCAACACCGGCAAGGCCATGCGCGCCATGGGCGCGAAGATCGAGAAGATCGGCAACGAGTGGATCATCCAGGGGACCGGCAATGGCGCGCTGCTGGCGCCTGACGCGCCGCTCGATTTCGGCAATGCCGGCACCGGCTGCCGGCTCACCATGGGTCTCGTCGGCGTCTACGATTTCGACAGCACCTTCATCGGCGACGCTTCGCTCACCAAGCGCCCCATGGGCCGGGTGCTCAATCCGCTCCGCGAGATGGGCGTCCAGGTCAAGGCTGCCGAGGGCGACCGCCTGCCGGTAACCCTGCGCGGACCGGCCATACCGAACCCCATCACCTACCGCGTGCCGATGGCCTCCGCGCAGGTGAAGTCGGCGGTCCTGCTTGCCGGCCTCAACACGCCCGGCATCACCACGGTGATCGAGCCGGTGATGACGCGTGACCATACCGAGAAGATGCTGCAGGGCTTCGGCGCCGACCTCAGCGTCGAGACGGATGCCGACGGCGTGCGCACGATCAGGCTGGAAGGTCGCGGAAAACTGGTGGGCCAGGTCATCGATGTTCCCGGCGATCCGTCATCGACCGCTTTCCCGCTTGTCGCGGCCATCCTGGTACCGGGTTCCGACGTCACGATCGAAAACGTGCTGATGAACCCGACGAGGACGGGCCTTATCCTGACGCTCCAGGAAATGGGTGCGGATATCGAGATCCTCGATCCGCGACTGGCCGGCGGCGAGGATGTCGCGGACCTGCGCGTGCGCCATTCCGAACTGAAGGGTGTTACCGTGCCGGCCGACCGGGCGCCCTCGATGATCGACGAATATCCTGTCCTCGCGGTCGCCGCGGCATTCGCCGAGGGCACCACGACCATGCTCGGGCTGGAGGAACTGCGGGTGAAGGAGTCCGATCGGCTGTCCGCCGTTGCGGACGGGCTGAAGCTCAACGGCGTCGACTGCGACGAGGGAGAGGAAACCCTGGTGGTTCGCGGCAGGCCCGATGGCCGGGGCTACGGGAACGCCTCCGGTTCCGCGGTCGTCACGCATCTCGACCACCGCATCGCGATGAGCTTCCTCGTCATGGGCCTCGTGGCCGAGCATGCGGTCACGGTGGACGACGCCGGCATCATCGCCACGAGCTTCCCCGAGTTCATGGACCTGATGGCGGGCCTCGGCGCCCGGATCGAACCCGTGGAAAGCAGGGCGGCCTGATGGGCTTCGTCATAGCCATCGACGGGCCCGCGGCCGCCGGCAAGGGCACGCTGTCGCGACGCATCGCCGAGATCTACGGGTTCCAGCATCTCGACACCGGCCTGACCTACCGGGCGACCGCCAAGGCGCTGCTCGATGCGGGCCTGCCCCTCGATGACGAGGCGGTCGCCGAGAAGATGGCGCGCGATGTCGATCTCGGCGGGCTCGATCGCGCCGTGCTTTCGCGCCACGAGATCGGGGAGGCGGCCTCCAGGATCGCCGTCATGCCGTCGGTGCGCCGGTCGCTGGTGGAGGCGCAGCGGACGTTCTCGCTGCGCGAGCCCGGCACGGTCCTCGACGGCCGCGACATCGGGACCGTGGTTTGCCCCCGGGCGCCCGTCAAGCTCTACGTCACCGCGTCGCCGGAAGTGCGCGCGAAGCGCCGCTTCGACGAGATCGTCGCCGCCGGCGGCGAGGCCGATTTCGAGGCGATCTTCGCCGACGTGAAGAAGCGCGACGAGCGCGACATGGGCCGCGCCGACAGCCCGCTCAAGCCCGCCGACGATGCACACTTGCTAGATACGTCGGAAATGAGTATAGAAGCCGCGTTTCAGGCCGCGAAGAGCCTTATCGACGCTGCCCTGAAGAAAGATTGATGGCCTGCCGGTTCCGCCGGCACGTCCCTTAAGCTCGCAGACCAGTCCTTGCGCCGGATAGCCTCTTAAGATGAGGCGGACTTGGCTTCGAGCGTGTTCAACACGAACCACCGGCGCGCATGTGTCCGACACGGACACTCTCAGGAGATTTCATGGCAGTATCTAACCCCACGCGGGAGGACTTTGCAGCCCTCCTCGAAGAATCCTTCGCACAGACCGATCTGGCCGAAGGCTATGTGACCAAGGGCATCGTCACCGCGATCGAAAAGGATATGGCGGTTGTCGACGTCGGCCTTAAGGTCGAAGGTCGCATCGCGCTGAAGGAATTCGGCGTCAAGGGCAAGGACGGTTCGCTGAAGGTCGGCGACGAAGTCGAAGTCTATGTCGAGCGCATCGAAAACGCCCTCGGCGAAGCTGTTCTGTCGCGCGAGAAGGCTCGCCGCGAAGAAAGCTGGGTCAAGCTCGAAGCCAAGTTCGAGGCCGGCGAGCGCGTCGAAGGCATCATCTTCAACCAGGTCAAGGGTGGTTTCACCGTCGATCTGGACGGCGCCGTGGCCTTCCTTCCGCGTTCGCAGGTCGACATCCGTCCGATCCGCGACGTCACCCCGCTGATGCACAACCCGCAGCCCTTCGAAATCCTCAAGATGGACAAGCGTCGCGGCAACATCGTCGTTTCGCGCCGTACCGTTCTCGAAGAGTCCCGTGCCGAGCAGCGTTCTGAAATCGTTCAGAACCTCGAAGAAGGCCAGGTTGTCGACGGCGTCGTCAAGAACATCACCGACTACGGTGCGTTCGTCGACCTCGGCGGCATCGACGGCCTGCTGCACGTCACCGATATGGCATGGCGTCGCGTCAACCATCCGTCGGAAATCCTGTCCATCGGCCAGTCGGTCAAGGTACAGATCATCCGCATCAACCAGGAAACCCACCGCATCTCGCTCGGCATGAAGCAGCTCGAGTCGGATCCGTGGGATGGCATCGCGGCCAAGTACCCGATCGGCAAGAAGATCTCCGGTACGGTCACGAACATCACCGACTACGGTGCGTTCGTCGAGCTGGAGCCGGGCATCGAAGGCCTGATCCACATCTCGGAAATGTCCTGGACCAAGAAGAACGTACACCCCGGCAAGATCCTGTCCACGACGCAGGATGTCGACGTTGTCGTTCTCGAAGTCGATCCGTCCAAGCGCCGTATCTCGCTCGGCCTCAAGCAGACGCTGGAAAACCCGTGGCAGGCATTCGCCTACTCGCATCCGGCCGGCACTGAAGTCGAAGGCGAAGTCAAGAACAAGACCGAGTTCGGCCTGTTCATCGGCCTCGAAGGCGACGTCGACGGCATGGTCCACCTCTCCGACCTCGACTGGAACCGTCCGGGCGAACAGGTCATCGAGGAGTACAACAAGGGCGACGTCGTCAAGGCTGTCGTTCTGGATGTGGACGTCGAGAAGGAGCGCATCTCGCTCGGCATCAAGCAGCTCGGCCGCGACTCGGTCGGTGATGCTGCCGCTTCCGGCGACCTGCGCAAGAACGCTGTCGTTTCCTGCGAAGTCATCGGCGTCAACGATGGCGGCATCGAAGTGAAGCTCGTCAACCACGACGACATCACCTCGTTCATCCGTCGTGCCGACCTGTCGCGCGACCGCGACGAACAGCGTCCGGAGCGTTTCTCAGTTGGTCAGGTTGTCGACGCACGCGTCACCAACTTCTCCAAGAAGGATCGCAAGGTCATGCTGTCGATCAAGGCTCTCGAGATCGCCGAAGAGAAGGAAGCCGTCGCTCAGTTCGGCTCGTCCGACTCCGGTGCGTCGCTCGGCGACATCCTGGGCGCAGCCCTGAAGAACCGCGGCAACAACGAGTAATCGCTGTTACCGAACAGAACGAAGGCCGTCGGACGAAAGTCCGGCGGCCTTTTTCGTTTCCGGGACCAGGGGCCCGGTTAGCTCAGGTCAGGCGAGATCGGCCATGCGGCGGTAGAGATCCTGGGCGTTGTCGAGCGAAGGGTCGCCCTCGCCCTCGTCACCGTCGTCGTCACCGTCCTTGTCGCCGGGCGCACCATCGGCCGGATCCTCGTCCTTGCCCTGCGCGTCCTGGTGGGAAGAGCGGCCGTCGCCTTCGTCATCGATGGCGGAGAGCCTTTCGACGTCGCGCTCCTCTTCCTCGGGTGCTTCCGGCGCCGGTGGATAGGTCACCAGAATCTGGGCAAGGCCTTCGCGCGCAAGCATGGGCGCCGCAAGGATAAAGGCCGCAGGATCGGTGAGCGGCTGGGCTATCGCGACCATCTGGGCGACCGCCCTGCTGCCGGAGGGTTGTGCTTCCGCGGCAGGAATGCCTTGGAGGTCGGCGGGACGGGCCAGGGCCGTCTCCCCCTGCCCGGGCAGGGAAGCGCCAGCCGGCGGACGGACGGGTTGGGCGGCGCTCTCGGCGATTGGCTGATCTCCCCCGGACGGGGGGAGGGCCCGCAGGCCGGAAACCCTGCCGGTACTTGCAGCCTCCCCGGATTGGCTGACGGATGCCGGGCCCTGGAACAGCACATCCTGCAACAACCTGCTTTTTGAATCCGCGACCGCCTGATGGGCGAGCCGCGCCAGCGCCGGGCCATCGTATATGGCGGGCGCTCCAGCAGTCGCACGCCTTGCCGACGGAGGCTGGAGTGCGGCGTCTGGGCGGGATGTGGCGGGGTTTGCGGCGACCGGCGAACGGCTGCCACCGGCCTCTTCCGGCTGCAGATCGTCGGGACCGGCCGGAAGCGAACCTTGACCGGAAGCCGGAGCAGGCGCCGTGCCGCGGGTCGTGGCCGGTGCCGGGTCCTGCGTCGCAAGCAAGGCAGTCCGCGGTTCCTGAGCGGTGACCGCGACCGGCAGGGCCGGCGACGCGGAGCCTGTGGTGGCCGGCAGGGACGTCGGGGCGGCTGTTGGCGGAGAAGGCGTTGCCTCGCCTCGACCGGATGCGGGCGGAATCGCAGCGAGCTCGCCTGCAACGGTCTTCGCGAAAATCGGCGCGCTCGCGTTGCCTCCGGCCTCTCCTGAGATCGCCGTTCGGTGCACCGGCGCGCCGGGCGAAGCCGCTGCGGCGTCGTTCTGCCGGTAGGAGCTTACGACGGCCCGGGCGGCTGCATCGCGACCGGCTGCCGGCGGACCTTCCAGAGAGGCGGTGAGCCTTGCCGCCTCAGGGCCGGCCGGATTGTTCAGGATGTCGATGAGAACGCGAAGGGTGATGCCGCGCACAAGCTGGGCGATGCTCTGCTCGACCGCGGATCGCTGGGACGGGCTCAGCGACTTCAGGGCATCCGCCAGCCTGCTCGTGTAGTCTTCAAGGCTCTCGCCTTCACGCCGGCTGATCTTCAGCAAGGTTCCCACGGTCTCGGCGAGAAGGGAGAGACCCTGGGCCATCTGGACCTGGCCGGAGAGCGAAAGTGTGTCGATCCGGCCGCCGCCGAGAAGGTCGGCGGGAAGAGGGCGGGTCGCAACGGGGCTGCCGCTCGGAACGGCGGGCGAGGGGCGCATCGTCGGCCGGCTGGTATCCTGATGATCTGCGGAGGCGCTCAGTCCAGCACCAACAGGCGGCAGCATGATCTGCTCCATGTCTTCGCGATGGGCAAGACAGATCGGCTACTGCTGGGAAACTTCCTCGCAGCGCCTCGCGCCGCGGCCCGCGACGCCTCATGGCGCAACCATTGCCGATTGATGGACTAGGAGTGCAGCAAATTGGTTAACGCATGGTTAATGCGCCCGCGGCGCGCCGCCGATCGTCAGATTGCGGGGAGCGGTGTTACGCCCACGGCCTCTTCTTCAGAAGCGCGTAGAGGCCGATCTCATCGACGGTGACGGGGATCATCGTTGCGGCCTCGCCATCGATCGCAGCACTTGCGGCCAGTTCTTCGGCTGCCTCTGCGTTGACGGCGGTCACGTCAGCGAGCGGTGCCGGAGCGACGCCGTTTGCCGGCAGCGGTGCGTCCTGAGGGACCTGGGTCTCTGGGCCGACAGTCTCGGCCAGTTCGACGGCCGCCGCCAGGACCAGCAACTCATCCGGTCGGGTATCGGCCTCCGCCGGTTCGGCCGTGGCCCGCTCGCTGTCGACTTCCGACGCCGCTTCCTGCATCTTCTGCACGGCTTCAAGCCCCGACGAGGCCTCCAGCATCCGGATGTCGCCCTGCCGCTCGGCCTGCGCCTGCGCATCGTCGACGCGCGTCGGATCATAACCCTGCGGACCGAGCTTGAGTTCTTCCAGTGTTTTCGGAGCGGCGACTTCCTCCAGGCGCTGGAGGACCCGCCGGACGTCGAAGCCGTTCGTGCCGCTCGCGGCGTTGGACAGCCCCTCCATCAGGCGCTGGTTGTCATCGCCGTGCGGGTTCTTGATCGCGGCGACGAGGGTATCGAGCGTGATCCCCATCGCGCGCAGCCCGAGGTCTCGCTCGAGCTTCATGAGCTCGACCGGATCGAGTTCCTTCAGCGCATCCTCGATCGCCTTTCCGAGTGCGTAATTGGATCTGTTCTCTTCGAGATCCATGCCCAGCTTTCCCACCAGGCGCTCGATAAGCTCGATCTTCAGCTGGTTCGGGTCGACGTGGTTGAGGCTGAACAGGGCCTCGGCGATCTTGTCTTTCGCGCGCTTGGCCTCTGTGCTGGCGCTGACACGGGCCTCGGCCACCATGTCCCGGCGCTTGCCGGTCGCCGCTTCCTCGTCTTCCCGACGCCGCTCCTCGATACTCTCGAGCACCGAGTGCATCAGGTTCGTCGCGACTTTGCCGAATGCTGCGTCTGTGGGAAGTATCATGATCCACCCGTGCCGGTCGCACGTGAGGATAGGATGACCGTCTTAATTGCACGTTAACCGGGCATGCCCGGAACCCGCGCGATCAGCTGTGGGCGAAGATGTCCGTCTCTTCCCAGCCCAGGAGGTCGAGCTTCGCCCGCGTCGGCAGGAATTCGAAGCAGGCCTGCGCGAGTTCAAGTCGATTGTCGCGCGTGAGACGCTGCGTGAGCTTATCCGCAAGCGCGTGAAGGTAGAGGACGTCGGACGCCGCATATTCCAGCTGGGCGGGCGAGAGCGTGTCGGCTGCCCAGTCCGACTGCTGCTGGGCCTTGGAAACGTCGATGTCGAGCATTTCCCGCAGGTTGTCCTTCAGCCCGTGGCGATCCGTATAGGTCCGTGTCAGTCGCGAAGCGATCTTGGTGCAGAAGACCGGCGTGGTGGTGACGCCGAACGTGTGAAACAGCACGGCGATATCGAAGCGGCCATAGTGGAAGATCTTTCGGCGCGACGAGTCGGCGAGCAGGCCCACGAGGTTCGGCGCATGCTTCTGCCCGGCAGCGATGCGGATGACATCCGCCGTCCCGTCGCCGGGCGACAGCTGCACGACGCAGAGGCGGTCGCGGCGCGGAACAAGCCCGAGCGTCTCGGTGTCGATCGCGATGTCGCCGGTGTAGCGGGCGGCATCGGCCGCGGAAATGTCACCTTCGTGGTAGCGAATGCTGCTCATCGTCTGCCCCATGGATTGCTCCAGTGGCAATGCCACAGAGCCGGCCCCGCGGCAAGGCGGAGCACCGGCTTCGGCCAACTTGGCCCTGACCGAGAGCTCTGCGCCGCATGCATTGCTGCAATGCACTTTAGCTCTTGGCAATGCATCAGGCGCACCCTATATGTCTGGCATCGAAGCGACGCACTCCTCCTCCCAGCGTCGTTAGATGAGATCGGCAATCTCCTCCTCCTCCCAATTGCCGATCAAGTTTAAAGCCCGACGCACCTCCTCCCGCGTCGGGCTTTTTCCGTTTCAGGACGTCGTTTTTACGTCTCGTCCGGGAGCTTCGACCTCAAGCGCATGGCGTTGCATGGCGTAGCTAAAGGAAATAGAGGCGTGCCGCCGAGCGCAGTGCGCCCGGCTACGCAGCCGATCTCAGTTGCATTCCAGCCCCTGGTCGAGATAGCCCGCAACCCCCTCAGGCGGTGCCGGAATCGGCGACGCGCGGCGAACGGCGCCGACAATGTAATTGTCGATCGCAGAGTTCCCCGAAGACCTCGAGAGCGAGACATTGGTGATATTGCCCTTGCCGTCGAAGCTGAAGCGAACGGCGGCAGTCCCCGTATCATTACCGGGGCACCTGCGCGTGTTGCGCATGATCTTTGCCCGTACGCGGGACCTCCATTTTGCGGGCGATACGGACGACTGCGTGGAGCCAACGGTCGTCTGGCTGGCCGCCGTGCGTTCGGAGGGCTTCGTCTGGAGCTTGGCCTGCTGCGTCGCCTTGGAGGCCTGGGGCTGCTTCTGGACGCGCTTCGGGGGCTGCTTCTTCGGCTCCGGCGGTGGAGGAGGTCGCGAGACGGGCAGGGGGACTTCCACATTCTCCAGCGCCGCGATCATCTGCTCTTCGATCGGGTCGATTTCCTCTACGGGCTCCAGCGGCGGCTCGGGAATGGTTTCGGTGATCTCGGGCTCCGGTCGAACGGGCTCGGGTTCCGGGGTCGGTTCGATCGGCTCGGCGATCTCTTCCGGAGGCGGAGGGTCCACAGGCTCGGGCAACGGTTCCGGCAGTGGTTCGGGCAGCGGCTCCTCGACGGGCTCGGTCTGGTTGCTGGCGACCTCCCGGGTATCTGTCTCGTCCGTCGCGACCTGGTCCTCTTCGGTGTTCGCAGCTTCCGGCTCGGCCGCAAGCTCGATCATGATCGCGGCAGGCGGTCCCTGGTCGGCCGCTGCCTCGGGCTCCTGGCGCAGCAGGACTGCGGCCCCTGCAATATGCGCCGTCAGGACGATGATTGCCGCCGACGACCAGAGCGCCAGTTCTCCGAACCGGCCGGCGCGGCCCGGCCGGGGGGCGAGGAGCGTCATTGCGTTCCTCCGCTCGCTGGAGAAACTGCCGGGGCCGCCTGCGCCGGCGCGGCGGGCGCTGCACCGGGGAGCGTCTCCAGGCCAACAAGCGCGATCTTGAGGTAGCCGGCGTCGCGCAGCAGGTTCATGACTTCCATGAACTGGCCGTACTCGATCGCCTTGTCGGCGCGCAGGAAGATCCGCGTGTCCTTGTCGCCTTCGGTCACCCGGTCGAGGGTCATCGCCAGCTGCTCGCGCTGGACCGGGTCATTTCCGAGATTGAGGCCGAGGTCTTCCTTGACGGTGAGGTAGAGTGGCTCGTCCGGCCGCTCGGCCGGCTGCGCCGAGGAGGCGGGAAGGTCGACGTTCACGTCCACCGTTGCAAGCGGCGCCGCCACCATGAAGATGATCAGCAGCACCAGCATCACGTCGATGAACGGCGTTACGTTGATCTCGTGGTTCTCGGCGAGTTCGTCACCGTGGTTTTCGCGGATGCCGCCGGCCATCGATCATTCTCCCGCCACGAGGGAGACGGTCGCCTTGCGGCTGCCGGGCGGCACCTTGCGGAAGTCGAGGTCGCGGCTGACCAGCCGCTCGACGCCTGCGGCCGCATCAGCCAGGAGCTGGCGGTAGCCGGTGATAGAACGGGCAAAGACGTTATAGATGACGACGGCCGGGATCGCGGCGACAAGGCCGATGGCGGTCGCAAGGAGGGCTTCGGCGATGCCGGGTGCCACGACTGCGAGGTTCGTCGTCTGCGATTCCGAGATCCCGATGAAGGAGTTCATGATCCCCCAGACAGTGCCGAACAGGCCGACGAAGGGAGCGGTGGAGCCGATCGTCGCAAGAACGCCGGTGCCGCGCGACATGCGCCGGCCGGCATAGGATTCGATGCGGGAGAGCGAGGAGGCGACCCGTTCCTTCACCCCGCCGTTATGGGCGTGATCGAGCGCTGCTTCGGAAAGGCGTACCTCGTCGGCTGCCGAACGCAGCATCAGGGCGGCGGGACCGCCGCGCTTGCCAAGCTCGTTGATCGCGTCGGCAAGGGTCGCGGAGCCGCGGATGATCTTCAGCGTGCCGCCTGCACGCGCCCGGGCACCGGCAAGCTCCAGCGTCTTTGCCAGCCAGACGGTCCAGGTTACCAGCGAGGCGAAGGCAAGACCGATCATCACGGCCTTGACCACCCAGTCGGCGGCCATGAACATTCCCCATGGCGACAGGTCGTGCGGGATGTCGGAGCGTTCGCCGGCCGGCAGCAGATCCTGCATCATTGCCGGGACGCCGACAGCCGGGGCCTCGGTCGCGTCCGGCGCTCCGGTCGCGGCCTCTGCATTCGTGGAAGCTGTCGCGTCGACGGGGCCCGGCAGCCCGGGTGCCGCCGCGGGTGCCGGCTGATCGGAAGCGGGTGCCGGCGCCTGCGCAGCCGCGGCCGGAGGTGCAGCTTCTGTGGTGGTCGCCTGATTGCCGCCGGCTTCGGGGGCGGGCGCGACGGCCGGGGCCTGTACCGGGACGGGCGGCGTCTGCGCTGCGGGTTCGGCGGGGCTGGCCTGCGAGGCCGCCGGCGGCGGCGCGACGTCCTGCGCCTGCGCGGGCAGGGCGAGCAGCAGGGCGCCGAGGAAGGCAGGCGCCAGCAGGGGGCGATGTGGAAGACGGGCGGGCGCTATCGACATTTTCAGGCTCTCCGGAATGCGAGCCTGGTCGTTCACGACGACCCGGGCTCCGGAACGGAAGACCGGATTGGCCCGATCTCTTTCACGGCCACTCGATAATAAACATGAGTTTGGTTGGCAACAAATAAATCTTCAACCTGCTCATCGGAATCTGCACCCGCCGCAACAGAGCCCTTCCGACGGAACTTGCCGTGGCAAGTGTCCGCCGGAAATTCTGCTCAGCGGGCGAGCCAGCCGCCGTCGACCGGCAGCACGACGCCGTGAACATAGTCCGATGCCGGCGACGCCAGGAAGACGGCAGCGCCGCCCAGTTCGTCCGGCCGGCCCCAATGTCCTGCGGGAATGCGGCCGAGGATCGCGGCGTTGCGATCCGGGTCCTTGCGCAGGGCCTCCGTATTGTTGGTCTCGAAGTAACCCGGGGCAATCGCGTTGACGTTGATACCCTTGCCCGCCCATTCGCAGGCCAGAAGGCGGGTAAGGCCCGCAAGGCCGCTCTTGGACGCGGTATAGGAGGGGATGCGGATGCCTCCCTGGAAGGAAAGCAGCGAGGCGATGTTGACGATCTTGCCGCCCTTGCCTTCCGCGATCAGGTGGCGGGCGAAGGCCTGGCTCAGGAAGAAGACGCTCTTCAGGTTGACGTCCATGACGTCGTCCCAGTCGGCCTCCGTAAAGTCCACGGCATCGGCGCGGCGGATGATGCCGGCATTGTTGACGAGGATGTCCGCCCTGCCGCTCCATGCGAGCGTTTGCGCGATCACGTCCTGCACTGGTTCGATCGTCGAAAGGTTCGCCTTGATGAAGTGGCCCCTGCCGCGGCCGTCCTTGGCGATGGCGGCTTCCGTTTCGGCCATGGACGAGCGGCCGACCAGCGCGACGTCTGCGCCCGCCCCCGCGAGTGCCACCGCGATCGCTTGGCCGAGGCCGGTATTCGCTCCGGTCACGATCGCCGTCTTGCCGGTCAGGTCGAATGATATGGTCACGTCTTGCTCCTCCGCATGTGACAAGAAAAAGCCGCCGGAAATCTCTTTCCGGCGGCCCCTGATGCTGTGCCCCGTCGCTTAGAGCGTGCGGGTGATGTGCTCCACGCGGAAGCACTCGATGACGTCGCCTGCGCGAATGTCCTCGTAGTTCTCGAAGGCCATGCCGCATTCCTGGCCGACCGGCACTTCCGCCACTTCGTCCTTGAAGCGCTTGAGCGTCTTGAGCTTGCCTTCGTGGATGACGACGTTGTCGCGCAGAAGGCGAACGCCTGCACCACGCTCGACCTTGCCTTCGGTTACGCGGCAACCCGCGACCTTGCCGATCTTGGTGATGTTGAACACCTCCAGGATCTCGGCATTGCCGAGGAAGGTTTCGCGCCGTTCAGGCGACAGCAGGCCGGACATAGCCGCCTTCACGTCATCCACCAGGTCGTAGATGATGTTGTAGTAGCGAATCTCGATACCGGAGCGCTCGGAGGCCGCACGGGCCTGCGCATTGGCGCGAACGTTGAAGCCGATGATCGCGGCGTTCGACGCCTCCGCCAGCGAGATGTCGGACTCGGTGATGGCGCCTGCGCCCGAATGGACGATCCGGACCCGCACTTCGTCGGTTCCGAGCTTCTCCAGCGCGCCGGCGATGGCTTCGATCGAGCCCTGCACGTCGCCCTTGATCAGCAGCGGGAATTCCTTCAGGCCGGAGCTCTGAAGCTGCGTCATCATCTGCTCGAGCGAACCGCGCGAGCCGGACTGGCGGGCAGCCGCCTTGTCGCGGGCAAGCCGCTGGCGGTACTCGGTGATCTCGCGTGCGCGGCTCTCGCTTTCGACGACCGCGAAGCGATCGCCGGCCGCGGGCGTACCCGACAGGCCGAGAACTTCCACCGGCGTGGCCGGCCCGGCTTCCTTCACATGCTCGCCCTTGTCCGTGACGAGCGCGCGAACGCGGCCCCACTGGTCGCCTGCGACCAGGATCTGGCCGGGCCTCAGCGTGCCCTTCTGGACGAGGACCGTCGCGACGGCGCCGCGGCCACGGTCGAGCTGCGCTTCGATGACCGTGCCTTCGGCCGTCCGGTTCGGATTGGCCTTCAGGTCGAGGATTTCGGCCTGCAGCAGGATCGCTTCGAGCAGCTTGTCGAGATTGGTCTTGTTCTTGGCCGAGACCTCGACGTCGAGCACTTCGCCGCCCATGCTTTCGACGAAGACCTCATGCTGCAGGAGTTCCGTGCGGACCTTCTGTGCATTGGCCGTCGGCTTGTCGACCTTGTTGATCGCCACGATGATCGGCACGTTGGCCGCCTTGGCGTGGTTGATGGACTCGATCGTCTGCGGCATCACGCTGTCGTCGGCCGCGACCACGAGGATCGCGATGTCGGTCGCCTGCGCACCACGGGCACGCATTGCGGTGAAGGCCGCGTGGCCGGGCGTATCGATGAAGGTGATCTTCTGACCGTTCTGCTCGACCTGGTAGGCACCGATATGCTGGGTGATGCCACCTGCTTCGCCGGCGACCACATTGGCCTGGCGGATGGCGTCGAGCAGCGACGTCTTGCCGTGGTCGACGTGGCCCATGATGGTGACCACCGGTGGGCGCGGCAGCATCTCGCCTTCGTCGTCCGCGACATCGAAAATGCCTTCCTCGACGTCGGATTCGGATACGCGCTTGACGGTGTGGCCGAATTCGACGGCGATGAGTTCAGCGAGGTCGGCGTCGATGACGTCGCCCGGCTTCATCATCTGGCCTTCCTTCATCAGGAACTTGATGACGTCGACGGCGCGTTCGGACATGCGCTGCGACAGTTCCTGGATGGTGATGGTTTCCGGCAGGATGACCTCGCGCATGACCTTTTCGCGCGGTTCCTGCATCTGGCTACGGCGGAACTTCTCCTGCCGACGGCGCATCGATGCGAGCGAGCGACCGCGCGACGGCGTTCCCTCGTCGTCGGTGCTGACGGTGGTGACGGTCAGCTTGCCGCGGCGGCGCTCCTCGTCGGTCTTGGGACGCGGCGGGACCTTGGCCGGTGCGGGCACGGGAGCGCGACCACGCGAAGGCAGGCCACGCGGTGCAGCGCGGTCCTCTTCCTCCTCGTCGCCGGCTCTGCGGCCGCGGCCAGCGACCGGAGTTGCCGGCGCAGCAGGCTGCGGACGGGCAGCGGCCGGCCTTGCGGCAGCCGCGGCCGGAGCGGCGGCGACCGGTGCCTCGGCCTGGGGTGCGGGCTCCTCGACCGGAGCGGGCTCGGCAGCGCGACGGGCTGCCTCGGCTGCTTCCTCGGCCTTGCGGCGTTCTTCTTCAACCTTGCGGCGTGCTTCGTCCTCGGCCCTCTGCTTGGCCTCGATCACTTCGCGCGCCTGGGCTTCCTGGAGGGCGCGGCGACGCGCTTCCATCTCGCCGGCGGAAAGGTCGTGCAGAACCGCGCCGCGCGGGCGTTCCGGCTGGCGTCCCTGCGACGACGGTGCGGCGGGACGCTGGCCCTGGGGAGACGGTTGATGGACGCGGGGTACGGGTGCCTGCGGCTGGCGCGGCGCGGGCGCTACCGGTTCCGGTGCGCGTGCTGCTGCGGGAGCCGGTGCCGTGAATGCCGGTTTGTCGTCTTCGGGGCGGATCGGACGGCGCTTGCGGGTCTCGACCACCACCGCCTTGGTGCGGCCGCGGCCCATGTCCTGGCGCACCGTGCCCTGGCTCACTCCCGAAGGCTTCAGGGTGAGGGTCTTCTTGACTCCGAGCGTCTTGTCGTCGTTGTTGTCGGTCATTCCGTTCCTGTTCCTTCAAACGAGGACGGATGACGGACATCAGACCTCGTTTTTCAATGCGTGTCTCTCGGTGCGGCGGCCGGCTGCTGCCGGTGACCGCGTCATGTCTGTGGCCGGCGTGCGCCGCCACCTGCTCCCGATTGACCGGCACCGCGGTACTTTTCGAGCATGGTTGCGCGCTTCACTACACCCTCACCCGCCTGTCCGGCAAGCGCCGCGGCATGGATAAAAGCATTCTGGCCTAACAGATCGTCCATTTCCGCTCCCGTGAAGAACGAAAAGGACGGTATGTCTTCTTCGGCATTCGTGCCGAGTTTCCAGGCCTTGCGGGCCTGGTCTATCTTGCGTACGCCGTCGGCGGCCGCATCGGCGGCGTGGAATACCGCGAGCGCCTCTCCGGACCGGACAGCCGCGTCCACTTTCATGGCGCCGCTGACGAACTGGCCCGCTTTCCGGGCGAGGTTCATCATCCCCACGAGATCGGCCGCCATCAGCCGATCGACGAGGGCCCCGAGTTCGGGGCCGGCCTTCACCTCCCGCTTGAGGGCACGGGAGAAAAGCTTGCGCTGCACGGCGCGATCGACAAGTTCCCGCTCCGCCTTGATCCAGCAGCCCCGTCCCGGCAGCTGCCGCTTGAGGTCCGGCGTCACCGTGCCGTCCGGTCCTGCAACGAACCGGATCAGCATTTCCGGCGAGACCGCCTCGCGGGTGACGATGCAGGTGCGATCATTCACGACCAGTTCCACATCGTCATGCTCCTGGGCGACGTCCTCCGCCATCATTCCTCGGTGGCGGCTTCCGCCTCCTCGACTTCTTCAGCCTGTTCAGCCGCGAGGTCTTCCTCGGTGATCCAGCCTGCGAGCAGGCGGGCCTGGACGATCATGTTCTCCGCCTCGGGGCGGGAAACGTCGAACTTGGAGAAGATGCCCTCGAACTTCTTGGTCTCTCCGTCCTTGCGTTCGCTCCATCCGACGAGGTCGTCTGCGGCGCAGCCGGCGAAGTCCTCGACGGTCTTGATGCCGTCCTCGCCGAGGGCAACCAGCATCTGGCCGTTCAGGCCGTCGATCTGGCGAAGCTCGTCCTGGACGCCGAGTTCCTTGCGCTTGGTATCCATTTCTTCCTCGATCTTCTCGAGGTATTCGCGGGCGCGGGTCTGGATCTCCTGCGCGGTGTCTTCGTCGAAGCCCTCGATGGAGGAAATTTCGTCGAGATCGACATAGGCGAGTTCCTCGACGGCGGCGAAGCCCTCCGAAGCAAGCACCTGGCCGACCATCTCGTCGACGTCGAGCGCTTCCATGAAGAGGTTGGTGCGCTCGTTGAATTCCTTCTGCCGGCGCTCCGACTCTTCCTGTTCCGTCAGGATGTCGATGTCCCAGCCGGTCAGCTGCGACGCAAGGCGGACGTTCTGGCCGCGGCGGCCGATGGCGAGCGACAGCTGCTCGTCGGGAACCACGACTTCGATGCGTTCCGCATCCTCATCGAGAACGACCTTGGCGACTTCGGCCGGCTGCAGCGCGTTGACGATGAAGGATGCCGGATCGTTGGACCACGGAATGATGTCGATCTTTTCGCCCTGCAATTCGCCGACGACCGCCTGGACGCGCGAACCGCGCATACCGACGCAGGCGCCGACCGGATCGATGGAGGAATCGTTCGAAATGACGGCGATCTTGGCGCGGGAGCCGGGGTCGCGGGCAACCGACTTGATCTCGATGATGCCGTCGTAGATTTCCGGAACTTCCATGGTGAAGAGCTTCACCATGAACTGCGGATGGGTACGCGATAGGAAGATTTGCGGGCCGCGCTGTTCGCGACGCACGTCGTAGACGTAGGCGCGGACGCGGTCGCCGTAGCGCATGGTCTCGCGCGGGATCATCTCGTCGCGGCGGATAATGCCTTCGCCGCGGCCAAGATCGACGATGACGTTGCCGTATTCGACGCGCTTGACGGTGCCGTTGACGATCTCGCCGACGCGGTCCTTGAACTCGTCGTACTGGCGGTCACGCTCGGCTTCGCGGACCTTCTGCACGATCACCTGCTTGGCGGACTGCGCCGCAATGCGGCCGAAGTCCATCGGCGGCAGCGGGTCGGCGATGAAGTCCCCGATCTTGGCGTCCGGGTTGCGGTCGCGCGCCAGTTCCAGCGGGATCTGCGTGCCGTAGTCCTCGGCCTGCTCGACGACTTCGAGAAGGCGCTGAAGGCGGATTTCGCCGGTCTTGGAGTTGATGTCGGCGCGGATGTTGGTTTCCGAACCGTAGCGGGAGCGCGCAGCCTTCTGGATGGCGTCGGCCATCGCGGCCAGCACGATCTCGCGGTCGATGACCTTCTCACGTGCCACTGCATCCGCGATCTGCAGAAGCTCAAGCCGGTTTGCACTCACTGCCATTGTCGTTCGTCTCCGTCAGTCGAAAGGGTAGCGGCCGATCGGCCGATTGTTATTCGTCGTCTTCGCCGTTCTGGTTTGCGGCCTGCGCCTTTGCCAGCTTGTCGGCGCGCAGCGCATCCCGGATCAGGTCATCCGTCAGGATCAGCTTTGCTTCCGAGAGCGCCGAGAAGGGGATGGTGACGCTCGGCGCCTCGCCATACGCTACCTGGTCGCGCTCTATCGTGAAGCCTTCTTCATTCGCCTCGGTGATCTTGCCGCGGAACCGCTTGCGGTTGTCGACCATGATCGATGTCTCGCACTTCACGATATGGCCCTGCCAGCGCGAGAAATCGGACTTGCGGACCATCGGCCGGTCTATGCCGGGCGACGACACCTCGAGATGATATGCCTTATCGATCGGATCTTCCACATCCAGGACGGGTGAAATCGCCGTGGAGATCGCTTCGCAGTCCTCGACGGTCATCGTGCCGTCGTGCCGCTCGGCCATGATCTGCAGCGTCAGGCCGTTCTGGTTCAGCATCCGCACCCGGATGAGCCTGTAGCCCATGCCGGAAAGCACCGGCTCGATGATTTCGGCGACCCTCAGGTCGAGCCCTGTCTCGATGATGATGCGCGGTTCGTTTTCGGTTTGCGACATGGAAACTTTCGGTCGTCGTTGCCAGATGAGCCTCGGCCCGTGTCGATCGCCTAACAAAAAAGAGCGGGTCCCGGTGAGGCCCCACTCTTCATCAAACGATCAAGAATATGGGTCCCATATACGTGCTCCGGTCGGCTTTTGCAAGTGCGGGCCCCCAGTCTCATCCGGGCTGGCATCTGTCCAAGCCCGCCCTATACTCGAGGCTTCACCTGCAGACAGTTGGATTCCTGCGTGACAGACTCCCGATCGCCGTTCGCCCCGCTACGCCACCCGACCTATCGCAGCATGTGGATTGCCAGCATGGCATCCAACCTGGGAGGTCTCGTACAGGCGGTCGGTGCGGCGTGGATGATGACCGCGCTCACCACGTCCGAAAACCTGGTTGCCCTGGTCCAGGCGTCGACGGCCCTGCCGATCATGCTGTTCTCCGTCGTCTCCGGCGCGCTGGCGGACAGCTTCGACCGGCGCAGGGTCATGTTGACGGCGCAGTTCCTGATGCTCGCCGCCTCTCTCCTGCTGACGACCGTCGCTGCGCTCGACCTCCTGACCCCCTGGCTGTTGCTGATGTTCACCTTCGTCATCGGATCGGGTACGGCCCTCCACAACCCGTCCTGGCAGGCCTCCGTCGGCGACATCGTCCCGCGACCGGACCTGCCGGAAGCGGTCTCGCTCAACAGCGCAGGCTTCAACATCACGAGAAGCGTCGGGCCCGCGCTCGGGGGTGTGATCGTCGCGGTGGCCGGGGCAGCCGCTGCCTTTGCGGTCAATGCCGTCAGCTACTTCGCGCTGATCTATGCGCTGCTCCGCTGGAGACCGGAGGTTCCGAATAACCCGCTCCCCCGAGAGGCACTGGGCAGTGCCATTTCGGCCGGCTTCCGCTATGTCGCCATGTCGCCGAACCTCGAAAAGGTCATGCTCCGTGGCTTCGTCTTCGGCCTGTCGGCAGGTTCGGTGCTGGCACTGCTCCCGGTCGTTGCCCGCGATATCCTGGACGGCGGGGCGCTGACCTATGGTATCATGTTCGGCGCCTTCGGCGTCGGCGGGATCGCCGGTGCCTTCCTGAACGCGCACATCCGGCAGCGGCTGCGAAGCGAGGCTATCGTCCGCGTAAGCTTCACGGGATTTGCTATCAGCGCGGCGATCATCGGCCTCAGCGGATCGAGCGCCATTACCTTCGTGGCGCTGGTTCTAGCAGGCATATGCTGGGTCGTGACCCTGTCGCTCCTCAATACGGTCGTGCAGCTTTCGACACCGCGCTGGGTCGTGGGTCGTGCGCTTTCCCTATACCAGACCGCCACCTTCGGAGGCATTGCGGCCGGCAGCTGGCTCTGGGGTCAATGGGCGGAAGACCTCGGTCCCGCCAATGCCCTGGTTTCGTCCAGCCTGTTGATGCTGGCCGGCGCCGCCCTGGGCCTACGGCTGCCCATGCCGGATTTCCGCTCCCTGAACCTCGATCCCCTCAACCGCTTCGTCGAGCCGTCGCTCAGCCTGGAGATCCAGCCCCGAAGCGGGCCGATCGTCATCCAGGTGGACTACGACATCGCCGACGAGGACCTGCCGGAATTCCTGTCGCTGATGGCCGAGCGCCGCCGCATCCGCATTCGCGACGGCGCGCGCAACTGGGCCCTGATGCGCGATCTCCAGTATCCGGAAATCTGGACCGAGACCTACCATGTGCCGACATGGGTGGAATATGTCCGGCACAACCAGCGCCGCACGCAGGCCGATGCTGAGACGACGGACCGGATACTGGCGCTTCACCGCGGCGAACAGGTGCGCGTCCACCGGATGATCGAGCGCCAGGCCATCCCGTCGACGACGAACGATGTCTTCCACCAGCCGCACATCGATCCGCATTGACGGACTATTGCAGGCGGCCCTTCAGCGATGCGCTCGGGAAACAGGTTGGGGCGAGGCCGTTCTTCGCCTGCCAGTCGCCGAGCGAACGGCGGGTCTTGTAGCCGGCAAGCCCGTCCACCTTTCCGACATCATAGCCCTGTGCCACGAGCGTCTTCTGCATCGCCAGCACGTCTGAGCGCTTCATCCGCCCGACATCGCCCCAGGACTGCCGGAACGATCCCCCGCCATGGGCGATCCGGTCCGCGAGGTTGCCGATGAAGAGGGCGTAGAGGTCCGAGTTGTTGTATTGCTTGAGGACGTAGAAATTCGGGGTCACGATGAACTGGGGCCCGTGCCTGCCGGCCGGCACGAGCATCATGCCCTCCGCCCGGAGTTCATCGTCGGGAAAGCCGCGCCCGGAGGCTCGCACGATCCCGCTGCCGGCCCAGGAGGAAATCGGCCTGGCAAGGTCGGGCCCTTCCTGGGCGCAGCTGACACTCTCGGGGAGCGTCACTTCAAATCCCCAGTCGCGGCCCTTCTGCCATCCTTCACGGGCCAGATAGTTGGCGATCGAGGCAAGGCTGTCAGGCACCGAGTTCCAGATGTCGCGGCGACCGTCGCCGTCGAAGTCCACGGCATATTTCAGGTAGCTCGAAGGAAGAAACTGCGGCTGGCCAAGCGCGCCGGCCCAGGAGCCCATCATCTTCGACGCGGTGATGTCGCCGCCCTCGATCATGTGCAGCGCCGCGATCAGTTCAGAGCCGAACATGTCCCTGCGGGTCGACATGAAGGCCTTCGTCGCCAGCACCTCGATTGCCGAGTGCGGAAGCTTTGCCCGGCCGAAGCCCGACTCGCGGCCCCATATGGCGACGATGATCTCGCCGGGGACGCCGTAGGTGGCCTCGACCCGGGCCAGTGTCTTGCTGTGCTGGGCGGCGAGGCTTCGTCCCCTGGCGGCGAGGCCCTGCAGGCGCTTCTCGGAAAAATAGGCGCCGGGCGACGAAAACTCCGCCTGGCTCTGGTCCTGGCTCGGGGGCGGCTTGCTGCCGGGCGGCACGAGGTCGGGCAGGTCCCAGTTGAGCGTCACGCCCTGGAATGCGCTGGCAAGCGTCTTGTCAGAAATGCCGTTCCGTTTGGCCTCGGCGGCCAGATCACCGGTGATCCATCGCTGGAACTGCATCTCGACGTCCTGGCGAGACGCGGCATCAGCCGAGGCGGGAAGAAGGGCAAGCACCGCGGCGACGGCGAGAGCGAATTTTCGCATGGTTTCCTCCTCAGATCGCCGTCCGCGCCCGAAGCGCTGCCGTCAGCGTTCCCTCGTCGAGGTAGTCGAGTTCGCCGCCCACCGGCACGCCATGGGCAAGCCGGGTGATCTTCACGTCGAGACCCGCCAACTGGTCGGTTATATAGTGTGCTGTCGTCTGTCCCTCGACCGTCGCGTTGACGGCGATGATGACCTCCCGGACGCCGCCTTCGCTCACCCTCTCGATCAGCGGGCGGATGTTTAGGTCATCCGGCCCGACCCCGTCGAGCGGCGAAAGCGTCCCCCCGAGCACGTGATAGGCGGCATTCATGGCTCCCGCCCGTTCGAGGGCCCAGAGGTCCGAGACGTCCTCGACGACGATGATCATCGACTGGTCCCGGCGCGTGTCGGTGCAGACGGTACAGGGATCGACCGTATCGACATTGCCGCAGCGCGAGCAGACCTTCACCTTGTCATAGGCCTCGCCCATCGCCTGGCCGAGCGGGCCGAGCAACTGCTCCTTCTTCTTGATCAGGTGAAGGGCCGCCCGTCGCGCCGAGCGGGGCCCGAGGCCGGGGACCTTTGCCAGCAACTGGATGAGCTTTTCGATTTCGGGACCGGTAACGCGCTTTGCCATGTCCTCCCTTTAGCCCATATGCCCGTCGAACGGAATCATTGAAGGACCGATCGCCATGAAACTTCTCGCTGTCTGTCTCGGTCGTCCGCAGGCACTGCCGGGCAGGCGTCTCAGGACGGGAATTTTCAAGGCGCCGGTGGACGGGCCCGTCATGATCGGCCGCGAGGGGCTTGCCGGCGATGCGATCTGCAACGGCAAGTACCACGGCGGCGAGGAGCAGGCCGTGCTGCTCGAGGGGTCGCTGACGCTCGACTGGTGGTCGGCGCAACTGAGCTACGAGATCGCGCCCGGTACCTTCGGCGAAAACATCGTGGTCGCCGGTCTCGATAACCGGGACGTTTCGGCGGGCGATCGCTTCATGATCGGCAGCGTCGTGCTTGAAGCCACATCCCCGCGCACCCCGTGCGCGACGCTCGCCGCACGGATGGAGAGCCCGGCCATCGTCAAGGACTATATCCGCGCCGGCCGGCCGGGGATCTATTGCAGGGTGATTGAACCCGGCACCGTCCGGGCGGGCGACGAGGTCCGGCACCACCCGTTCGAAGGCCCCAGGATAGGCATTCCGGAGATGATGACGAAGTTCGGAAAACGTCTCTCCGAAGAGGATGGGAGACGGTTCCTGTCCGCCCCCATCCACGCGGACATGCGTGCCGCGATCGAAGCTGGAAAGCCGGCGAAGTTCTAGTTCAGCGCGCCGCGATGGCCGCCGCCGCGCCTGCCATCGTGCCTGCCGAGACCCGGTTGGCGATCTTCACGGCCCGGCGGCTCCTCAGGAACTGCCGTGCACGCGCGGCAAGCATGACCCAGCTCAGGTGCACGACCACCAGCGTCAGGAACATCGCGCCCAGCAATTCCAGCCATCCCACCGGTGTGACGCCCGCAAGATCGATGATCGAGGGCAGAAGCGCCACGTAGAAGATCATGATCTTCGGATTGCCGAGCGTCACCGTCAGCCCGGCGATGAACATCTTGAGCGCCGAACGGCTTTCCGGAATGGCCTCGCCCGGTTCGGCGGGCTCGGAGAACCACATCTTCCAGGCCAGATAGAGAAGATAGCCGACGCCGATCCATTTGATGGCGACAAAGACCGGCTGGAAGCTTTCCGCGATCGCCGCAAGACCGGCGACCGCCAGCGACAGCCAGATCGCCTCGCCGACCCACATGGCCAGGAGGAACGGCAACACATCACGCGCGCCCCGCGAGAGGACGCGCGCCACGAGAGCAGCGATACTTGGGCCCGGAGATCCGGCAGCAACGAAAAGGGTAGTCGCAAAAACAAGCAGGGAGGCGAGTGTCATGGCGTCCTCCGACAACCAGGAAGGTCAGAAGGGCAGCTTCATCCCCGGAGGAATCGGCAGCCCGGCGGTGAGTTCCCGGGTCATTTCGGCGGCCGTGCTTTCGGCCTTCTTCTTGGCGTCCTGATGGGCCGCAACGATCAGGTCTTCGAGGATTTCGACGTCATCTTCCTTGAAGAGCGATGGATCGATCTTCAGGCCGAGCATGTCGCCCTTGCCGCTCAGGCGGACTGTCACCAGCCCGCCGCCAGACGTTCCCTCGACTTCCAGTGCGGCGATATCCGCCTGCACCTTCTCCATCTTGGCCTGCATTTCCTTGACCTTGCCCATCATGCCCATGATGTCGCGCATCGTCCAGTCCTTCTCTTATAGTTCGATGTCGTCGCCGGGCAGGATGTCTCCCTCGGCGGATTCTGCCACTGCCGGTGGCGCAATTTCGTCGTCTCCGGCATCGTCCTCGACGGCGCGAATCCGCACGTCCGTGATGCGGGCGCCGGGAAACTGCGCCAGGATGGCCGCCACGTCCGGATCGGCACGGGCATCCGTCAGCCGCGCCTCGCGCACACTGGCGTCCCTTTCCACGAGGGTGGCCTCGCCCTCCTCGTTGCTCAGGCTGATGACCCAGTGAATGCCGGTCCATTCCTTGAGCTTGACGCCGAGTTCACCGGGCAGCGAGGCGGGAGCGCCGTTGGTCATGCGCATGTCGAGCCGTCCGGGCTCGAGCTTCACCAGCCGCACGAAGTTGCGCACCAGGGCCTTCAGTTTCGGCTCGCGGTTCTTGGAGCAGAGATCGACGACGTCCTGGAGCGAGTTGACCGGGACGGCCGGCACCGGTTTCTGGGACGGCAGTTCCTCGACGCGCCCGACGGGCATGTCGCGCGGTTCCGGTGACGGCACGGCCTTCAGCATGGCGGTCGGCCCGCCTGCGGGCATGCGCTGGGGGGAGGCGGAGTGCGCCACCGCCTGGGTATTGACGGAGGGAGAGGCGGGGTGGCCGCCGTTGCCCGAGGGCAGGGAAGGGGCCCGACCTTCGCCATTGCCGAACTCTCCCAGACGCCGCGCCGCGTCCTCCGGTGCCGGAAGATGGGCGGCATGGGTAAGGCGGATGAGCACCATTTCCGTCGCGCCTGCCGGCCTCGACGAGTTCTCGGCCTCCGGGATGCCCTTGAGCAACATCTGCCAGATGCGTGAAAGCGTGCTGACGGCCACGGAATTCGCGAACTCCTGGCCGCGAACCCGTTCGACTTCGCTCAGCGACGGGTCCTGTGCCGCCTCCGGGATATACTTGATGCGTGTCACGAGATGCGTGAAGTCGGCAAGGTCGGTCAGCACGACGACGGGATTGGCGCCCGCCTGATACTGCGACTCGAACTCGCTGAGCGCTGCCGTCACGTCACCGCGGATGACATGTTCGAAGAGGTCGACGATGCGGGCCCTGTCAGCAAGGCCAAGCATTCCCCGGACGGTGTCGGCTTCGACGCGCCCGCCGCCGTGGGCGATCGCCTGGTCCAGCAGCGAAAGGCCGTCGCGTGCCGAGCCTTCGGCTGCGCGGGCGACCATCGACAGCGCTTCGGGGTCCGCGACGACGCCTTCCTTCTCCAGGATGGTGGTGAACAGGCCGACGAGGTCCGCGGCGCTGATGCGGCGCAGGTCGAAGCGCTGGCAGCGAGAGAGGACGGTGATCGGCACCTTGCGGATTTCGGTCGTTGCGAAGATGAACTTCACATGCTCCGGCGGCTCTTCGAGCGTCTTCAACAGACCATTGAAGGCCTGCGTCGAGAGCATGTGCACTTCGTCGATGATGTAGACCTTGTATCGCGCCGAGACCGGCCGGTAGCGGACCTGCTCGATGATCTCGCGGATGTCGTCGATGCCGGTATGGGAGGCGGCGTCCATCTCGATCACGTCGACATGCCGGCCTTCCATGATCGCCTGGCAGTGTTCGCCGGGGATGCGAAGGTCGATGGTCGGCTGGTCGATGTCCGCAGTCTGGTAGTTCAGCGCCCTGGCGAGAATGCGGGCGGTGGTCGTCTTGCCGACGCCGCGCACCCCGGTCAGCATGTAGGCCTGGGCTATCCGTCCCGTCTCGAAGGCATTGGTGAGCGTGCGGACCATCGGCTCCTGGCCGACCATGAGGTCAGAGAAGTCCTTCGGGCGATACTTGCGCGCAAGCACGCGATATCCGCTGCCGGGGGGAGGGAATGCTCTGGAATTGGGCCCGGTGTCGTTCATGATTCCTGCCAGCCTTCGCGGGCCGTTCCAGCCTCTTGACCGGACCGGAAGCTGACCAAGATGGTAGAGGGTGGGAGGCTGGCACGGCGACCCGTGCCGGGCTCGTTAGGGCTGCTTCCTTCCGGACCTGACCCGGTTGGCGAGTGGCTCGTCCACCACCAACCTCCCGCCGCACATATCGGCAATAACGCTCGCAAATGCAAGCCAAGCCTGTAAAAAACTGCTAGGCTCATGTCACGACGGAGGAATGGTAGTTGAGGCAATTCGTGCTGGACGAGAGGCTCGAGCGGGATTCGGAACTGGTGACGGTTTTCGGCCTGTGCCAGCTTCGATTGATGAAGGACCGTCGATGGCCCTGGCTGATGCTTGTCCCGCAGCGCCCCGGGATCAGCGAAATCTTCGAACTCACTCCGCTCGACCAGACCCTGCTGACCTTCGAGACCAATGAGGTGGCCGCAGCGCTGAAGAAGGCGACCGGTGCCCGCAAGATCAATGTCGGCGCCCTCGGCAACGTCGTCGGCCAGCTGCACGTGCATGTGGTGGCGCGCAACGAAGGCGACCCGAACTGGCCCGGGCCCATCTGGGGCCACGGCACCCCCGAGCCCTACGAGAACGGGGCGCAGCACAGGCTTCTCCAGACATTGATCGAAGCCCTCTGACATGACCGGATCCCTTTTCGATACCGACGCGCCGCATCCGGAAGCCAGCACCCTCACCGCGTTTTCAGGCAATACCCTCGACCGGCGATCGGAATACCGCGAGGAGAATTGCCTGGAGGAGGCGCTCAAGGTCGAGGGCACGCACCTGCTTGCCTTCACGGGGAGCCGGCTAATCCTCAAGCATGACGGGCAGGTTCTAGATCCGCTGTTTTCAGCCTACGAGTTGATGGAATTGCAGCCGGATTTCGAAAATGCCGTCCTTCTCGGCTATTGCGAGAACGGCGAGCCCCGTATCGCCGTGCCGGTCGGCGTGGCGGCCGAGGACCTGGCCGCCCACTTCAAGCCGACCGAGGCGCGTGCGCTCTATCGAGAGGGAATGCTCGACGGGGAACTGCTCGGGCAGGCGGCCCAGGCGGCAGCCCTTATCAACTGGAATGCGACCAATCGATACTGCGGCAAGTGCGGCGCAGCGACCGAAAGCCGGCTCGGCGGGTATCGCCGCGTCTGCATCGCCTGCGGAAACCTGACATTTCCGCGGACCGACCCCGTGGTGATCATGCTCGTCGTCGATGAGGAGCGCGATTGCTGCCTGCTCGGTCGGAGCCATCATTTCCAGGAGGGGATGTATTCGTGCCTGGCGGGCTTCGTGGAGCCAGGCGAAACGATCGAGCATGCCGTCCGGCGGGAAACGTTTGAGGAATCGGGCATACGCATCGGCCGCGTCCGCTATCACGCATCGCAGCCCTGGCCCATGCCCCACTCGCTGATGATCGGATGCTACGCGGAGGCGACGTCGACCGAGATCCGGATCGACGAGCAGGAGATTGCCGATTGCCGGTGGTTTTCGCGCGAGGAGGTCGGGGACATCCTCGCAGGCCGGCCGGGCGACAGGTTCTTCGCGCCCCCGGTGGGCGCGATCGCCTATCAGCTGATCCGCGACTGGGTCGACTGGCCGCGCTAGGGTCTCAATGCTTCTGCAGGGCGCCCCGCATGGGGTGACCCTTGTAGACGCCGAGGATCCGCACCTTTTCGGAGAAGAATCGCAGCTCCTCGAGCGCCCGCCGCACCGCCGGATCGTCCGGATGTCCCTCGATATCGGCGTAGAACTGGGTCGCCACGAACTTGCCGCCCAGCTGATAGCTCTCCAGCTTGGTCATGTTGACGCCGTTGGTGGCAAACCCTCCCATCGCCTTGTAGAGCGCGGCCGGGATGTTGCGGACATTGAAGACGAAGGTGGTGACGATGATTTCCGACGCGTCGTCCCGATTGGCCCAAGTCTCATCGCGCGAGAGGATGACGAAGCGGGTGACGTTGTTCTCGGTGTCCTCGACGTTTTCCGCGAGGATTTCCAGCCCGTAGAGATCCGCGGCAAGCCGGGGAGCAAGCGCCGCCATGGAGCGGTCCCCTTCCTCCGCCACCAGCTTGGCGGCGCCGGCCGTGTCCCCGGCGACGACCGCCTTCCAGCCGTTCGAGCGGATGATCTTGCGGCACTGGCCGAGCGCGTGAATGTGGCTGTGCACCGTGCGCACGTCTTCCCGGGTGGTCCCCGGAAGGACCATCAGCTGGAAGCGGATAGGCATGAAATATTCGCCGACGATGTGCAGTCGCGATTCCGGCAGCAGATAATGGATGTCGGCCACGCGCCCGGCGATCGTGTTCTCGATCGGGATCATTGCCAGATCCGCCTCTCCGCTCTCCAGCGCAACGAAGGCGTCCTCGAAAGTCGGGCAGGGGAGCGGCCGCATGGTCGGGAACATGTCCCGGCACGCCATGTCGGAATTGGCGCCGAAGTCGCCCTGGAAGGCGATCCTGTTGGTTTTCTGGGTCATGGGGAAAGCGCCTTCAGGAGGAGCGGCTGGAGAGAATTGCGCGGGCCTTTTCAAGATCGGCGGGAGTATCGACACCGAGCGGAACCGAGTCAACGATTTCCACGTCGATCCGCATGCCGGCTTCAAGCGCCCGCAGCTGCTCGAGCGACTCGCGCTTTTCGAGAGCGGACGGCCCGAGCGAGACGAACCGTTCCAGCGCCTTGCGGCGGTATGCGTAAAGCCCGATGTGGTGGTAGAGCGGGCCGGGGCCATGCGGGGCCGTGGCGCGGGTGAAGTAGAGCGCGCGCATCCGTGCCGGTGAAAGCGGCGAACCGACAACCTTGACGACGTTCGGATTGGTTTTCTCGTGCTCCTCGGTGATTTCCACCGTAAGCGTGGCGATGTCGACCTGCGGGTTTTCCAGGGGGCGCAGGGCTGCGCGGACGGCTTCCGGCTCGATCGTCGGAAGGTCGCCCTGCACGTTGACGACAACCTCGATCCTGCCCTCCGGGTCCACCTTCTGGACGGCCTCGTATATGCGGTCGGAACCCGACTGGTGGTCCTCGCGCGTCATCACGACCTCGAAGCCGGCCGAGGCGACCGCCTCGTATGTGTCCTGATGGTCGACCGCGACGATGATTCGCCCGACATCGGCTTCCCGGGCGCGCCTGGCGACCTGGACGATCATCGGCAGCCCGGCAATATCCGCCAGCGGCTTGCCGGGAAGCCGGGTCGAGGCCATGCGGGCGGGAATGAGCACCAGCGTCCGATCAGCAGCAAAATTGGTCATCTCGGTCCTTCAAAAGCGCATTGATCAGTGTCAAAAAGTCTCACGCGGCGCCGTATAATCGTGTTGCAACCGCAGTGCAAAAGACATAGGTTCCGCGCGATTTCAAGATGGCCCGCCTTTACTCCGGCGGTTGCAGGGGAGCGTTTGCATATGAACTCGTACGTGAACATGGCGGTAGGAGCGCTTCTTGCCACCGTTTTCGTGATGATGACGGTTTCGATCGCGTCTGAGGGTATCTGGCACTCGGAAGCGCCGGAACAGGCAGGCTTCGCCATTGTCGCGGCGGAGACGGGTGGAGAAGCTGGTGGCGCCGAGGAAGAGGCAGCCGTGCCGATCGCAACGCTTCTCGCGACTGCCGACGCGGCCGCCGGCCAGGCATCGTTCAAGAAGTGTGCGAGCTGTCACACCGCCGAGCAGGGCGGCGCCAACAAGGTTGGCCCGAACCTGTGGGGCACCGTAAACCGGCCGATCGCATCGCATGAGGGCTTCAGCTACTCGGCGGCAATGAAGGATTTCTCGCAGGGCGGTTCTGTCGTCTGGGACTATGAGCACCTGAACGGCTTCCTGCTGGCGCCGAAGCAGCACGTTCCCGGCACCGCCATGGGCTTTGCAGGCCTGAAGAAGGACGACGAGCGCGCCAACGTCATTGCCTACCTGCGTTCGCTCTCTGACAGCCCGGCGCCGCTGCCGGAAGCCCAGGCCGAAGCCGCGCCCGCAGAGGGCGAAGCTGCCGCTCCGGCTGCCGAAGGTGCGGCCCCCGCCGCAGAAGCCGCTCCGGCAACGGACGCTCCCGCTGCAGCAGAAGGTGAGGCCGCTGCTCCTGCTGCCGGCGAAACCCCGGCAGAGCCGGTTGCCGAAGCTCCCGCCGCTGAAGGTGCCGCACCTGCCGCCGAAGCGTCGACCGCTCCCGCAGCCGATGAGCCGGCCGCTGCCGATCAGCAGACGGCGCCGACCACCACCAACTGAGGTCGCCGACAAGCGATTTTGAAGCCCGGCCCCTGTGCCGGGCTTTTTCGTTGCGGGCCTTCAGCGACCCGAACGCTCTCCGCCTAAGACAGAAGCCAGGCCCAGAAACTGACCGAAACGATGCCGAGGGCGGTGGTCACGCTGATGGTCGATGCGGCTATGTTCTGCCCGGCACGGAAGCGTTGCGCGATCAGCCAGGCATTGATGCCGGTCGGCACCGACGAGGTCAGCACGAGCGCGGCGGCCCATGCGGGGCTCAGCCCCAGAAGCTTGCTCATCAGGAACACGGCGGCGGGCAGGAGAAGCAGCTTCAGCGCGGCGATCCCGCTCGTCAGCCCGATATTGCCGCGGACCGGGTAGCGCGTGAGTGCCATTCCGATCGAGATCAGTGCGGCGGGGCCCGCAGCATTCGAAAGCTGGGTCACGACGGTTGCGATGACCGGCGTCATCGTCAGGCCGGAGAGGCTGAAGGCGAGCCCCGCGGCAAGCGCGATGACCAGCGGATTGCGGACGAGGTTGAAGCCGACCTGCCCGAGGATGGCCTTCAGGCCGCGTCCGGTGCCGCCATCGACGATGACCCCGGCGCGTTCCATCAGGATCGTTCCGACGATCATCATCAGCGGCAGGTGGATGGCAAGAAGGATGGAAAGAGCCACCAGCCCTTCCTCGCCGACTGATCGCCCCACGAGCGGCAGGCCGATGAAGACGTTGTTCGCGAATGCTGCCGACATTCCGGCGATCACCCCGATCTTGTCGTCTCGCCCGAAGACGTGCTTGGCGATCAGGTGGCCGGCGGTCCAGGTGACCGCTACCCCGGCGAAATAGGCTGCCCACAGCCGAAACGGCGAGACGCCGTCGAAATGCGCATTCGCGAGCGTGCTGAAGATCAGCATCGGAACCGCGATCTTGAAGACGAATTCTCCAAGCGCGTCGCCCGTCGCCTCATTGAGGATTTTTGTCCGGGCGACGATCCAGCCGATGAGGATGAGGAGGAATACGGGGGCGACGTTTATGAGGACTGATGACAACTTGCGGTCTTTCCGGGGAAGTATGGGCTGAAGTATGTGATGCGTCGATCATGGCCGAAAAGCCTTAATCCAGAACAGGAATCGGCGGCGGGCTATGGGGTTTTTCCTTCGCATGTGCAAAAAGGATGGCGACGAACTGACAGGAAAGGTTTGGCAGCATGCCGCAGTTTGATGTTTTGACGGTTGGAAACGCGATAGTAGATATCATCGCCCGATGTGACGACCAGTTTCTTGCCGACAACGCGATCATCAAGGGCGCCATGAACCTGATCGACGCCGAACGCGCCGAACTCCTCTATTCGAGGATGGGGCCGGCGGTGGAGGCCTCCGGAGGCTCGGCCGGCAACACGGCGGCGGGCGTCGCCGGCATGGGTGGCAGGGCGGCCTATTTCGGAAAGGTCGCCGAGGACCAGCTGGGAAACATCTTCCAGCACGACATCCGCGCGCAGGGCGTGCATTACGCCACCGAACCGCAGGGGACCTTTCCGCCGACGGCCCGCTCGATGATCTTCGTCACCCCGGACGGCGAAAGGTCGATGAACACCTATCTCGGCGCATGCGTTGAATTCGGCCCAGGCGACGTCGAGCCAGCCATCGTCGCCCAGTCCGCCGTCACCTATTTCGAAGGCTATCTTTGGGATCCGCCGCGCGCCAAGGAGGCAATCCTCGAATGCGCCCGGATCGCGCACGAGAACGGGCGGGAAGTCTCGATGACCCTGTCGGACCCCTTCTGCGTCGACCGTTACCGCTCGGAATTCCTGGACCTCATGCGCTCGGGAACCGTCGATATCGTCTTCGCCAACAGGCAGGAGGTCCTGTCGCTCTATGAGACGGACGATTTCCAACTGGCGCTGGATCGGATCGCGGCGGATTGCAGTCTTGCCGCCGTTACCCTCAGCGAAGAGGGCGCCATCATCGTCCGGGGCGAAGAGCGCTTGAAGATCGATGCCTTCGCGGTGGACGAGGTAGTGGATACGACCGGTGCCGGCGATCTCTTCGCGGCCGGCTTCCTCTACGGATATACGCAAGGCCGGTCGCTTCTTGATTGCGGCAGGCTGGGTTGCCTGTCGGCGGCGATCGTTATCGCGCAGATCGGGCCGCGTCCCATGGGTTCTTTGCGCGAGGCGGCCATCCGCGAGGGCCTGATCGAGGCGGAAGCGGTTACCTGAACGCTTCTCCCGGATAGGCTCCCCAGATCTCCGCTTGGTTGACCCAGCCTTCGGTGCCGTTGACCGACGCATGACACCAGTCGCCGTTGCACTCGTCGATGGAGATTACCACGCCGGGCTGGAGCTTTGCGACGACGGAGGCCGAGGACTGGGGGTCGCGGCGCATGTTGACGAAGACGTCATCCTCCTTGCCGCGCATCCAGGGTGCCGCGACGGCCGTCCGCTCACCCGACAAAAGCGCCTGGTTCACCCACCCCTCTGTGCCGTCGGCATCCCGGACGCGGCGCCAGTTGTCGTATTCCTGGATGATCTCCATCGGCGTACCCGATTTCATGTACATCCAGGCGACGGCGTAGTCGGTGCTCGGCCCGATCCGGATGTTCACGCGCTTGGATTTCAGGCTGACGAACCGAGGCAGGGGCAGCCCGCTCGCGCCCTTGGTTCCCTGTGCGAAGGACGGAAACGCATGAAGCGCCGGAAGCGCTCCGATGAAGACTGCCAGCAGTGTGGAAAGTATGACGCTGCGCATGCGGGTTCTCTCGAGACGGTGCGGCGCCTGCGCGGCCGGCCGCAAGCTTCCGGGCGACCTCGGCAACCCTGCTCCTGCGAGGTTTTGTTTGTCTTCGCCGACGGGTCTGGTAGAAACGCCCTCTGTGCGTAGACTATCGCGCGACTTGGTTAAGGACCTCTGAATACGACGCCCATGACAGCGAAGAAGAAACCCAAGGTCTACATAACGCGCAAGCTGCCGGACGCCGTCGAGACCCGCATGCGCGAGTTGTTCGATGCCGAGCTGAATGTCGACGACGCGCCGCGCACCCGGGAGCAGCTCGCCGCCGCGATGAAGACGGCTGACGTCCTCGTGCCCACGGTGACGGACAGGATAGACGAGGCGCTCATCAACGAGGCGGGGCCCGACCTCAGGCTGATCGCCAGCTTCTCCAACGGCACCGACCACATCGACATCGACGCGGCTGCGCGCAAGGGCATCACCGTCACCAACACGCCGAACGTCCTTACCGAAGACACGGCCGACATGACCATGGCGCTCATCCTCGCCGTGTCACGCCGGCTGCCGGAGGGCGCCCGCATACTGACGGATCGCCCCGGCGACTGGGCCGGTTGGTCACCCACCTGGATGCTTGGACGCCGCATCTGGGGCAAGCGCATCGGTATCGTCGGCATGGGCCGGATCGGTACCGCGGTCGCGCGCCGGGCCAAGGCCTTCGGGCTGTCGATCCACTATCATAACCGCAAGCGGGTTCACCCCGCGACGGAAGAGGAGCTTGAGGCAACCTATTGGGACAGCCTCGATCAGATGCTGGCGCGCGTCGATATCGTCTCGGTCAACTGCCCGTCCACTCCGGCGACCTTCCACCTCCTGTCCGCCCGGCGCCTCGCCCTGCTGCAGCCGACGAGCCTTATCGTGAATACCGCCCGCGGCGACATCATCGACGAGGCCGCGATGATCCAGCTGCTGCGCGACGGCAAGATTGCCGGAGCCGGGCTCGATGTCTACGAGAACGAGCCCATGGTGAACCCGAAGCTGGTGAAGCTCGCAAACGAGGGGCGCGCCGTGCTGCTGCCCCACATGGGGTCGGCGACGATCGAGGGCCGGATCGACATGGGCGACAAGGTGATCATCAACATCCGCACCTTCTTCGACGGCCACAGGCCGCCGAACCGAGTGCTTCCCGGCCGCAACTGACGAGGACCGCCGGAGCGGCAACCGTCCCGTTCATTCGGCCGCAGCCGGCGCGGAACGCCGTTTGTATCGTATGGTATCGAACTTTGCGGTGAGTGCGTCGTAGAGGAGGAGGCGTCCGATCAGGGGCTCGCCGACGCCGGTGACGACCTTGATGGTTTCCATGGCCATGAGGGCGCCGATCACGCCAGTCAGCGCTCCGATGATGCCGGTTTCCGCACAGGCCGGGATCAGGTCCTGCGGAGGCTTTTCCGGAAAGAGATCGCGGTAGCTGGGGTTCTGGGCGCCGTCCGGCGCTGCTTCATAGGGCTTAAGGACCGTAAGTGAACCGTCGAAACGTCCCACCGCGCCGGTGACCAGGGGAATGCGCGCCGCAAGTGCCGCATCCGCGCAGGCGTAGCGGGTATCGAAATTGTCCGATCCGTCCACGAGGACGTCGAAGAGCGGCAGATGCTTCGATGCCCATCGTGCCGAAAATCGCTCCTCGTAGGAGAGCACGCGGATCATCGGGTTGAGCTGGGCCAGCGCTGCCCTCGCGCTCTGCGTCTTCATCTCGCCGATCGTGCCCGTGTCGTGGATGACCTGGCGCTGGAGGTTCGAAAGCGAGACGACATCGTCGTCGATGATGCCGATAGTGCCGACGCCGGCTGCGGCGAGGTAGAGAAGGGCAGGGGCACCCAGGCCGCCTGCTCCGACGACCAGAACCTTCGCGTTCTTCAGGCGTCGCTGCCCCTGGCCGCCGATCTCCGGAAGCAGGATATGGCGTCGATAGCGCTCGATCTCTTCAGGCGTCAGTTCCATGCCGGCAATCTAGCAGCCTTGGATGAGGTGGAAAAGCAAGGATCAGCCGCGGATGCTGCCGCCCTCGACGCTGAGGAACTGCGCCCGGTCCGCGAGCGCGGAGAACATCGACCGGTCCGTCCCGGTCATGAAGGATTGGCCTCCCAGTGCGTCCACGAGATCGAACAGAACTGTCCGCCGGCCCTCGTCGAGATGCGCGGCGATCTCGTCGAGCAGCAGGACCGGGGCGAAACCCGTCATATTCGCCGTCAGTCGTGCATGGGCCAGGATGAGGCCGATCAGCAGGGCCTTCTGCTCGCCGGTGGAGCATCGCCCGGCATCCATGGCCTTCTCGCGGTGGCGGACCAGGAGGTCGCTCCGGTGCGGACCGACAAGGGTGCGTCCGGCAGCAGCGTCGCGATGCCGGCCGTCCGCAAGCAATTCCAGGTAACGCTCTTCCAGTTCCGCTGCCGGCTGGTCCGTTGCATCGTCCATGAAGCCTTCCAGCTGAAGCTCCGGCGAGGGAAACGGCGTCTCGTTGGTGAGACTGCTGAGCAGACCCAGCATCTCCTGGCGGGCCGCCGCCATGGCGACACCCAGCCCGGCCATCTGGGCCTCGACCGCCGAGACCCAGGCAGGGTCGTAGCGTCCTTCCGACAGGAGGCGGTTGCGACTGCGCATCGCCTTCTCGTAGTCGCTAGCACGCCGGCCGTGAGCCGGATCGATCGAGAGAACCAGCCGGTCGAGGAAGCGGCGGCGATCCGAGGCCGGTCCGGTGAAGAGCCCGTCCATCGAGGGTGTGAGCCAGATCACGCTCAGGTGGTCGGACAATTCCTCCGTCGATTTCGCAGGAGTGCCGTTGATCCGCAATTTCCGGCTGACCGGTTCGCCAACAGCGTCGATCCCGGTCCCGAGCGACACCTCGCCTTCCATCCCCTCCAGGTCGACGAAGATGGAGAAGCCGCCGCTCGCCCCCACCCGTGTGACATCGGTCAGCGTTGCGCGACGAAGGCCGCGCCCCGGCGAGAGAAAGGAGACGGCTTCCAGGAGGTTCGTCTTGCCGGCGCCGTTGTCGCCGGTGAGCACGACATGCCGGCTGTCCAGCGAAATGCCCGCTTCGGAATAATTCCGGAAGTCGGTGAGCTTGAGACGGGAAAGAAATGCTTTCTGGGCCATGGGCATCCGTGCCTGATAGGCAGGAGCTAAGACTTCTGGGGGGCGAAGGCAAGCAAAGTTCGCGGCCTTGGAACCAATCGTCGCATAGGACGGTTCGTCGCGCGCGACCAGAGAAGGAGCCTGCTATTGTGCTCCCCCGTCGCCTGGGAGGCCGTCATGCCCCTACCGAAAGATCAGATGACAACCGACGAAGCTCGCCGCGACCATATCGATATGCTGAAGTTCCTCGCCGTCAACGCGATCTTCGGAGCACTGCTCGGCATCGGGGTCGCCTTTGCGCTCTACTGGTTCGACCTATATGGCCTAGGAAGCCGTATCGGCCGGTCGCGGACACCGGTCCTGTCCTTCGTGATGATCGCCGCTCCGCTTGCGCTGACCTTCGGCGGTGCGGTAACTGCATCGGCTATCATGCTGATGCCCTACAAGCGGAAGCGCGAGCTTTGAAGCTTGCCGTCCCTTCGGGCAATTGAGGAGTGCAGTACCGTGGTCGACGATGACGAACGGGTCGTAAGGCTGGAAGAGACGGTTGCCCATCAGGCAAAGACGATAGAGGAGCTTTCCGAACAGCTCGCCGAGCAGTGGAAGGTTCTCGAGCAGACCCGGGCGAAGCTCGACAGGCTGACCGAGCGTTTCCTGGTTCTCGAGGAAGCCTCCGTCGACGCTCCCGCGATCACCAGGCCGCCGCACTACTGAGAGAAAAAGCATCAGCGTCGCGATGGGCTGTCGTGCCCGTCGCGGCGCTGATGATGCACTTATGGCAGTCGGGAGGCGAACTCTCGCCTCAGCCTTCGAAGAATTCCTTCATCCGGGCAAAGAAGCCGGTGGATTCCGGATTGTTGTCCTTCGACGAGATTTCCTCGAACTCCTGCAGGAGTTCCCGCTGGCGCTTGGTGAGCTTCTGCGGGGTTTCGATCTGGATCTGGATATAGAGATCGCCCGTCTGTGAAGACCGCAATACCGGCATGCCCTTGCCCTTGAGGCGGAACTGCTTGCCCGGCTGCGTGCCTTCCGGCACCGTGACGCGCGACTTTGTCCCGTCGAGCGTCGCGACATCGAAGGTCCCGCCCAGTGCCGCCGTCGTCATCGAGATCGGCACGGTGCAGAACAGGTCCGCGCCGTCCCGCTGGAAGAACTGGTGCGGTTTCACCGACAGGAAGATGTAAAGGTCGCCGGCCGGCCCGCCGCGCGTCCCGGCCTCGCCCTCGCCCTGGAGGCGGATGCGGGTGCCATCCTCGATACCGGCGGGAATGTTTACGGAAAGCGACCGCTCTTCCGAGACGCGGCCCTGCCCGTGGCACTTGGTGCACGGATCGGAGATCGTCTGGCCTCGGCCGTGGCAGGTCGGACAGGTCCGCTCCACGGAAAAGAACCCCTGGCTTGCGCGCACCCGGCCGGACCCGTGGCAGGTGCCGCAGGTCTGCGGCTGCGTGCCCGGCTTCGCGCCGGAGCCCGAGCAGACGTCGCAGGTGATCGACGTGGGGACGCGGATCTGTGCGGTCTTGCCGCTGAACGCTTCCTCGAGCGTGATTTCCATGTTGTAGCGGAGATCGGCGCCGCGCTCGCGGCCGCCGGAAGAGCGCCGCGCCCGTCCGCCGCCCATCATCTCGCCGAAGATATCCTCGAAGATATCGGAGAAGCCGCCAGCGCCTGCTCCGCCGAACCCCCCGCCCATGCCGCCGGAGCCCATGCCGCCGGCCTCGAAGGCCGCGTGGCCGAACCGGTCGTAGGCGGCGCGCTTCTGGGGATCCTTCAAGGTCTCGTAGGCCTCGTTGATCTCCTTGAACTTCTTCTCGGCCTCGGCATCGCCCGGGTTCTTGTCGGGGTGATACTTCATTGCAAGCTTGCGGAAGGCGCTCTTCAGTTCCTTCTCGTCAGCGGACCGGCCGACACCCAAAGTTTCGTAAAAATCAGCTTTTGCCATGGAGGTAACGGTTCCCGAAAGGATTCCGGCTGCACGATGGCAGCCGGAGTTTCTAGTCGACTATCTCATGAGGTCGCCAACGGGCGAGCCTCAGGCCGACTTCTTGTCGTCCTTGATTTCCTCGTAGTCGGCATCGACGACACCGTCGTCATTCTTGCCGCCCTCGGTCCCTTCGGAAGCTTCGGCCTGCTGGGCCTCGTAGATGGCCTGGCCAAGCTTCATCGACACTTCCATCAGCGTCTGGGTCTTCGCCTGGATGTCGTCGGCATCAGGCTCGGAAGCCTCGATGGCAGACTTCAGCGCGGCGATGGCGTCCTCGATGGACTTGCGATCCGCTTCGGAGACCTTGTCGCCGAATTCCTGCAGCGACTTCTCGGTCGAATGAACCAGGCTTTCGGCATGGTTCTTCGCCTCGACGCCGGCACGGCGCTTCTTGTCGTCCTCGGCATGCGCCTCGGCGTCCTTCACCATCTTCTCGATGTCGGCGTCGGAGAGGCCGCCGGATGCCTGGATGCGGATCTGCTGTTCCTTGCCGGTACCCTTGTCCTTGGCCGAAACCTGGACGATGCCATTGGCGTCGATATCGAAGGTGACCTCGATCTGCGGAACGCCGCGCGGTGCCGGGGGAAGGCCCACGAGGTCGAACTGGCCGAGCAGCTTGTTGTCCGCCGCCATTTCACGCTCGCCCTGGCTGACCCGGATCGTCACGGCCGACTGGTTGTCGTCGGCGGTCGAGAAGACCTGGGACTTCTTCGTCGGGATCGTCGTGTTGCGGTCGATCAGGCGGGTGAACACGCCGCCGAGCGTCTCGATTCCGAGCGAGAGCGGCGTCACGTCGAGCAGCAGCACGTCCTTGACGTCGCCCTGCAGGACGCCGGCCTGGATGGCGGCACCCATGGCGACCACTTCGTCAGGGTTGACGCCCTTGTGGGGCTCCTTGCCGAACAGCTGCTTGACGGTTTCCTGGACCTTCGGCATGCGGCTCATGCCGCCGACGAGCACGACTTCGTCGATCTCGCCTGCAGTGACGCCGGCATCCTTGAGAGCGGCCTTGCAGGGCGCGACGGTGCGCTGGATCAGGTCGTCGACGAGGCTTTCGAACTTGGCGCGCGTCAGCTTCATCGTCAGGTGCTTCGGACCGGAGGCGTCAGCCGTGATGAACGGCAGGTTGATCTCGGTCTGCTGCGAGGACGACAGCTCGATCTTCGCCTTTTCTGCAGCTTCCTTCAGGCGCTGCAGGGCCAGCTTGTCGTTCTTCAGGTCGATGCCGTTGTCCTTCTTGAACTCGGCCGCCAGGTATTCGACGAGACGCATGTCGAAGTCTTCACCGCCGAGGAAGGTGTCGCCATTGGTCGACTTCACCTCGAAGACGCCATCGCCGATTTCCAGGACGGAGATATCGAAGGTACCGCCGCCAAGGTCGTAGACGGCGATCGTCTTGCCGTCCCTCTTGTCGAGGCCGTAGGCGAGCGCGGCAGCAGTAGGCTCGTTGATGATGCGCAGCACTTCAAGGCCGGCGATCCGGCCGGCATCCTTGGTTGCCTGGCGCTGGGCGTCGTTGAAGTATGCGGGAACGGTGATGACGGCCTTCTCGACCTTCTCGCCGAGGTAGGATTCGGCGGTTTCCTTCATCTTCTGAAGGATCATGGCGGAGATCTGGGCCGGAGAATAGGACTTGCCCTGGGCCTTTACCCAGGCGTCGCCGTTGTCGCCGTTGGTGATCTCGAAGGGAACAAGGCCCTTGTCCTTCTCGACGGTCGGGTCGTCGTAACGGCGGCCGATCAGGCGCTTGACGGCAAACAGCGTATTGGTGGGATTGGTTACGGCCTGGCGCTTTGCCGGCTGGCCGACGAGGCGTTCGCCGTCATCGGTGAAGGCGACCATCGAAGGCGTGGTGCGGGCGCCTTCCGCGTTCTCGATCACCTTCGCGTCCTTGCCGTCCATGATGGCGACGCAGGAGTTCGTCGTGCCGAGGTCGATGCCAATAACTTTAGCCATTTTTCTCTCTCCTTTAAGCGAACCGTCTGAACCCCGGGTAGGCATTCCGCTGACAGTTCCTCGAATGGGATGGTCTTGTGTATTCCGGCAGCATTCGCTGCGTCATGCGGCGTATATAAGGAGGGGATTTTTCGACTGCAAGGCAGGCCGCCATGTCGAAGCCAGTAAAAACACACGCAAATGTGAACGTCGGCAGGGGGCGCCTGGCGGGCTCCCCCTACTGGCCCATGATCAGGTCGTAGAGCGTGGTCTGCCGACGCGGTGCGGGTTCGCTGGGATATCCGACGTCCCCGGGCGGAATGGGGCCGGCGGCATAGCCGTCCCGGCCGCCCGGCGCATTCCGAGCGTCGTCATAGGGACCCCGGTATTCCCGGTAATCGCGGACGGGAGGTTCGCCATGGGGCGTCGGTTCCGCGACGTCGTGCGGCGCCGCGGGTGCGGAGGGGTATTCGCTTGTCGAGGACCGGCCGGGGAGGACGCCTGAAATGATGTCGCTGATCGTCGTCGGCTCCCTTTCCGGTTCGGTGGCCGGCGGCAGCGCAAAGCCGCCATGGCTGCCGAAGAGCGGCGTGGGGGAGTAGCCCGCATGGGCGGAGGTCATGTAGTCCTTCCACGCCTTCGCGGGCAGGCCTCCTCCCGTCACCTTCTTCATCGAGGTACCGTCGTCGTTGCCGAACCAGATCCCCGTGGTCATGATGCTGGTGTAACCCACAAAGATCGCGTCGCGGAAGGACTGGGTCGTGCCCGTCTTGCCGGCCGCCTGCCAGCCGTCCAGCCTCGCGGCCTTTCCCGTCCCCTCCTGGATGACGCGCGTCAGCATGCTGTTCATCGTCGCGACCACGGTTTCGCTGAGGACCCGCGGCGGGTTGTCATAGCTGCTCTCGTGAAGGACGTTGCCATCCGTGTCGAGGATGCGGCGCACGATGTGGGGCGTCGCCTTGTAGCCGCCGTTCATGAAGGGCGCGTAGGCGGCGGTCAGCTCCACGAGCGGTACTTCCGAGGTTCCGAGCGCGATGGAAGCGTTGGGCTGCATCTCCTGCTCGATCCCCATGCGATGGGCGAGACTGACCACTTCGTCCGCTCCGACCTCCATCACCAGTTGGGCGGCGATGGTGTTAAGCGACTGGGAAAGCGCGGAAGAGACGGTCACCTCGCCGCGGTACTTCTGGTCGTAGTTCTCAGGTGTCCATTTCCCGATCCGCACCGGCGCGTCGTTGCGGATGGAATCGGGGCGTATCCCGGCTTCGAGCGCCGCCGCATAGACGAACGGCTTGAACGCGGATCCGGGCTGCCGCTTCGCGGTGACGGCGCGGTTGAACTGGCTCTCGGCGTAGTCCCTCCCGCCGACAAGCGCCCGGATGGCGCCGGTTGCGTCCATCGATACGAGCGCCGCCTGGCTGGCATTGAGTTTGGCACCCTCGTCCTCGAGGACCTGGGTGAGGGCTTCCTCCGCCTTGCGCTCGAGCGAGAGGTCGATGGTCGTCTCCACCACGACGTCCTGGGTCACTTCGCCCAGCAGCTTGCGGACCTCGTCCATGACCATGTCGGCGGCATAGTGTTCTGCGCCGGACCAGTAGCTGCGCGCCTTCGTCGGCGGCTGGGACATGGCCGTCCTGATTTCGTCCTCGGTGACGTAACCCTCTTCCAGCATCGCCCCGAGAACGACCTGGGCGCGCGCTTCGGCAGCCTCGGGGTCGCGCGCCGGAGACAGGCGGGAAGGCGCCTTCAGCAGTCCCGCGAGGAGCGCGGCCTCGCCGAGGTTGACGTCACGGGCGGACTTGTTGAAATACCGCCGGGAAGCGGCTTCGACCCCGTATGCGTTCGAGCCGAAGAAGACCCTGTTGAGATACATCGCAAGGATCTGGTCCTTGTTGAACTTGTGCTCCAGCCAGAAGGCGAGCAGCACTTCCTGGATCTTGCGCTCGAAGGTCCGCTCCGGCGACAGGAACAGGTTCTTCGCGAGCTGCTGGGTGATGGTGGAGCCGCCCTGGATCGGCTGGCCCGTGATGTTGTTGATGAAAGCCCGCGTCAGCCCCAGCGGATCGACCCCGAAGTGCATGTAGAAGCGGCGATCCTCTATCGCCATGACCGCCTGCGGGATGAAGGGCGACATTTCCTCGAGCGCCAGTGCCTCGCCGCCCGTCGCGCCACGGTTGGCGATCACGGAGCCGTCGGTGGAAACGATCTTGATGTTGGGCGGCCGGTCGGGAATGGCCCAGGTGCTGGCAGCCGGCATCTGCGCGCCGTAATAGAGCACGAGCCCGCCCACGGCGATGCCCACCCATATGCCGAGAACCACGCACCAGTAGAAAAGCTTGCGAAGGGGCGCGAGAAGTCCCCCGGACTGTCGGCTGCGCTTGGTCTTGCGGGGAGCACGACGGGTGGTCTTGCGCGCGGAGGCGGCTCGTCTGTTGCCGCCGCCGCCAATCCGGTCGTCGGAGCCAAGCCGCAGGTCCGAGTCGACATACTCGTCGTCGTCGAAGGATGGCTCGACCCTTTGTCCCGATTTCCGCTTCGCCGCCATGTCGCGTCGGTCACCCCCGTCGTCAGCCGGCCGCGACCGGCGGTTGCACATCGCCCGCGCAATCCGCTGGACTTTAAATGCGGCGATTTAAGGGGGCGTTAACCGGAACACATCCCCGGACTTCTCCCGGCGAGGCGGAACAATGTGGCAATTGCTCCGTTGCGTTCCTGAATCACCTGAGGAGTGTGCCATGCCGAACAGAGATCCGATTCCTGCTCCGTCGCCCGAAACTCCCCGTGGGCCGACCTCGACTCCGGGCATTCCGGACAGGACGCAGGGTGAGCCACCCCTGACCCCGGTCCAGGATCCGGGCGACACGAAAAACCCCCAGGATCCGAACCTCGACCCGGCGCTTCTGCCGATCGGGGACCCGGCGGGGGCAGCCTGATCGAGCCCCCTGTCTACGCGGACGGGCGTCCCTTGCGACGCCCGTCTTCCTGCTCGCTGACGTGGCCCCGGGCAGCTTCCTGCAACCCCTGCGCAAGCTCGCCTTCATAAAGACAAAGTTTATGCAATCAATCCGCCTTGGAAACGAGGGGTGCAGATTCACCAAATGGCCGCGACGGCAGGGGAGGTTGGTGTGCCGACACAAACGGTTCGCAATCCGGTAGGGCCGGACCAGCTGAGCATGTTGCAGAAGGTCTTCGACCAGGCATGCGACGAACACCAGATCAGCAAGTCGAGCCCGGACGGGGAGGCGCTTGCCCTGATTCTCGTCCATTCGATGCAAAAGGGGCTGAGCGAACAGGAGAAGCTGGAATCGCTCGCGCATATCCTTGCCGAAAGCCGGGACGCCTGAGCATGCCCTTGCACTCCTGACGGAACCTATCGCAACGCCACAAGTTGACCGGGCGCACGATCAACGATGGAGGCTTGCATGGTCGATACGGTAGGAAGCGGAAATCCGATGGGCGAAGCCGATCGGGATCGGAACGACAGGATCGGCGAAGAGATCGCCGGCCTCAGGACTGAAATCGCCACCTTGAAGAAGCGCCTTGCGGAGCGCGCCGGAAATGCGGCCTCCTACGTGCAGGAGGAAGCAAGTTCCGTCGCCGGCGCCATTCGCGAGCACCCCGCCACCGCGACGACGCTGTTCACGCTCGTAGGAGCCATCGGCTTCGCAATCGGCTATCTCGTCGGGACCCAGTCGGTGGAAAATCGCAGTCCCTGGTATCGTCGCTACTACTGACGGTGCCGTAACCTCAGGCCGTCTGGCAGACGTCCACCCAAGTGGCGCCGGTCAGTTCCGCCATCCGCTCCGGCGATATGCGAACCGCTGAGTTCGCTGCGCCGGCAGCCGGGATCACTTCCGGCAAGGCCCGCAGCGATACGTCGCAGAAGACGGGAATGTCCAAGGCCAGCCCGAAAGGACATACGCCGCCGACAGGATGGCCTGTCAGCGCCGTCACGTCTTCCCCACCGAGCATACGCGGCTTGGCGCCGAAGTGATCGCGGAACTTCCTGTTGTCGAGGCGCGAGGTGCCCGCCATGACGATAAGGACTGCGCGTGGCCCTGCCTGAACCCCGATCGTCTTTGCGATCTGGACCGGCTCGACCCGGTGGGCGGACGCTGCGAGCGCCACGGTGGCAGAGCTTTCGCCCGTGACGAGGACCTCTATGTCGGGCGCATGGAGGGAGAAGAATGTGCGGACTGTGTCTATGGTCATGGCGAATGAATAGATTTTCGCCATCTTTGTGGCAAGCGAGGAACCGGTTATGCAGAGAGCGCAATGCTGCACTGCGAAAAATTAACTGGTCCCCGTGGCGGGGCGGTGTATAGTCAGAACATCGAAGGACGCACTCCTCCTCCCAGCATTCTTCGATGGGACCGGCAACACCTCCTCCTCCCAGTTGCTGGTCAGTTTTGGAAACCCGGCGCTCCTCCTCCCGCGCCGGGTTTTCTGCTTTGCTGGGGGTAGTCGCTCGACGCTCATTCTTGACAGGATAGGGTCCCGCTTCTATTTCCTTCGCGTCGCTATTTGTTTGATAAGCCTGCTCTAAGCGCCCCGGTGCTCTCGACGATCTTTCTGCAAATACGAACTTCCCCGTTCCGGCCTGGCCGGAACATCGCCGATATTTGCATTAGAAAGGCAACGATATGGCTACCGGTACTGTAAAGTGGTTCAACGCAACCAAGGGCTATGGCTTCATCCAGCCGGATGACGGCAGCGCCGACGTTTTCGTCCACATTTCCGCTGTCGAGCGCGCCGGCATGAGCTCGCTCAACGACGGCCAGAAGCTTTCCTACGAACTGGTTACCGACCGCCGTTCCGGCAAGGTCGCGGCTGACCAGCTCCAGGCAGCCTGATAAGGCTTTGAGCTCTTGAGGAAAAGGCCGGCTCCGTCCGGCCTTTTTTGTTTTGCCATTGCAAACAGGCCGATCAATGCCCAAATCCGGGCTCGTCGGCATTTCCGGCGCAGTGAGCAAATGCGGGAAACCGCGCCACCGCGTTGCCGGTCTTCATTCTCGTCATTTACGAAATGTTAACCAGCACGCGCGATGATGATCGCCAGAGCCGCGCATGGACACAAGCGCCGAAGCGGACGCGCCGGAAATGCCAGTCCCGATTCCTGGGTGACCACGGATGTACTGGCGCCAAATGAATCGGGAAGCAGAAAGGTCGGGGTAGCCCGACCTTTTTTGCGTTTGGGAGATGGGGCGCCGGCGCTTCTATCGCGCGCCAAGTGCGGCCATGATGCGCACCCACGAGCGGATGCCCTTGTGGAACGACTTCAGGTCGTATTTCTCGTTCGGCGAATGGATGCGGTCGTCGACGAGGCCGAAGCCCACGAGCAGGGACTCCATTCCGAGCATCTTCTGGAAATCGCCGACGATCGGGATCGAGCCGCCCATGCCGACGATCACCGCCGGGTTCGCCCATTCGTCCGAGAGCGCGTTCTTCGCCTTGGTCAGCACCGGTGAATCGTAGGACAGCTGGATCGCCGGCGAGCCCCCGTGCTCGTGAAACTCTACGGAGCAGTCGGCCGGGACCCTGGAGCGGACATAGGCGCGGAAGCTCTCGCGTATCTTTGCCGGGTCCTGGTGTCCCACGAGGCGGAACGAAACCTTGGCCGATGCCTTGGCGGCGATCACCGTCTTGAAGCCCTCACCGGTATAGCCGCCCCAGATTCCGTTGACCTCGCAGGTCGGACGCGCCCAGGTCAGTTCCAGGACGGATCGCCCCTTCTCGCCGACGGGGACGGACAGGCCGACATCGCCGAGGAAATTCTCGGCACTCCGGCCGAGCGTTTCCCAGCTTGCCTTGATGTTCGCCGGCGTCTCCTCAACACCATCGTAGAAACCTTCCAGGGTCACCCGGCCGGTCTCGTCGTGCAGGCCGGCGAGGATCTCAGTCAGGATATGGATCGGGTTGGCGGCCGCTCCGCCGAAGAGCCCGGAATGCAGGTCGCGATCGGCAGCCGAAATGGTGATCTCCTCGCCGACCAGGCCGCGCAGTGTGGCAGCGATCGCCGGTGTGTCGCCGTCCCACATGCTCGTATCGCAGACCAGCGCGGCGCCTGCCTTCAGTTCCTCGGCATTGGCCTCGAGAAACGGCTTCAGCGACGGGGAACCCGATTCCTCTTCGCCTTCGAACAGGATGGTGACTCGGAGCGGGAGGCTTCCGTTGATCTCCTTGTAGGCGCGGCAGGCCTCCACGAAGGTCATCAGCTGGCCCTTGTCGTCGGAGGTGCCGCGGCCGGTTATCACCTCGCGACCGTTGCCGAGATCCTTGAGCGCGGGAGCGAATGGATCGTCTTCCCAAAGCTCGATCGGGTCGACCGGCTGCACGTCGTAATGCCCGTAGAAGAGCACATGCGGTGCGTCATCCATGGCGCCCGCATGATGGGCGACGACCATGGGATGCCCGGCGGTCTCGCGGATCGAGGCCTCGAAACCGATGTCGGTCAGCGTCTCCACCAGCCAGTCGGCCGCGGCGCGGCAGTCGGCCTTGTAGGACGGGTCGGTCGAGATCGACTTGATGCGGACCAGCTGGAACAGCCGATCCAGGCTCTGGTGGATGTTGTGATCGGCACGATCGAGGACGGGGGAGATGTCGGTCATGGGGAATCCTGTCTTCAAAACAGGCGCTACCATATTGCAAAGCCCACTATGTTTCGAGCCCGGATGTCAGGTCGAGGCCTTGCGACCGTTCTCTATCGCCATGCGCATGAACTCGAGCATCAGTTCCCGCTCGAACTGCCTGAACCCCGCGAAGAGGGCGGCATCGGCCTCGGCAGCTGCGTCGACAGCCTTTGTCTCGAGGTCCCGTGCGCTTTCCGTCAGACGGACGATCTGCGCGCGCCCGTCGCGAGGATGCGGCTCGCGGCGCACCAGCCCGTCCCGCTCCATCCGCGCAAGTGTATTGGCGAGCGTCGCCTGCTCAACGTCCAGCCGGTCGAGCAACTGCTTCTGCGTCAATCCGTCTTCCTGCCACAGCTCGAGGAGAACGGGAAACTGGCCGGGGGAAAAGCCGAGCCCGGTCGCACGGCTCTGCAGCGAGCGCGCAAAGCACTTGGCCAGCTGGCCGGCAAGATAGGTTGCGCTATGCGAGCGGTCGAACGCCATGAACGGGGGCCCTGTCGCCAAGAACTGCGGGGGAGATAGCAGCCCATGCTTTCCCCAGGCCTGCGACGATGCGGCCCCAAAAAGAAAAACCGCCACGGCCGGGAGGGGGTCGGCCGTGACGGTCTCAACGAAAGGACAAAGGCCCGGAGAGGGGGGAAGGCCTTTGCCCGGTCCGGCGCGGCGGGGGACGAGCCAGCTACCGGACTGCGGCGTGATCAGTCGCCGTGACCAGGAGATGAGAAGCGGGATCAGGGTTTTCAAGGGAATGCCGAATTACAAATCGGTAACGTTTGGGTGACATCGCGCATGCGGCGAAGATGCCCGGATTTTCATGGACGGGGCCTATGCCCCACGCTATTCCATAGCCATGAAAAAAGGCGATCATCTCTTCCTCGTCGACGGCTCCGGCTTCATCTTTCGGGCCTTCCACGCCCTGCCTCCACTGACCCGCAAGTCGGACGGCTTGCCGGTCGGGGCGGTATCGGGCTTCTGCAACATGCTGTGGAAGCTGCTCACCGACGCGCGCGACACTTCCGTCGGGGTAACGCCGACGCATTTTGCCGTCATCTTCGACTATTCCGCAAAGACGTTCCGGAAGGATCTCTACAACGCCTACAAGGCGAACCGGTCCGAGCCGCCGGAAGACCTCGTTCCGCAGTTCGGCCTGATCCGCCAGGCGACCAGGGCGTTCAACCTGCCCTGCATCGAGACCGAAGGCTTCGAGGCCGACGATATCATCGCCACCTATGCAAGGCAGGCGGAAGCAGTCGGTGCCGACGTCACGATCATCTCGTCCGACAAGGACCTGATGCAGCTCGTGACGGCGAATGTCCACATGTACGACAGCATGAAGGACAAGCAGATCGGCGTTCCCGAGGTAATCGAGAAATGGGGCGTGCCGCCCGAAAAGATGATCGACCTGCAGGCCATGGTGGGCGATTCCGTCGACAACGTGCCGGGCATTCCCGGCATCGGCCCCAAGACCGCGGCACAGCTCCTGGAGGAGTTCGGCGACCTCGACACGCTCCTGGAACGCGCGTCGGAGATCAAGCAGGTCAAGCGGCGTGAGAACATCGTCGCCAATGCCGAACTTGCCAGGCTGTCGCGCAGGCTTGTCAGGCTCAGCACCGACGTGTCGTTGGAAATTCCCCTGGACGGACTGGTGCTGGAGCCGCAGGACGGACCGAAGCTGATCGGTTTCCTCAAGGCCATGGAGTTCGGGACCCTGACGCGCCGCGTCGCGGAAGCCTGCGACTGCGATGCCAGCGCAATCGAGCCGGGCGAGGTAAGGGTCGAATGGGGTGCCGCAGCACGCGGCCCTGATCTCGATGCCGGTAGCGGCAGTTCGGGGAGTGCCGTCGTGACGGGTGGCAACGGCAAGGCCGCGGCGCTGGATATCTATGCGCCTTCCATGCCGGGCGATCTTGCCAAGGCGCGTGCGGAAGCCTTCGCGAGCGCAGGGATCGACAAGAGCCGCTATGTCACCATCGATGATCCGGAGGATCTCGACGACTGGATACGATCTGCACGGGAAACGGGACTGGTTGCCTTCGAAGCCGAAGGCACGTCGGTCGACCCCATGCAGGCGGAACTCGTCGGCATGTCCCTGGCGATTGCCGACAATACCCATAATCCGACCGGGCTGGACGTCCGCGCCGCCTACATTCCCTTCGGCCACCAGAGCGGCAGCAACGATCTGCTGGGCAATGGCCGGGCGGAAAACCAGATGACCCCGCAGGAGGTCATGGAGCGGCTGAAGCCGCTGCTGGAGGATCCGTCCGTCCTCAAGGTCGGACATAACCTGAAATACGCCTACCTGGTCCTGAAGCGACACGGGATCGAGATCGCCGGCTACGACGACGTGATGCTGATGTCCTACGTGCTGGAGGCGGGCAAAGGCGGGCACGGCCTCGACTCGCTGTCCGACCGCTGGCTCGGCCACATGCCCGCGTCGTTCAAGGACGTTGCCGGAACCGGCAAATCGGGCGTCAGCTTCGACCTCGTCGAGATCGAACGCGCTTCCGCCTATGCCGCCGAGAAGGCCGATCTTACGCTCCGGCTGGCAATGGTGCTGAAGCCGCGCCTGGTCGCCGACCGCCTGACGCGGGTCTACGAGCGGCTGGAGCGTCCCATGGTCTCGACGCTCGCCCGCATGGAAGAACGCGGCATCACCGTCGATCGACAGATCCTGTCCCGGCTGTCCGGCGAACTCGCGCAGAAGGCCGCGGCGATCGAGGACGAAATCTACCAGATTGCCGGCGAGCGCTTCACCATCGGCTCGCCGAAGCAACTGGGCGACATCCTGTTCGGCAAGATGGGCCTGCCCGGCGGCGCCAAGACGAAGACCGGACAGTGGTCCACCTCGGCGCAGGTGCTGGAAGATCTCGCCGCCGCCGGCCACGAGTTCCCGCGCAAGATCGTCGATTGGCGGCAGTTGACCAAGCTCAAGTCCACCTACACGGACGCCCTGCCGGGCTACATCCACCCGCAGACGAAGCGGGTCCACACGTCCTATTCCCTCGCTTCGACCACGACCGGCCGCCTTTCGTCGGTCGAGCCCAACCTGCAGAATATCCCGATCCGCACGACCGAGGGCCGCAAGATTCGCACGGCTTTCATCGCAGCGCCCGGCTGCCAGCTCGTCTCCGCGGACTACAGCCAGATCGAACTGCGGGTGCTTGCCCACGTTGCTGACATCCCGCAGCTGCGCCAGGCATTCGCCGACGGCGTCGACATCCACGCCATGACCGCATCGGAAATGTTCGGCGTGCCGGTGGAAGGCATGCCGAGCGAGATCCGCCGGCGCGCGAAGGCGATCAACTTCGGCATCATCTACGGTATGTCGGCCTTCGGCCTCGCCAACCAGCTGTCCATCGACCGGTCGGAAGCGGGCGAATACATCAGGAAGTATTTCGAGCGCTTCCCGGGCATCCGCGATTACATGGACAGCACCAAGGAATTTGCCCGCCAGCACGGCTATGTCGAGACGATTTTCGGCCGCCGCGCCCACTATCCCGAGATCCGCTCCTCCAACCCGCAGGTGCGCTCCTTCAACGAGCGGGCGGCGATCAATGCCCCGATCCAGGGCTCGGCCGCCGACATCATTCGCCGCGCCATGGTCAAGATGGAGCCTGCTCTGCAGGAGGCGAAGCTGTCGGCTCGCATGCTGCTCCAGGTCCACGACGAACTGATCTTCGAAGTCGAGGACGGCGAGGTGGAGAAGACGCTGCCGGTGATCACGGCGACCATGGAGGACGCGGCCATGCCCGCGATCGCCATGACGGTGCCGCTCAAGGTCGATGCGCGCGCCGCGTCAAACTGGGATGAGGCGCACTAACTCTCATTAGTCCTTGGAGGCCGGGAGGTAGGCCCTCAAGGCTGAAACCATGGCGTCGCCTGCGGCCTTTAGTTCGCCGCTGTTGTCGATGGTGACCAGGTCGAAGGTGCCGGAAATCTCCGGCGTCGTGCGCTCCAGTCGGTGGAGGATTTCCTCGCGGGTCTCCCGCCCCCGTGCCTGAAGCCGCTCCGCCAATACCTCGGGTCGCGCCGTCACGGTGATCACCGTCAGTCGGGGGAAGGCCTGCTCGAAGTGGGGAAGGGCCTCCCGCGAGCCGTTAACGATCGCCACCTTGCCTGCGGCGAGATCACCGCGGACATCGGCAGGAATGCCGTAGTTGAGCCCATGGGCGCCCCAGGAAACGGCGAAAGCACCCTCCTGCGCCAGTCGCTCGAACTCTGTCTCGGATACCGAAACGAAGTCTTCGCCGCCCGCATTGGGGTCGCGCGTGATCACACGCCGAACGAAGGTGAGGTCGGGGCAATGCGCCAACCGGCGCGCCGCATAGGACATCAGCGTGTCCTTGCCGGCACCGCTCGGGCCGACCACGACGATCAGCATGCTCGCTCCCTCCGGATCGGGTGAGGCCCTACCTTCCATCACGCCACCCGTCGACCTTCGCGCCAGGTGGCGCGCGCAACCGGCACCCCCTCGTCTCGCTTGACCCGGACGAGGTCGGCGCGCAGTCCCGGAGCGATCCGGCCGCGGTCGTCGAGGCCGACGGTCCGCGCGGGCGTCGAGGTCACCATGGCGATCGACTTCGGCAGCGAAATTCCCAGCTCGTCGGAAAGAACGAAGGGGGCATGCAGGAGACTGAGAGGCACATAGTCGGAGGAGAGAACGTCGAGCACGCCGCGCTCCGCCAGATCGCGAGCGGCGATGTTGCCGGAATGGGATTTCCCGCGAACGATGTTCGGAGCCCCCATCAGCACGCTCATGCCGGCCTTGTGAGAGGCTTCGGCCGCATCGAAGCTCGTGGGGAATTCCGCCAGCCGGACGCCGTGGCCGATCGCCTCCTCGACGTGGTCGAGCGTCGCGTCGTCATGGCTGGCGACGGTGATGCCGCGTTCGGCGCAGATCCTTGCAAGTTCGTTGCGGTGAGGGGCCGAATATGTCGCGGACGCTGCCTTCCTGCGGTCCACGAACTGGGCGAAAGCCTCGTCGCTGAGGCCACGCTTTTCCTTGTAGTAGAGGATGTACTGGTCCATCGACTGGAACTGGCGCTGACCGGGCGCATGGTCCATCAGCGAGACGAGACGGACATGGGGGTCCTTCTCGAAATCCGCGAAATGCTCGAGCACGTTGTCGGAAGAGACTTCGCAGCGCAGGTGGAAGAGATGCTCGGCGCGCAGGCGTCCGTCGGCCTGCGCGGCCTTGATGGCATCGGCAAGACTGCGCATCTCGCCCCTTTCGAAACCTCCGTCCTCGTCCGCCCCCATGCGCAGGCAGTCGAACACCGTGGTGATCCCGGAGGTCGCGACCTGGGCGTCGTGGGCCTGGATGGCGGCCGTGGTGTTCCAGCGGACGCCGGGACGCGGCGAATAATGCTGCTCCAGATGATCGGTGTGCAGTTCGATCAGGCCGGGAAGCAGGTAATCGCCCTCGCAATCCTCACCCGTGCGGGATGCTCCTCCGCTGAGTTCGGCAATCTCTCCGTCGCGGATGACGAGCGAGCCGTAAATGACCTCGTCTTCAACGACGATGCGGGCATTCGAAAGAATGGTTTCGGCGCTCATGGAAGGGTCTTTCTGTTGGCTCGCGGCGCACCGGTTGGCAGCCACCGATGGATGGTGAAGGGCTCCCCGCGGCTGCGCTCGATGAACAGCGCAAGGCCGCCGATGGTAAGCGGACGGTCGTCGAAAGTGGCGAAGCGGTGCCGCAGCTCGGCGAGGACCTGCGGAGCGCGAGAAACATCAACAGGCCCGGTCAGAGTCATGTGGAAGCGGAATTCGTCCATGACATAGGGATAGCCCCACCGTGCAAGGTTACCGCGCTCCGCGGCGGTGAGGCGATCCGGCTTGCGGCGGGCGAGGTCGGTTTCCGAGAGTGGCGCACGGAACGGCTCGAAGGCCTCGACCACGGAGGCGGCGTAGGCCTGGAGCAGAGGATCAGGATCGCGGGGAACCAGGGCGAAGAAGGGGCCGAGCTGGCCGACGACTATGCGGGGAATGGTGAAGGGTTCGGTCTCGGAGGCGAAGCGCGCCATCGCATCGACAAGCTCCGCTTCCGTCCGTCCCTCGCGAAGCGCGAACGGTGCCTTCAGCGTGGCGTGGAACCCGTACCGCCGGGGCTCGACAACCAGCCCCTCCCACTCTTCGGCCGGAAGCGAGAGCGATGCGGGAGGATCAAGCAGGCGTCCCGAAAAAGCGTCGCGGCCCAGCCACTCGCTTGCCGTCGCGGTGAGAGGGTCGTCGGGGGGCGGCGAGAAATAGAGTGCGTAGCGCATGAACAGGTTAAGGCCTCGGGGTCACTGTCGGACGGCTGCGGGAAGGCGCATGCACCGACCTCGGTGCTGCGCTAGGCGATTTGGATGACAGAATCATGATGGCACGCGGCGAACTAACCTGTCTCTAGCCTCTCGGTCAAAGGTGAGGGCTGCGCATGGCGGCTCAGGAACTCCTCCGCCGTGAGGCTGCGAAAGTCATCGAGCGCAGCGCGCAGTCTTTTATGGTCCCACTCCCACCATGCCAGTTCGTCCATGCGTGCGCCGATCTCCTGCGCGAAGCGCTCGCGGATGAGCTTGGCGGGAACGCCGCCGACGATGGTGTAGGGCGCGACATCCTTCGAGACGACGGCGCCGGCACCGATGACCGCGCCATTGCCCACGGTCACGCCGGGAAGAATGGTCGCGCCATGGCCGATCCACACGTCGTGGCCGATTATCACCCTGTTCCCCCGCCGCCATTCGAAGAACTCCTCCTCGTTCTCGGCATCGTGCCAGTAGTTCGCGGCACGATAGGTGAAGTGGTGGAGCGTCGCGCGCGAGGTCGGGTGATTGGTGGCGTTTATCCGGACCGATGCCGCGATATTGACGAACTTGCCGATCGTTGCGCACCACACCGATCCGTCCTGCATGACATAGGAGTAATCCCCGATCTCAGCCTCGTCGATCCGGCATCGCTCGGCGATTTCCGTATAGCGTCCGAGCACGGAGTTGCTGACGCTGGCGCTCGGGTGGATGGAGGGCTCGAGTCCGACCTTGGCGTTCATGCGGCTATCTTTCGTGGTGAGAATTCCGTGACGTCAAGGATACGATCGGAGACGGCGTCGCGCACCTCCTCGTCGTGGAAGATCCCGAGAAGCGCGACGCCTTTCTCCTTCTTGCGGGCGATCATCTCGATGACGACGCGCCTGTTGCGGGCATCCAGCGAGGCAGTCGGCTCGTCGAGCAGCAGAATGCCGTGGTCGGTGATGAAGCCGCGCGCGATGTTGACGCGCTGCTGCTCGCCTCCCGAGAAGGTTGCCGGCGGCAATCCCCAGAGTTCCCTGGGCAGGTTGAGCTGGGAGAGCAGCACGGCAGCCTCTTCCCTGGCCTGGGCGGCAGGCACGCCCCGCGCCAGCAAGGGCTCGGCGACGACGTCGAGGGCGCAGACGCGGGGAACGGTCCGCAGGAACTGGCTTACATAGCCGAGGGTATGGCGACGCACGTCCAGCACCGTGCGCGGATCGGCACTGGCGATGTTGACGATCCTGTCGCGGTGGGCGACCAGGATCTGGCCCGTATCGACGGCATAATTGCCGTAGAGCATCTTGAGGATGGAGCTCTTGCCGATGCCCGAAGGACCTCCCAGCACCACGCATTCGCCGCTGGCGACCGAAAAGTTGACATCGTTGACGACCGGCAGGCGGATGCCGTCGCGCAGGTGCATGGTGAAGCTCTTGAAGACTTCCGAGACGACGAGGGGAGTGGCCATGGTGCTCTCCTAGACCTGCAGGATGGACGAGACGAGGAGCTGCGTATAGGGCTCGCGCGGATCATCGAGCACGCGGTCGGTCAGTCCGTGCTCGATCACGTGCCCGTCCTTCATGACCATCATCCGGTGCGACAGGAGCCGCGCGACGGCGAGGTCGTGGGTAACGATGATGGCGGCAAGCCCCAGGTCGTTGACGAGGCCGCGGACGAGGTCGAGGAGGCGTGCCTGCACGGAGACGTCGAGACCGCCGGTCGGCTCGTCCATGAAGACGAGGCGGGGACCCGTCACCAGGTTGCGGGCGATCTGCAGCCGCTGGCGCATTCCGCCGGAAAAGGCGCGGGGCGCGTCGTCGATCCGGTCGGTGCCGATCTCCACCCGCGTCAGCCAGTCCGTCGCCGTTGCGCGGATGTTGCCGTAGTGGCGGTTGCCCACCGCCATAAGCCGCTCCCCGACGTTTGCGCCGGCCGAAACCGTCATGCGCAGGCCGTCCGCCGGGTTCTGGTGGACGAAGCCCCAGTCGGTCCGCATCAGGAAGCGGCGTTCCGCTTCGCTCATGTGGTAGAGATCGCGGATGCTGCCATCGCGCATGGCATATTCCACGCTGCCGGTCGTCGGCATGAGACGCGTCGAGATGCAGTTGAGGAGCGTCGTCTTGCCCGATCCGGATTCGCCGACGATCGCCAGCACCTCGCCGGGCCACAGCTCGAAGGAGACGGCCTTGCAGCCGATGCGCTGCCCGTAGAACTTGGAAACGTCATGGACCCTCAGAAGCGGTGTATCGCTCATTCCGCGGCCTCCTGGCGTGCGAGCATTTCTCCGGCGTGGCCCTGCTCCCGGCGGTCCTCACAATGATCCGTATCGGAGCAGACGAACATCCGGCCACCCTTGTCGTCGAGGATGACCTCGTCGAGGTAGACGTTCTCGGCGCCGCAGAGTGCGCAGGGCTTCTCGAAACGCTGTATCTCGAAGGGATGATCCTCGAAGTCGAGGCTTACCACCTCCGTATGGGGCGGGATGGCGTAGATGCGCTTCTCGCGTCCGGCACCGAAGAGTTGCAGGGCATCCGACATGTGCATTTTCGGATTGTCGAACTTCGGCGTCGGCGAAGGGTCCATGACGTAGCGCCCGGCAACCTTCACCGGATAGGCATAAGTCTTGGAGATCCGGCCGTTATGCGCGATGTCCTCGTAGAGCTTGACGTGCATGAGGCCGTATTCCTCGAGCGCGTGCATTTTGCGCGTCTCGGTCTCGCGGGGCTCGAGGAAACGCAGCGGTTCCGGGATCGGAACCTGGTAGACCAGCACCTGTCCTTCGGAAAGCCTCTGCTCGGGAATGCGGTGACGGGTCTGGATGACCGTCGCTTCGCCCGTATGGGTGGTCACCGCCACGTTCGCCACCTTCTGGAAGAAGGCGCGGATGGAGACGGCATTGGTCGTATCATCCGCCCCCTGGTCGATGACCTTGAGCACGTCATCGGGACCGATGATGGACGCGGTCACCTGTACGCCCCCGGTGCCCCATCCATAGGGCATGGGCATTTCGCGTGACGCGAACGGGACCTGGTAGCCGGGAATGGCGATCGCCTTGAGGATCGCGCGGCGGATCATCCGCTTGGTCTGCTCGTCCAGATAGGCGAAGTTATAGGCGGCCAATCCGCCCTCGGACGGAACCTCAGGAGACATGGCGTGTTTCTCCCACTCGAAAGGAGATGCTGATCATGGATACGGGCCTTCTCATCACGGTGTTCTTCTCGGTATTTGCAGCAACGGGCATCTGCTGTGCCTATTGGTATGGTGAAGCCGGCCGCGACTGATCGCGACTGACAGCTATCTCCCGGCGGCGCCGGGAATGGCTCCCGCACTGCCGTCATGCGTCGCCTCGATATCGGCGCGCATCTTCCTGACCAGCGCCAGTTCTGCCTGGAAATCCACGTAATGCGGCAGCTTGAGGTGCTCGACGAAACCCGTCGCCTGCACGTTGTCGGAATGCGAAATCACGAATTCCTCGTCCTGCGCCGGCGCGGTAACGTCCTCTCCCAATTCCTCCGCGCGAAGCGCCCGGTCGACCAGCGACATGCTCATCGCCTTGCGTTCGCTCTGGCCGAAGACCAGTCCGTACCCGCGGGTGAACTGCGGTGGCGCCTTGGCCGATCCCTTGAACTGGTTCACCATCTGGCACTCGGTCACCTGGATGCGCCCCAACGAAACGGCGAAGCCAAGCTCCGGCACATCCATCTCGACCTCGACCTCCCCGATGCGGATCTCTCCGACGAAGGGATGATTGCGGCCATACCCGCGCTGGGTCGAATAGCCGAGCGCCAGCAGGAAGCCCTCGTCGCCGCGGGCGAGCGCCTGAAGCCGCAGGTCGCGGGACAAGGGGAATTCCATCGGTTCCCGGGTGAGATCGCCGGGAGGGCGATCGTCCGGCAGATCCCCGTCCTCCTCGATCAACCCTTCCGCGGCAAGGATATCGGAGACCCGTGAGGTCGCGCCGGCAAGAGGCTCCTTCCGGGAGGGCGCCGGCACCGGCTCGTCGGCCAGGAGGGCGGGATCGAGCAGTCGGTGGGTGTAGTCGAAGGTCGGACCCAGGACCTGCCCGCCGGGGAGGTCCTTGTAGGTGGCGGATATCCGGCGCTCTATCGCCATCCTCGCGGTATCGACGGGAACGGACGTTCCGAAACGCGGCAGCGTGGTGCGATAGGCCCGCAGCAGGAAGATCGCCTCGATCAGGTCGCCGCGCGACTGCCGCACGGCAAGCGCCGCCAGCGCACGATCATAGAGCGAGGCTTCGGCCATGACGCGATCGACGGCGAGGGCAAGCTGTTCGACGATCTGCTCTATGGTGACGGAAGGCAGCGACCGGTCGCCGCGGCGGCGGTCTGCGAGGAGGCTGTGGGCGGCGTTGATGGCGGCCTCGCCTCCCTTGACGGCTACGTACATGCGGGCCTCCTCAGCCGATCTCGATTGTTCGGGGCAGGCAGAGCAGACGCTCGCCGGCCGTCAGGATGACATCAACTCCGCGGGGAAAGATCGCGCGATTGGCTTTCCAGATATCGCCGAACATGTCCGGCAGGCCCGCGACGCTGACGATTCTCTGCCCCTTGATGCCCGGACCGTGGAGAACCATCGCCTTGCCGTCTCCGATTGCGGTCACTTCGATCACCACGGTTGCCGAGCGATCGGGATATTCCTGCGTGCCGGAAGCCAAGAGGTCGAAGGAATGGAAACCGGAGGTCGCCTGCAGGAAGACAAAACTCGCCTCGCTCTTTTCGTCCGCGAACGGTGCGCCCGTATGAAAGCCGATCCACTCCGCCACGGCGGATTTCGCAAAGCAGGACGAGAGCCATACGGGAGTGTCTGCGTCACACAGCGAAAGCGCGACGGCCCCCGCTGCCTTTCCCAAGGGGGAGGGTTGCCCGATCTCGGTGGTGATCGTCTGGACGGTGCCCGGCCGCGACATGCCGTCCATCAGCGACCGGAAAACGGCCTGTGCATCGAATACGGGTTGGGAAAAGCCGCCGGTCAGCGCCTGCATGTTCATGTCGTCAATCCTCTCCGCGGACCATGGTGAAGAAGTCGACGCGCGTTGCCGCCGTCTTCTCCGCCTTGCGCCGATCTTCTTCGGCAATGCGCGCCTCGATGCGCCCAAGGATTTCCGTCTCGACGAAGACCTGCGTCGGGCCTTCCTGCCAGAGAGCGTCGAAGATCGCCGCCATCCGCACCTTCGTCTTGTCGGTCCCGAGAGCATGGGCGTGACCGGCCGTTCCCGAACCGAGCAGGATTGTCGCCCGGGTGACCGTGGCCTCGCCGAGATTGAACGGATCGCCCCCACCGCCGATCCGTCCGCGGACCATCACCAGGCCCGTTTCCGGCCCGCGGACCGGCCGGACCTCCGGTTTTTCGGAAAGCTTATCCCAAGCGGCATTGAGTTCATCGGATGTCGCGCGGGCAAGCAGTGCGGCCGCGCGCTGGCGGCCTTCACGGCGATGCTCCCGGACGTCGGTCAAAGGTTCCGTCATCGGCTTCCCATCAAATGTCTATTGATATAGACAACCATACAAGGTAGCCTATAGGTAACGAGACTGCGTAACAAGAGTATGACAATGGCGGCGGATCGGGGCGTTCAACGGCAGAGCGGAGTGGCCTTGTGGCGACAGATCGCCGACCGCATCCGCGGCTCCATTGCAAACGGCGACTATGACGAAACCGGCAGGGTCCCGCCGGAACTCGTCCTGGCGGCCCAGTTTGGCGTCAATCGCCACACGGTCCGCAGCGCCATTGCGGCGCTTGCCCAGGAAGGCATCGTCCGCGCGGTTCAGGGGCTCGGCACCATCATCGAGCGCAAGGAACGGCTGAACTTTCCGATTTCACGTCGCACGCGGTTTATCGAAGGTTTGGGCGAGCAGGCACGGGAGACGGAAGGCCTGCTTCTGGAAAGCGCCGGGGAGCCCGCGTCGGAGGATCTCGCGCAAAGGCTTCGCCTTGCGGAGGGGGCCTCGCTCATCCGCCTCGAAATCCTGCGAAAGGCCGATGGCCGGCCCGTTTCGCGGGGAACGGCCTGGTTTCCGGCGGCAAGGTTTGAAGGGATCGACCATGCCTACCGCCGGAGCGGCTCGATCACGGCGGCGCTCAACTCGCTCGGGCTTTCCGATTATGTGAGGGTAACGACGGAAATAACGGCCAGCCACGCGGAGCAGGCCGACATGCGGGATCTCGGTCTGTCGGCGGGGGCGATCCTGCTGGTGACGCGGTCACTGAACGCCGATGCAAGCGGCGTCCCCATCCAGTATGCGGTCAGCCGCTTCCCCGCAGACAGGGTCCAGTTCACGATCGAGAACTGAACCCTCTGCCGAACTGCTCAGTGTGCGCCCGACATGTCGCCGAGGACCTGCTTGGAGGCGACCGTCGAATCGGCGTTGAGCCGGTAGACCATCGGCACCCCGGTCGCGAGGTTCAGCTTCAGGATCTCTTCCTTGCTCAGCCGGTCCAGAACCATGACCAGCGCCCGCAGCGAGTTTCCGTGGGCGGCGACCAGGACGGTCTCGCCGCGCAGGACGCGGGGAAGGATCTCGGTCATGTAATAGGGCCAGACGCGTGCGCCGGTATCGCGCAGGCTCTCGCCGCCGGGCGGCGGGATGTCGTAGGAGCGGCGCCAGACGTGCACCTGTTCCTCGCCCCACTTCTTGCGGGCATCGTCCTTGTTCAGCCCGGAGAGGTCGCCGTAGTCGCGCTCGTTCAGCGCCTCGTCGCGGATCGTTTCGAGATCCGGCTGGCCTACCTTGTCGAGGACGATCTTCAGCGTGTCCTGCGCGCGCTTGAGGAGCGAGGTGAAGGCGATGTCGAACTTCAGCCCCGCATCGGCAAGTGCCTGGCCGCCGATCTCGGCTTCCTTGATCCCGAGTTCGGTAAGTTCCGGGTCGCGCCAGCCGGTGAAGAGGTTCTTCAGGTTCCATTCGCTCTGGCCGTGGCGAACGAGGACAAGGGTACCGCTCATGAAATTCAATTCCTCCGGATCGTCAGTGGTTGAGCCCGAGCACGTCGAGCATGTCGTAAAGGCCGGGCTTCCGGTCACGCCCCCAGAGGGCCGCCGTAACCGCGCCGCGTGCGAAGATGGAGCGGTCGAGCGCGCTGTGCGAGAGGGTGACGAGTTCGCCTTCGCCCGCAAAAAGTACCGAATGGTCGCCGACGACGGAACCGCCGCGTAGCGTCGCAAACCCAATCGTACCGGTCTCTCGCGGGCCGGTATGGCCGTCGCGTACCTTGACCGCATGGGACAGCATGTCGATTCCGCGTCCCTTTGCGGCAGCCTCGCCCAGCAGCAGGGCCGTCCCCGAGGGGGCGTCGACCTTGTGCTTGTGATGCATTTCGAGAACTTCGACGTCCCACCGGGCCGGGTCGAGCGCGCGCGCAGCCTGTTCGACCAGGACGCCGAGCAGGTTGACGCCGAGGCTCATATTGCCGGACTTGATGATGCGCGCGTGGCGGGCTGCGGCCTTGATCTTTTCTTCGTCGTCGGCGGAGCATCCGGTCGTGCCGATCACGTGGACGATCCGCGCCTGGGCGGCCAGTCCGGCAAAGGCGACGGTTGCGGCCGGGCTCGTGAAGTCGAGAACGCCATCGGCGTGGACGAAGGCCTGCAGCGGATCGACGGTCATCGGGACCCCGAGCGTTCCGACGCCCGCGATTTCGCCGGCATCCTTGCCGACGAAAGGTGAGCCCTCCCGCTCGATGGCGGCGTGCAGGACCGCGCCGGCGGTTTCATGGATGACCCTGATCAGCGTCTGGCCCATGCGTCCGGCCGCGCCCACGACCACGAGTTTCATCGGATTGTCGCTCATGCCGGCAATGCTCTCATCTTTACGGGCTTGCTTCCTGGGTCTGCAGATTGTTGAGGCGAGCGTAGAGACCGTCCTTGCGCTGCGCAAGCGTCTCGTGGGTACCCTCCTCGACGGCCCGCCCCTCGTGCATGACGACGATCTTGTCGGCATTGACGACGGTGGAAAGCCGGTGGGCGATGACGATGACCGTCCGCCCGCTCATCGCGGTCTCGAGAGCCTTCTGGACGGCGGCCTCGGACTCGTTGTCGAGCGCCGACGTCGCCTCGTCGAGGAGCAGGATCGGTGCGTTGCGAACCAGCGCGCGGGCGATCGACAGTCGCTGCCGCTGGCCGCCCGAAAGCGTTATGCCGTTTTCTCCGACCGGTGTCTCGTAGCCGAACGGCTGGGCGAGGATGAAGTCATGCGCGTAGGCGAGCCGAGCTGCCTCCTCGACCTCCGCATCCGTGGCTTCCGGCCGGCCGTATCGGATGTTGTCTCGGATCGTCCCCTCGAAGAGGTAGGGCTGCTGCGACACGTATGCGATGTGCTGGCGAAGCGACATCTTGGTGACGTGGCTGATGTCCTGCCCGTCGATCAGGATGACGCCTTCCGAAGGATCGTAGAAGCGCGGGATCAGGTTGATGATCGTCGACTTGCCTGCGCCGGAAGGACCGACAAGCGCCGTCGTCTTGCCGCCTTCGGCCACAAGGTCGACACCGCGAAGGACCGGGTCGCCGCTCGCATAGGAGAACGAGACGTCGCGGAACTCGATCCGCGCTTCTGTCACCACGAGGTCCCTGGCGCCCGGCTTTTCCCGCTGCTGAGGCTGCAGGTCGAGGAGCGCATAGATCATCCGCGCGTTGACCACGGCGCGCTCCAGGTGGACCTGGAGCTTCGCCAGCCGCCGCGCCGGGTCATAGGCCATCAGCAATGCCGTCACGAAGGCGAAGAAGGCACCCGGCGGAACTCCGTCGTAGATCGACCGGAAGGCGGCATAGGCCAGCACGCTGGAGATCGCGAATCCGGCAAAGGTCTCGGTCAGCGGCGCCGTCCGCTCGGTCAGCCGGGCGATCCGGTTGGCGCGGTTTTCCGCCTGGCTGATCAGCTTCTCGACCTTGCTGCCGAGGGCCTTTTCCATGGTGAAAGCCTTCACGATGGAAATGCCCTGGATCGTCTCCTGCATGGCGCCGAGCACGTGGCTGTTCAGTTCCACGGATTCGCGCGTCGCGCTCCGCAGCCGTCGCGACACGTAGCGCAGCGCGAGGATGAGCGGAGGCGCCACCACGAAGACGATCAGCGAAAGGATGGGATCCTTGCTGACCATGACGCCGATGAGCGCGACCAGGGTGAGGAGGTCGCGTGCAGTGGAGGTGACCGTGAGGTTGAGGACGTCGCGGACCCCGTTGACGTTCTGGCTGATCTGCGCCGCGAGATGCGCTGAGCGGGCTTCGCTGAAGAAGCCGACCGACAGGCCCATGAGGTGGGTGTAGAGCCGCCGCTGGTAGCGCGCCACGATGTTGTTGCCGATCTTCGAAAGCGTGACCGACTGGCCGTAGGTGGCAAGCCCGCGCAAGACGAATGCCACGAAGATCGCACCGCAGATGAGCCAGACGACGTCGGCGCGCTGGTTTGCGAAGGCCTCGTTGACAACCGCCTCCATGATCCAAGCGGTAAAGGCGGTCGTCGCCGCTACGACCACCAAGCAGAAGATCGCGAACGCGTAGCCCCTTATGTGGTCACGGCCGTTCTCCGCGATCACGCGCTTGAGGACGCTTGTCACGGTCCCGGAATCGAGGTGCGGCTTCTTGTCTTTAGATGAGCCCAATAGGCGTCTTCCCGTGTGTGGACGGCCGAAAGCGGTCGTCCTTGGCCGGTCTATAGCGAGCGAGCAACGGCTTGGCTAGTGCGGGCGCGCCGCGGTGGCGGGAGGAATGATCAGCGCTTCCAGCGCCGGCCCTGGGTCGAAATCCCGTAGGCCCCCGGCGTGCGTGCATAGCTGCCGAGCCCGGCAAGTGCCGCGAGCGGATGGGTGACGACGAAGGTGGGAATATGCCGCATCAGTTCGGAATGCGGCGCCTTGTCCTCGAAGGCGGCACGGAATTCCGGCTGCATGAGCGCGGGAATGATCCTTTGCGAAATGCCGCCGGCGAGAAAGACGCCGCCCTTTGCCATGAAGACGAGTGCGAGGTCCCCCGCGAGCCTTCCGAGATAGGTGGCAAACAGCGAGACCGTCTCGGCGGCCTGTCGGTCGCTCCCCGAATGCCAGGCGGCGGTAACGTCGGCGGGAAGAGCGAGCGTTGGCGCGATGCCATCGGCGGCACAGACGGCACGGTAAATGTTGACCAAGCCGCGGCCGCACAGCAACTGTTCCGCCGAAATCCGTCCTTCGATGGGCTCCAGATGCGGGAAAATCTCGAAGTCACGCCGGGACCGGGGACCGATATCGACATGACCGCCTTCGCCCGGGACCGGAAACCACGTCTCGCGGGCGTGGACGAGGCCCGCAACGCCGAGACCCGTGCCCGGCCCGAGGACGACGCGGGAAGCCGTCACGGGCGGGAACGATGGGCCGATGACCTCGCGGTAGTCGTCCGTCAGGCAGGCCACGGCGAGCGCCTGCGCCTCGAAATCGTTCAGCACCAGCACGTCGTCGAAGCCGAGCTCGGAAATGAGTATCCTCGGTCGGACCACCCAGTCGCAGTTGGTCAGGTCGATCTCGTCGCCTTCGATGGGGCCGGCGACGGCGAGGATCGCGGAACGCGGCCGCACAGGCGTTTTCTCCAGCACGTCCTGCCGGATCGCATCGTCGATCGTCAGATAGTCCGCGGTCCGCACGTTCGCGAACCGGATCGGTTCCGCGGTCTCGTCCGCGAGGATGGAGAAGCGGGCATTGGTTCCGCCGATGTCGCCGAGCAGGATCGGGAAGGGAAGGCGCTCGTTCTCTGTGGCGTGGTGCATCGTCGCGTCCATCTATTGGAAGTCGATCAGTTTTTCGGCGGTCGCACGATTGAGGGCCATCGGGATGTCGTAGACCGTGGCGAGACGCGTCAGCGCCTTGACGTCGACATCATGCGGAAGCGCGGTGAGCGGATCGATGAAGAAGAGAAGCATGTCCACCTCGCCGGTGGCGATCATTGCCCCGATCTGCTGGTCGCCGCCGAGGGGGCCGCTCTTGAGGCGGGTAATCTCCAGTTCGGGGCAGGCCTCCTTAACCCTGCCGCCGGTGGTTCCCGTGGCCACGATCCGGAACCGGGACAACACGGCCTGGTGCCGGCGCGCGAACTCCGCCATGTCGTCCTTTTTCTCGTCATGTGCGATGAGCGCAATGCAGCCGGTCACGTCCCATTCCTTGTCGGGCTTAAATCGATTTACATGGCTTCTACAGCGGCAGCCAATGGTTGAAAAGCCCGATCAGGGCAAGGGGCGAGGCTTCGGCATCGGACCGAAATCCGGCAGCACCGTGCCGTTGATGATCGCCTCGATGTTCTGGGCGGGCGCCGCGCCTGCCGAGCCGCCGGAATAGGCGGCCACGCTCGATCCGGGGGGAGCATCGTCCGCGCCGCGGGCAGGAGCTGCCAGCACCGCCGCGCAGGCTTTCGGCAGGTCGGAAAGCATCATCGGGCGCGGCTTGACCGGTTTTGCCTTCGGATCCTTCTTCGGCTTGGCCCACGGCTCGTCCGTGAACCACCAGGCAAGCGACTTGTCGCAGCCGTCGCCGTCCGCAACCCGGGCCTGCGGCTTGCAGCCGGCCGCGCCCGCCGGGCAATGGAGGCGGATATGGAAATGCTCGTCATGGCCGTAGACGGGCCGCACCTTGCCGAGGAGCGACCGGTCGCCGCGCCAGGTATCGCAGAGCTTCTTCTTGATCGCGGGGTTCACGAAGACGCGCTCCACCTGCGGATAGCTCGCCGCCTGCATCACGACCCGCGCGTGCGTGTCGGTCCAGCGTCGCGGATCGACCGTGAGGAAGCGCTTCTTGTCGAGCATCGAGGTGAAGGGCAGGTCTTCCCGCTGTTGCGGCGAAAGCGGCTGGGAGGGCTTCGGCGTGAACCAGATGTCGGCGTCGAGCCCGATCTGGTGCGAGGCGTGCCCGAAAAGCATCGGTCCTCCGCGGGGCTGCGAAATGTCGCCCAGCAGGATGCCCGTCCCCCAGCCGAGGCTCGCGGCGTCCCGTGAGAAGCGTTCGAGAAGGGCGATCATTTCCGGATGGCCCCAACGCCGGTTGCGGGAAAGGCGCATCGCCTGCCAGGTGGGACCGTCGGTCGGAATGGCGACGGCACCCGCGATGCATCCCTTCGCGTAGGAACCGTGGGGAGCCGGCTCGTTGCGGCTCGGCAGCTTTGCGCCCCCGAAGAGTTCCTTGGCCGGCGTGTCCGCCGCCGCATGGCCGGCGATCAGGAACAGGGCCGCTCCAGCCGCTAGCAGCCGAGCCGTGAAACCTCTGGTTTTGCGCATGCTTGCCGTCTTCCCCGCAAATCATTTCACCCGAATCTAGCGTGAAAGAAGATTTTGTTGAAACGGAGATGGGCGGTCCCTCATCGATAATACGCTTGTGAGCGTCCCGCGCCTGTTTTTTGCCGCGCTTTGGCCTATGCTCCGGCGCAACACAACAGCAAAGGGATTCAGCATGCAATTGGCCCGATCGAAGGCATGTGTTGCAATCGCTCTGGCGGTAATTGTTCTGGGATCAACTGCCACGGTCGCCCAGGAGCCGCGATGGCGTCACGGGATGGCGGTAATCGGCGATCTGGAACTACCCGAGGATTTCAAGCAACTCCCTTATGTAAACGCCGAGGCGCCGAAGGCAGGTGAGTTACGTTTGGCGGATGAAGGGACGTTCGACAATCTAAACCCGGTGATCGACCGAGGGGCTCTGGCCGCGGGCAGCACCATGGTCTTCGACACGCTAATGAAACGGTCGGAAGACGAGGTGTTCGCAACCTATGGCTTGCTTGCAGAGGCCGTAACGTACCCCGATGACATTTCTTCGGTGACGTTCAGGCTGCGGCCCGAGGCCAAATGGGCCGATGGTCAGCCCGTGACGCCCGAGGACGTGATTTTCAGCATGGAGATGCTCAAGGAACATAGCGCGTTCTATTCCGGCTACTACCGCCACGTCACCGCCGCCGAAAAGACCGGCGATCGCGACGTCACCTTCCGCTTCGACGAGAAGAACAACCGTGAACTGCCGTCAATCGTCGGCGACTTTCCAATTCTTCCAAAACACTGGTGGGAAGGCAAGGATGCTCAGGGCAAGACGCGCGATATCACGCGGACAACGCTCGAGCCGACGATGGGATCGGGCCCTTACAAGATCGCCTCTGTTCAGCCTGGCGCCACGATCCACTACGAGTTACGCGACGATTATTGGGGCAGGAACCTGCCGATCAATCGCGGCCAGTACAATTTCCGGACGATTAGCTACACATATTTCGCCGATGCCGAGGTCGAGTTCGAAGCGTTCCGTGCAGGAACGTTCGATTTCCGTCAGGAGAATAGCTCCAGCCGGTGGGCCACCCGTTACGATTTCGACGCGGTGAAGGACGGGCGCGTAATCAAGGAAGCGCTGTCGAATCCGTTGAGGGCCACCGGTATCATGCAGGCCTTCGTGCCCAACATGCGTCGGGACATATTCAAGGACGCACGTGTCCGAGAGGCCCTGAACTATGCCTACGACTTCGAGGACCTCAACAAGAACCTCGCCCATGGCGGACTGAAGCGCGTCGACAGCTTCTTCTGGGGCACAGAACTCGCGTCCTCGGGGCTGCCGCAGGGCCGTGAACTGGCGCTGCTAGAGGAGCTGAAGGACCAGATTCCGGCGCGCGTCCTCACCACTCCTTATACCAACCCCGTCGGCGGTGACCCTCAGAAGGTCCGCGACAACCTGCGAAAGGCGATCGGACTGCTGAAGGAAGCCGGGTGGGAGTTGAAGGGTAATCGGATGGTCAACGCAAACAGCGGCCAGCCCCTGAGCTTCGAGATACTGCTGAGCAGTCCGTCGCAGGAGCGCACCGTGTTGCCCTATGTGGCAAGCCTCAAGAAGATAGGCATTGAGGCGCGTCTCCGTTCTGTTGACGCTTCCCAGTATATCAACCGTATCCGCAGCTTCGATTATGACATGATGTACGGCGTGTGGGCTCAGTCAATGAACCCCGGGAATGAGCAGGTGGATTTCTGGGGCTCCGAATCGGTGGATCGTCAGGGGTCGCGCAATTATGCGGGGATCTCCGACCCGGCAGTCGATTCCCTCATCCGAAAGATCATATTCACAGACGACCGTGAAGAGCAGGTAGCAGCCATCAAGGCCCTGGACCGTGTGCTGCTGGCCAACCACTATGTCGTCCCGATGTTCTATTCCGGCGAAGTGAAGATCGCCTACTGGAGCCGCCTCTCACATCCCGAACGATGGCCGAACTATGGTCTCGGCTTTCCGTCGGCCTGGTGGTCCACCGGGGCATCGAACTAGCCTCGTGTCGGGTGCTGTGGCATCACTATCGGTGCGAATCACCAAACATGCGGCCCGCCGCGAAGAAGGACAATATCGGTTGACGCTGACGACGCCGAGCGTTCGTGCTCCCGCCATGCCAGGGGCTAGCTGCTGATGGGTGCCTATATCCTCAGACGCCTGCTGTTGATGATCCCGACCATGGTCGGGATCATGGGCATTTCCTTCCTGGTGGTGCAGTTCGCGCCGGGCGGCCCGGTCGAACAGGTGATCGCGCAACTGACCGGGCAGGGCGACAGCGCCTCCGACAGGCTGTCGGGCGGCGGAGACCTGCTCGGCTCCCAGGGCGGCTTCGAGGACAATTCACGCTATCGCGGCGCCCAGGGACTGGATCCGGATTTCATCGCCAAGCTCGAGCAGCAGTTCGGCTTCGACAAGCCGCCGCTCACCCGCTTCCTCGACATGATGTGGGACTATATCCGCTTCGATTTCGGCGAGAGCTTCTTCCGCAACGCCTCGGTGATCGATCTGATCATCGACAAGATGCCGGTCTCGATCTCGCTCGGCTTCTGGATCCTGATCATCTCGTACCTGATCTCCATCCCGCTCGGCATCCGCAAGGCCGTCAGGGATGGCTCCGCCTTCGACATCTGGACCTCCGGGATCATCATCGTCGGCTATGCGGTCCCGAGCTTCCTCTTCGGCATCCTGCTGATCGTCCTTTTTGCCGGGGGCTCTTTCTTCGACTGGTTTCCGCTGCGCGGCCTGGTGTCGGAGAATTTCGCAGAGCTGTCGTGGTGGGAGAAGATCATCGACTACTTCTGGCACCTGACGCTGCCGCTGATCGCGCTTTCGCTCTCGGCCTTCGCGACGACGACGCTCCTCACCAAGAATTCGTTCCTCGATGAAATCCGCAAGCAGTACGTGATCACCGCCCGCGCCAAGGGATTGTCCGAGCGGCGCGTCCTCTACGGCCACGTGTTTCGCAACGCCATGCTGATCGTCATCGCGGGCTTCCCGGGCGCCTTCATCTCCGCCTTCTTCACCGGCTCGCTGCTGATCGAGAACATCTTCTCGCTCGACGGGCTGGGCCGCCTCGGCTACCTCGCCGTGGTCAACCGCGACTATCCGATCGTCTTCGGCACGCTCTACATCTTCTCGCTCATGGGCCTCGTCGTCAGCCTCGTCTCCGACCTCATCTACACGTGGATCGATCCGCGCATCGATTTCGAGCGGAGGGACGTGTGATGGAGGCTTCCGCAAACAGGCCGGCTTCCGCGTCGCGTCCGAAGCGCGACTGGCTGTCGCCGACCAATCGCCGGCGGCTGCAGAATTTCAAGGCGAATCGGCGCGGCTACTGGTCCTTCTGGATCTTCATGGTCATCTTCGTCCTCAGCCTGTTTGCGGAGTTCATCGCCAACGACCGGCCGATCGTCGCTTCCTACAAGGGCGAGGTGCTCTTCCCGGTGCTGGTGGACTATCCGGAGGAAAAGTTCGGCGGCTTCCTGGCGACGACCGACTATCGCTCCTCCTTCATTGCCGACGAGATCGAGGCCAACGGCTGGATGATCTGGCCGCCGATCCGCTACTCCTACCAGACCGTCAATTCCAACATCCCGCATTCCGCCCCCACAGCCCCCTTCTGGCTGTTGGACAAGGAACAGCGCTGCGCCGGATATCCGCTGGGATCGGAGGACCCCGCCTGCGTCCTCGGAAATCTCAACTGGCTCGGTACGGACGACCAGGCGCGGGACGTTGCGGCCCGCATCATCTACGGCTTCCGCGTCTCGGTTCTTTTCGGGCTGATACTCACCATTGCCTCGGCCGTGATCGGCGTGACCGCGGGTGCCGTACAGGGCTATTTCGGCGGCTGGACGGATCTCCTGTTCCAGCGCTTCATCGAGATCTGGTCGTCGATGCCGGTCCTCTACATCCTGTTGATCATCGCGGCGATCCTGCCGCCGGGCTTCTTCGTCCTGCTCGGCATCATGCTGCTGTTCTCCTGGGTAGGCTTCGTCGGGATCGTCCGCGCCGAATTCCTCAGGGCGCGGAACTTCGAATACGTGAATGCGGCGCGCGCGCTCGGTGTCGGCAACGGCACGATCATCTTCCGACACCTCCTGCCCAATGCCATGGTCGCCACCCTGACGTTCCTGCCCTTCATCCTGTCTGGCTCGATCGCCACTTTGACCTCGCTGGACTTCCTCGGGTTCGGCATGCCGCCCGGCTCGCCGTCCCTCGGTGAGATGATCGCACAGGGCAAGAACAACCTGCAGGCCCCGTGGCTCGGGCTGACCGCCTTCTTCACCATGTCGATCATGCTGTCGCTGCTGATCTTCGTCGGCGAGGCGATCCGCGATGCCTTCGACCCGCGAAAAACCTTCCGGTGAACCGATGAACGAGCCTCTGCTTTCCGTCCGGAACCTGTCGGTTGCCTTTCACCAGGGCAAGGAAACCACGCGCGCCGTGGACGGCGTATCCTTCGACATCATGCCGGGGGAAGTCGTGGCACTTGTCGGCGAGTCGGGCTCCGGCAAGTCGGTCACCGCCAACTCCATCCTGCGGCTGCTTCCCTATCCCGCCGCAAGCCACCCCTCCGGCGAGATATTCTTCGGCGGACAGGACCTGCTGAAAGCCTCCGATCCGGTGTTGAGGCAGGTTCGCGGCAACGACATCACGATGATCTTCCAGGAGCCGATGACCTCGCTCAATCCGCTCCATACGATCGAGAAGCAGATCGGCGAGATCCTCGATCTCCATCAGGGGATCACCGGTCAGGCGGCGCGCACGCGCATCCTGGAACTGCTGAACCAGGTCGGCATCCGCGAACCCGAGAAGCGCCTGCAGGCCTATCCGCACCAGCTCTCGGGTGGCCAGCGGCAACGCGTAATGATCGCCATGGCGCTGGCAAACCGTCCGAAGCTCCTGGTGGCCGATGAGCCGACGACGGCGCTCGACGTCACCGTCCAGGCCCAGATCCTCGAACTGTTGCGCCGGCTGAAGGGCGAGCACGGCATGTCCATGCTCTTCATCACCCACGATCTCGGCATTGTCCGGAAGTTCGCGGACCGGGTCTGCGTTATGACCGGGGGACGGATCGTCGAAAGCGGCAATGTCGAGGACGTCTTCCTCAATCCGCAGCACGAATACACCCGCCACCTCCTGGCTTCCGAACCGCGGGGCGAGCCGCCGGTGGCGGACCCCTCCAAGCCGGTCGTGATGGAAGGACAGGATATTCGCGTCTGGTTCCCCATCAAGGCGGGTCTGATGCGTCGCGTGGTGGATCACGTGAAAGCCGTGGACGGCGTGAGCCTGTCGCTGCGGGCCGGCGAAACGCTGGGCGTCGTCGGCGAATCCGGCTCCGGCAAGACCACGCTCGGGCTGGCGCTGGCGCGCCTGATCTCCTCGGAAGGCCGGATAGCCTTCATCGGCAACGACATCGGCAGCTACTCCTACAAGCAGATGCGGCCGCTTCGCGACCGCCTCCAGGTCGTGTTCCAGGATCCCTACGGCTCGCTGAGCCCGCGAATGTCGGTGGGGGAAATCATCGCGGAGGGGCTCAGGGTTCATGAGCCGTCGCTCTCGCCGGACGAGCGCGACGAACGGGTGCGCTGGGCGCTTGCGGAGGTCGGTCTCGATCCCGAGACGCGCTGGCGCTATCCGCACGAGTTCTCCGGCGGCCAGCGCCAGCGCATCGCCATTGCGCGGGCCATGGTGCTGAAGCCGCGTTTCGTGATGCTCGACGAGCCGACGTCGGCGCTCGACATGACGGTGCAGGCCCAGGTCGTCGACCTCCTGCGCGACCTGCAGAAGAAGCACGACCTCGCCTATCTCTTCATCAGCCACGATCTGAAGGTCGTGAAGGCGCTGGCCAACCATGTCATCGTCATGCGCGGTGGAAAGGTGGTCGAGGAAGGGCCGGCGGAACGGATATTCCACGCGCCGGAGCAGGACTATACAAGGGCGCTGATGGCCGCCGCATTCGATCTCACGGCGGTCGATTCGGCTGCCATCAGCCAGTAGCGCGACGGAAACCCCCATGACCTCCTCCAAGCCTTCGATCGTCATAGACCTGAAATTCCAGCGCCGTGACGTCGAGCGGGCGCTTGCCGGCGCATTCGAGGGACGCGAGGTGATGCTGGCCGCCGACAAGGACCGGGATATTTCCTCGGCCCGCTACGCTGTCATATGGAAGCCTGATCGCGACCTGTTCCTGCGCGCACCCGATCTCGAGGTTCTGTTCTCCGGCGGCGCCGGCGTGGATCACATCCTCGCTCTTGGCGACCTGCCGGCGTCTCCTATCGTCCGTTTTGTCGATGAAAGCTTGACGACCCGCATGAGCGAGTGGGTCGTGCTCCAGTGCCTCAGCCACCTGCGGCAGGTGCCGGCCTATCTGGGCCAGCAGCGGGAGCATCTGTGGCGCGAACTGCCGCAGCCGGAGGCGAAGGACGTCACGGTCGGCATCATGGGCTTGGGTACGCTCGGGCGGGACGCCGCGGCAAAGCTGAAGGTGATGGGCTTCAACGTCCTCGGATGGTCGCGGACCAGGAAGGAGATCGAGGGCATAGAAACCTTCGACTCGGTCGGTCTGGATCAGTTCCTCTCGAGAACCGATATCCTGGTGGGCCTCCTCCCGCTGACGCCGGATACCCGCGCAATCTTCGACGGGAACCTTTTCCGCAGGCTTCGCCGCGATGGCGCGCTCGGCGGACCGGTCTTCGTCAATGCCGGGCGGGGCGGAAGCCAGGTGGAGACAGACCTCCTGGAAGCCCTGAAGGACGGGACGCTCGTCGGCGCCTCACTGGATGTCTTCGAGGTCGAGCCCCTGCCGGCCGAGAGCGCGTTCTGGGATACGGACAATGTCATCGTCACGCCGCACGCGGCCTCCGCGAGCGACGTAGCGGCCCTCTTCCGCCACGTCGAGCGCCAGATCGACCGTTTCGAGGCGGGGCTGCCCCTGCAGCACGTCGTGGACCGCGCCAGCGGCTATTGACCCGGCGGAACCTCGCGGCGCGCCAATCGTTCCCCTGCCACGCCACCGGCCGAATCGGCCGTGCAGAGGAGCAACCCGATGAACACGCATTTCGATCCGAACGATCCCGATCCCGCCCGCCGACAGACCGGCCCGGCCGGCACGCCCGCGGAGCAACCCTTGAGCGCCACGGAGGCGCGTCAGGGGCGGGAAGGCTTCCCGGTCCTGAAGGTGCTGATCGCGGGCCTGGTGCTTGCCCTGATCGCATGGGGTGTTGCCGAGATGTGGGGGCAATCCACCGAACCGCCTGCAGAGCAGACCGCGACACCGCCCGCGGCGGATACCGTATCGCCCGGTCGGGATGCGCAGCCATCGGCCGATCCGGCCCAGGCGCCTCCCGCAGCCGGTGCGCCGGCCGACTGAGACCCGCTTCGACATCGGTCGCGGTTCGCCGCGGCCGAATTGCCGTGTGGACTTGCCGGTCTTTTTTGCCTAAGTCTTGCGACCGGGAGGCGGTTTTCCGATTTGCCTTCGTTCCGATTGAGACGAGCCGGCCCTCTCTGGCCAAGGCAGCACAGGCATGACGAAGACCGATATCGCGACCCGGGTTTACAACCACACCTGGAAGCTCGACCCGATCATCCGCAGCCTGATCGATACGGACTTCTACAAGCTCCTCATGCTGCAGATGATCTGGAAGCTCTATCCGGACGTCGAGGCGACATTCTCCCTCATCAACCGCACGACCTCGGTACGTCTGGCGGACGAGATCGACGAGGGGGAACTGCGCGAGCAGCTGGATCATGCCCGTGCCCTTCACCTGTCGAAGAAGGAGATGATCTGGCTTGCGGGTAACACCTTCTACGGCCGCAAGCAGATATTCGAGCCGGAGTTCCTGAACTGGCTCGCCACCTACCAGCTGCCGGAATACGAACTGTCGAAGCGCGACGGCCAGTACGAGCTGAACTTCCACGGTCGCTGGATGGAAACCACGATGTGGGAAATTCCGGCGCTCGCCATCATCAACGAACTGCGCTCCCGCGCAGCCATGCGCCACATGGGTCCCTTTGTCCTCGACGTGCTGTATGCACGGGCAAAGGCGAAGATGTGGGAAAAGGTCGAGCGCCTGCGGGCGCTTCCCGGCCTGCGAATTTCCGATTTCGGCACCCGCCGGCGCCACAGCTTCCTCTGGCAGCGCTGGTGCGTGGAGGCCCTCAAGGAAGGCATCGGCCCGGCATTCACCGGCACCAGCAACGTGCTGCTCGCGATGGATTCCGATCTCGAGGCGGTGGGGACCAATGCGCACGAGCTTCCCATGGTCATGGCGGCGCTGGCAAACACCGACGAGGAACTGCGGGCGGCACCCTACAAGGTCCTGAAGGATTGGAACCGGCTTTACGGCGGGAACCTTCTCATCGTCCTGCCGGATGCCTTCGGCACCGCTGCCTTCCTGCGTGATGCACCCGAATGGGTGGCGGACTGGACGGGCTTCCGTCCGGACAGCGCGCCACCCATCGAGGGCGGCGAGAAGATCATCGACTGGTGGCGCCGAATGGGGCGGGACCCGAAGAGCAAGCTTCTGATCTTCTCGGACGGCCTCGATGTAGATGCGATCATCGATACCTACCGTCATTTCGAGGGTCGGGTCCGGATGAGCTTCGGCTGGGGCACCAACCTCACCAACGATTTCGCCGGTTGCGCGCCCCGCAACGTGGAGAGCCTGAAGCCGATCTCGCTCGTCTGCAAGGTGAGCGACGCGAACGGCCGGCCGGCCGTCAAGCTTTCCGACAACCCCCGGAAGGCGACAGGCGATCCCGCCGTGGTGGAACGCTACCTTCGCGTCTTCGGGACCGAAGACCGCGTCGAGCAGGCCGTGCTCGTGTAGGAACGGAAAAGCCCCGCCGGTGGCGGGGCCCTGAAACAGAATGAAGCTCTGCCGGATTAGCGGATCACCTGCACCACCTTGCGGGTCTGTGGGTCGACGATCACGCGCTGCTCGTTGACGACAGCGTAGGAGTAGGTGTCGTACTCCGGCACGGGCGTTAGAACGACCGTTTCGGGCAACGGCTTGCCGACGACAATTTCCTCCTCGACGACGACGCGGCTGGACGGAACCGGCTGGGTTTCAACGTAGCGGACGACTTCCTGCGGAGGCGGGTCGATCGCGGTGCCGAGCGCGGCGCCGGCAATACCGCCGACCGCTGCACCGATCGGACCGCCGACGATCGCGCCGGTTACTGCGCCACCGGCTGCTCCGGTTGCGGTTCCCTCCTGGGCGGATGCGCCGGTCGCGAAAGTGGCTGCGAGGATCGCGCCGGAAACAATGAGGATCTTTTTCATGTCTTTCTCCTTTTGTTGCCCTTCCGCGCAGAAGAACCCCCAGAGAGAAAGCTTGTTCCCCATTTTCTGTAACCGTTGATAAACGGGCGTCATGCTTTGCGAGCGAGCCGCAGTGAGTTCTTTAGTGCAGGATTTCGCCCCGGATCTCGTTGTGCAGGATCGAAAGCGCCTCTTCCAGTGCGTCGACGAGCACATCGGTTACCGCGTCGAGGTCGTTCTCTTCAAGGAAGAGCGCCAGGGTCTGTTCGGAAAGGGTGCCTGGAAGGTCGAGGTCTTGTGACATTTCATTGTCCTTGCTGGAACCGCTCATCGGTTCCGCCCTCTATGCAGGCCTTTCCTTGCGCGGACCTAGTCACGGCGCTCGAAGCTATTCGATGCGACAGCAGGCGGAGAGGATCTCGCGAAGACGTTTTGATCGGCAGCGCCTTGTGCGGGAAGATCTCGCCAAGGCCTCATCGGCCCTGCCTGTGAACAGCGTTTCTCGGCGAATCCCGAAAACGCGGGCAGCGTCAGCCTGATGACGAAATGTCGGGCCAGGATCGTCAGCTTCATGCACTATGATCTGGGATATATCGATCTCGAGCAGAGAACGTTGCAAACCATCGACAACCCGTTCGGCACGAGGTTGTCACCCATGTCTTAGGTACAAACCGTTACCTATGTATCCGGGTCGGACAGCCGAGGGAATGGCGGACAGAGAGGGATTCGAACCCTCGATACGGTTTCCCGTATACACGCGTTCCAGGCGTGCGCCTTCAACCACTCGGCCACCTGTCCTTGGAGTAAGGGCTGCATGCGCGGACGCGAAGCAGCGGTCGGGCGCGATATATAACGAGGATTTCGCGTCGATCAACCGGAATTTGCACGCACCTGTCATAAGGCGTTTCCTGGCGGCCGCAGGCGTGCTGCCTGTTGCGCGGCAAGCCTGCGCGCGTTATCGCTTGACGCAACCGATTGTCCCCGCCGTTGCGGATTGCGAGGTCAGGAGCCGGCCCTTGATACGCAGCGTCTTTCGCCTTCTCAGCCTCTTGGCGCTTGTCGCGGCGATCCTCGTGGGCACGCTTGATTCCATCCAGTCGGTCGCCTCCTCCTCGGTGGTGATGACGTCGCTCGGAAATCACTGGCAGAACCTGGACGTGGTGAGCCTTGCTATGGCGGAGGCCGCCGCCGCGCACTATATCCATGCCGATGCATGGCGGTGGGCCGTGGCGCCGGTTCTGGCGCAGCCTGCCTTTGCCGTATTCCTCGTGCTTGCCCTGCTGTTCTGGATGATCGGCTACAGGCGTCCGCGATTTGCCGGTCGGTTCTCGGCCTGATCGAGCATCCGGATACCGAGGCAGGCATTTCCTCGCACGCCAGGAGGCGATGATGTTCGTGACCGACATGTTCAACAAGAAGACAGCCATGCCGACGGCCGAGACGGCGCTTGCGGGTCGGGATCAACCGATCCCGACGTCGGACCGTCACTTCGTCAATGGCCACTCCCTGCATGAGCCCTTTCCGGCCGGCATGGAAATCGCCTATTTCGGCATGGGGTGCTTCTGGGGCGCCGAGCGGCTGTTCTGGAACATTCCCGGCGTCTACGTGACCTCGGTCGGTTATGCCGGCGGGATCACCCCGCATCCGACCTACCACGAAACGACCACCGGGCTTACCGGCCACGCGGAGATCGTCAAGGTCGTGTTCGACCCGTCCGTCGTCACCTATCGCACCCTGCTGAAGACCTTCTTCGAGGAGCACGATCCGACGCAGGGCATGCGCCAGGGCAACGACATTGGCACCACCTACCGTTCGGCGATCTATACGACCACGCCGGAACAGGCAGCGGAAGCGGCCGAGGCGATGGCGGCCTTTCAGGCAGCGCTCGATGCAGCGGGCAAGAACGCGCGGATCACGACGGAGATCGCGCCGCTCGACGTCTACTACTATGCCGAGGATTACCATCAGCAGTACCTCGCCAAGAATCCGGGCGGCTATTGCGGTCTGCGCGGCACCGGGGTGAGCTGCCCGATCGGCTAGCTTCCGATTGCATTGAGCGATACCTGAAAGGATGCCCCGAGCCTGCAGTTCGCGGCATCCTGGTTCCATGGAGCGGCCGGCATCGGAATTTTACCAAAGGAAAAAAACCGGGTGAATTTTTCCATCGCACATGCAAAAGTGCGAGAAGCCAGTCTGCGGTAGGGGAAGACCGGTTGCCGCAGATTTGCCGCCGATCGGCCTGCGGGTGGCACCCAGCGAACAAACATCTAGAACAGGGCTGAACGATGAAGAAAACCCTTTTGACCCTCATGGCCGCTGCAGCAATGTCGGCAACCGCGCTGGCAGCGGAAATCAAGCCGGCCTTGGTATACGGAACCGGCGGCAAGTTCGACAAGTCCTTCAACGAAGCGGCGTACAATGGCGCCGAGCAGTTCAAGAAGGAAACGGGGGTCGAGTACCGGGATTTCGAGCCCACCAGCGATACGCAGGGCGAGCAGGCGATCCGCAATTTCGCGAGCCGCGGCTTCAACCCGGTCGTCGCGGTTTCCTTCGCATGGACCTCGGCCATGGAAAAGGTCGCAGCCGAGTTTCCTGACACCAAGTTCGTGATCGTCGACTCCGTTGTCGACCTGCCCAACGTCCGCTCCGTCGTCTACAAGGAAGAGGAAGGCTCCTATCTCGCGGGTCTCCTCGCCGGCATGGCCTCGCAGACCGGAAAGGTCGGCTTCGTCGGCGGCATGGATATTCCGCTGATCCGCAAGTTCGGCTGCGGCTATGTCCAGGGCGTGAAGGCGGCAAAGCCCGACGCGACGGTCTTCCAGAACATGGTCGGCACCACCGGTGCGGCCTGGAATGACCCGGTCCGCGCCGGCGAACTCACCAAGAACCAGATCGACCAGGGTGCGGATGTCATCTACGCGGCAGCCGGCGCGAGCGGCCTCGGCGTCCTGCAGACGGCCGCCGACAACGGCAAGCTCGGCATCGGCGTGGACTCCAACCAGAACCACCTGCATCCGGGCAAGGTGCTGACCTCGATGGTCAAGCGCGTTGACCTCGCCGTCCACGACGCCTTCAAGGATACCCAGGACGACAAGTTCACCGCCGGCGTGCAGGCGCGCGGCGTCAAGGAAGATGGCGTCACCTACGCGGTCGACGAGAACAACAAGGCGCTCATCACCCCGGAAATGTCCGAGGCCGTTGAAAAGGCCAAGGCCGACATCATTGCCGGAACCGTCAAGGTTCACGATTACATGTCGGACAATTCCTGCCCGAACTGATCGAACGGAGGGCGCCTGCGGCAGTGCCGCCGGCGCCCGGCCAAATACGCGATTTGAGAGGCGACGCTTGAGCCTGGACCCTTCAGCCGTACCGGCGATTGAACTTGTGGGCATCGACAAGAGCTTCGGCCCCGTTCATGCCAACAGGAATATCAACCTCGAGATCGCCAAGGGCACGATTCACGGGATTATCGGCGAGAACGGCGCCGGCAAGTCCACGCTGATGTCGATCCTCTACGGCTTCTACCAGGCCGACCGCGGCGAGATCCGCATTTCCGGCAAGCCCGTCATGATCCGCGACAGCCAGGCGGCGATTGCCGCCGGCATCGGCATGGTTCACCAGCATTTCATGCTCGTCGAGAATTTCACCGTCCTGGAGAACGTCATGCTCGGCGTGGAGGGTGGCCCGCTGCTCGCCCGGTCTTCCGAGAAGGCGAGGGCAGAACTCGAGCGCCTGGAAAGGGAGTACGGGCTGGAGGTCGATCCGGACGCCATCGTCGAGGAGCTTCCGGTCGGAGCGCAGCAGCGCGTCGAGATCCTGAAGGCGCTCCATCGCGGTGCCGATATCCTCATCCTCGACGAGCCCACCGGCGTCCTGACGCCGGCCGAGGCCGACCACCTCTTCAATATCCTGCGGGTCCTGCGCGAACAGGGAAAGACGATCATCCTGATTACCCACAAGCTGCGGGAGATCATGGCGATCACCGACTCGGTTTCGGTCATGCGCCGTGGCGAGATGGTCGCCACCCGCAAGACGGCGGAGACGACGGTGACGGAACTGGCGGAATTGATGGTGGGCCGCCACGTCCTCCTTCACCTGGAAAAGGGAGAGGCGCATCCCGGGAAGGTACTGCTGTCGGTCCGCAACCTGACCGTCAAGGATTCCCGTGGCGTCACCATGGTCGACAATGTTTCCTTCGACGTTCGGGCAGGGGAGATCGTTGGCATTGCGGGCGTCGCCGGCAACGGGCAGTCGGAACTGCTGGAGGCGATCGCCGGGATACGCAAGCCCGCATCGGGCGAGATCATCATGGACGGCCAGCCGCTGGCGGGCCTCGACGCTGCCCGGCGTCGCGAACTCGGGCTTGCCCACATCCCGGAAGACCGGCATCACATGGGACTGGTCCTGAAATTCGAGGAATACGAGAACTCTATCCTCGGCTACCACCGTGATCCGAGATACGGTCGCGGGGCCTTGCTCGACCTCGATGCGATCCGGAAGGATGCCGAGGACAAGATCGCGAAATACGACATCCGCCCTCCGAATCCGCGCCTCAAGACGGCCAACTTTTCCGGCGGCAACCAGCAGAAGATCGTCGTCGCCCGTGAGATCGAGCGGGACCCGAAGCTGCTCATCGTCGGCCAGCCGACGCGCGGCGTGGATGTCGGCGCCATTGAATTCATACACCGCCGCATCATAGAAACGCGCGATGCAGGCAAGGCAGTGCTCCTGGTCTCCGTCGAGCTTGACGAGATCCGTTCGCTTTCGGACCGTATCCTCGTGATGTTCGCCGGCCGCGTCGTCGGCGAGAAGACCGGCAAGGCGGACGAACAGACGCTTGGCCTGATGATGGCCGGTATCGCGGCGTGAGGCCCAAATGACGACAGCATCCGTGCCGCTTCCCAACTGGATCAGCTATGGGGTGATCCCCCTGCTCAACCTGCTGCTTGCCTTCTTCTTTTCCGGTCTCGTCGTCTGGTGGATCGGCGAAAGCCCCTGGCAGGCGCTCAAGTTCCTCATCCAGGGCTCGCTCGGCCGGGGAGACGCGATCGGTTTCACGCTCTTCTATGCCACGAGCTTCATCTTTACCGGCCTCTCGGTCGCCGTCGCCTTCCATGCGGGCCTCTTCAACATCGGTTCTGAAGGGCAGGCCTATGTCGGCGGACTTGGCGCGGCGCTCGCGGCGCTCGCCCTCGACCATTACGTGCCGTGGTACGTGACGATGCCGTTCGCGATGGCCGGCGCCGCGCTCTTCGGTGCGGCCTGGGCCTTCATTCCGGCCTGGCTGCAGGCCAGGCGCGGCAGCCACATCGTCATCACCACGATCATGTTCAATTTCATCGCCGCCGCGCTGATGGTCTATCTTCTGGTCAACGTCCTGATCGTGCCCGGCAAGATGGCGCCGGAGACCCGGACCTTCCTGGAGGGCGGGCAGCTTCCCAGGCTCGACTGGCTGATGGCGCTGTTCGGGCTGAAGCTCGGGCCCGCGCCGTTCAACGTGTCGTTCCTGATCGCGCTTGTGATGTGCTACCTCGTGTGGCTGCTGATCTGGCGCACCAAGCTCGGCTACGAGATGCGCACGCTCGGCATCAGCCCCTCCGCCGCGATCTATGCGGGTGTTCCCTATACCCGGACCGTGATCATCGCCATGCTGATCTCCGGAGCGCTGGCCGGCATGATGGCGCTGAACGCCGTCAACGGCGCCGCCGCCCGCCTGCAGGTGGAATTCGTCGCCGGCGCCGGATTCGTGGGGATCGCCGTATCGCTCATGGGGCGAAGTCATCCGGTCGGGATCATCCTTGCGGCGATCCTCTTCGGCATCCTCTACCAGGGCGGCGCAGACTTGTCCTTCGAGATGCCGACCATCACCCGCGACATGATCGTCGTCATCCAGGGTCTTGTGATCCTGTTTGCCGGCGCGCTCGAATACATGTTGCGACCCGCCGTCGTGCGCGTCTACCAGAAGTTCGCGAAAGCCTGAGGAGGAAGCGATGGACTATTTCGACATCTTCGTCAGCATCCTCGGCTCGACCATCCGCCTGTCGATCCCGCTGCTCTTCACCGCGCTTGCGGGGCTTTTCTCCGAACGCGCCGGGATTTTCGACATCGGGCTCGAGGGCAAGATGCTGGCCGCGGCCTTCGCATCGGCGGTCGCCGCTTATGTCACCGGTTCGGCCTGGCTCGGCCTTCTCGCCGGGATCGGCGTATCGATCGCATTCTCGCTGGTGCATGGTTTTGCGTCGATCACCAACCGCGGCAACCAGATCGTCTCGGGCGTCGCGCTCAACTTCGTGGCCATGGGCCTGACCGTCGTGCTTGGCCAGGCTTGGTTCGGCCAGGGTGGGCGCACGCCGCAGGTTTCGGGCGACGCCCGCTTTGCGCCGATCATCCTTCCCGGTGCCGATGCCATGCGCGAAGTGCCGATCATCGGCCCGCTCTACGCCAACGTCATTTCCGGAAACAACATCCTGACCTACATGGCCTTCGCGGCGGTTCCGCTTGCCTGGTGGGTCCTGTTCCGGACCCGTTTCGGGCTGAGGCTGCGCGCCGTGGGGGAAAACCCGGGCGCCGTCGACACCGCCGGCATCTCCGTTGCGTGGATGCGCTATCGCGCCGTCATCGTGGCGGGGTTCCTGTGCGGCTTTGCGGGAACCTACCTCGCGATCGCCCAGTCCGCCGCCTTCATCAACAACATGTCGGCCGGCAAGGGCTATATCGCGCTCGCCGCCCTGATCTTCGCCAAATGGCGGCCGGTGCCGGTGATGTTCGCCTGCCTTCTCTTCGGCTTCCTCGACGCGGTCGCGAACTTCATGCAGGGCAAGTCCCTGCCGGTCATCGGCGAAGTGCCCGTCCAGATATTCCAGGCGCTGCCCTATATCCTCACCATCATCCTCCTTGCCGGCTTCATCGGCGTCGCCCGTGCGCCGAAGGCGGGTGGTGTCCCCTATGTAAAGGAGCGCTGAATCCATGTCGCACGAGCTGTTCGAAGCTGCCCGTTCCGCGATGGAAAAGTCCCATTCGCCCTATTCGAAGTTCCCCGTGGGAGCCGCGATCCGGGCCGACGACGGCAATGTCTACCTCGGCGCCAATATCGAGAACCTGTCCTTCCCTCAGGGCTGGTGCGCGGAGCCCACGGCAATCGGCGCCATGATCATGGGCGGTGGGCGGCAGATCAGGGAACTTGCCGTGATCGCCGAGAAGCTGCCGCTCTGCACCCCCTGCGGCGGCTGCCGACAGAAGATTTCCGAATTTGCCTCCGCCGACACGCGGGTCTACCTCTGCGACGATCAGGGGGTCCAGAAGACGGTCACGATGGCTGAACTCCTGCCCTATGCCTTCGAGACGGACGTCATCGGATGAGGGAGGTCGTCGATGTCCTCGTCGACCGGCTGAACGGGTTGATGCCGCGATGTGCCATCGTGCTCGGGTCCGGCCTCGGCTCGCTTGTCGATAACGTCACCGAGGCCGTCCGCGTCCCCTATGGCGATCTTCCCGGATTTCCGGCGAGCGGCGTTACCGGGCATGCGGGAGAGCTGGTGGCGGGGTATCTCGGAAGGGAGCCGGTGATCATGCTCTCCGGACGGGCGCACTATTACGAGAAGGGCGACCCTCGCGCCATGCGCTTCCCGATCGCGGTCCTGAAGGGGCTTGGCGTCCAGTCCCTCGTGCTTACAAACTCCGCCGGTTCAGTCCGCCAGGACATGCCGCCCGGTTCGGTGATGCAGATTACCGACCACATCAACTATTCGGGCATGAACCCGCTGATCGGCGAGGAGGGCGATGGGCGTTTCGTCGGAATGACCAGCGCCTACGACCCCGAACTGGCGACCGACATGCGCAACGCGGCGATACGCTGCGGCATCCCGCTGTTCACCGGTGTCTACATGTGGTTTTCCGGTCCGAGCTTCGAGACGCCCGCCGAGATCCGGATGGCGCGGACGCTCGGCGCGGATGCCGTCGGCATGTCGACCGTTCCGGAGGTGATCCTGGCGCGCTTCTTCGGACTGCGGGTGGCGGCGGCTTCGGTCATCACGAACTTCGGCGCCGGCATGACCGGGGGTGAACTCAGCCACGAGGAGACAAAGGAAATGGCCCCCGTGGGCGGTCGCCACCTCGCCGCCATCCTTCAGGAAATGCTGATGGAAAAAGGCCAGTGATTTCAGGCCATTCGGTCCGCATCCATCCCCTCGGCCCCCGAATGCGAGATTCGGCGGGTTGCGTTAAATCGTTTGAACGCCGATGATGAAGCCTTACGAGGAGGTATCAGCCATGGAGATGAAGACTCCGCGGGAAGCGGCCAGTTGCGCCCTTTCTCTGCTCGACCTCACCAATCTTCGCGACGATTGCGATGCGGCTGCGATCGAGACATTGTGCCGGCGGGCGCAGACTCCCTACGGCTCCGCGGCGGCGATCTGCATCTGGCCGCGGTTCGTGGCCCAGGCAAGGAAGCTCCTCGGGGACGGGCATCCGGTACGGATCGCGACCGTCGTCAACTTTCCTTCGGGCGACCTTTCGGTTGCCGAAGCGGTGGAGGAAACGCGGCAGGCGATCGCAGATGGCGCAGACGAGATCGACCTCGTCATTCCCTACCGGCGCCTGATCGAGGGGGATGAAGCGGCGACGACCGAGATGGTCAGGGCGGTACGCGAAGCCTGCCCGGGGGCCTGCCTCAAGGTGATCATCGAAACGGGTGAACTGAAGAACAGCGCCCTCATCACCCGGGCGTCCGAACTGGCGATCGCGGCAGGCGCCGACTTCATCAAGACCTCGACCGGCAAGGTGCCCGTCAATGCAACGCTCGAGGCGGCCGATATCATGCTTCGCGCCATTCGTGCGTCGAAGAAGCGTGTCGGCTTCAAGCCGGCGGGGGGCATCGCCACGGTTTCGGATGCGGACCTCTACCTGCGGCTTGCCGAGACCATCATGGGGCCGGACTGGATCATGCCGTCGACCTTCCGGTTCGGCGCATCCGGCCTTCTCGACGATATTCTGGCAGTGCTGAGCGGGACGGCGCCGCCGCGTGCGGCGACGGTCTACTGACGGCATGATCCCGCAGGAGATCATCCGCCGGAAGCGCGACGGGCAGGAACTCGCTCCCGGGGATATCGCCGCCTTCGTCGAAGGACTGACCCGCGGGGAGATCACCGAGGGGCAGGCGGCCGCCTTCGCCATGGCGGTATTCTTCCAGGGCATGTCCCGCGAGGAAACGGTCGCGCTGACGCTTGCCATGCGCGATTCCGGCGATGTCATGGACTGGCCCGGCATCTCCCGTCCCGTTTCCGACAAGCACTCGACCGGCGGTGTAGGAGACAATGTCTCGCTCATGCTTGCGCCAATCGCTGCCGCCTGTGGCCTTGCGGTGCCGATGATCTCCGGAAGAGGCCTTGGCCACACCGGCGGCACGCTGGACAAGCTCCAGTCGATCCCCGGCTACGATGTCACGCCGGATCCCGACCTGCTTCGCCGGGTCGTTTCCGAGGTCGGTTGCGCAATCATCGGCCAGACCGGCGATCTGGCCCCGGCGGATCGGCGGCTTTACGCGATCCGCGGCGTCACGGCGACCGTGGAATCCGTGCCCCTGATTACCGCCTCCATACTGTCGAAGAAACTCGCCGCCGGACTTCAGACGCTCGTTCTCGACGTGAAGGTGGGCAGCGGCGCGTTCATGGAGGATCCCGCGCAGGCGGCGGCGCTCGCCCGCTCCCTGGTGGACGTCGCGAACGGAGCGGGGGTTCGCACCAGCGCGCTGCTCACCGACATGAACCAGCCGCTTGCCGATGCCGCCGGCAATGCCGTCGAGGTCGGGAACGCTCTCGAATTCCTCATGGGAGGAAAGAACGGCACCCGGCTGCACGACGTTGTAATCGCTCTCGCGGTAGAGATGCTCATGCAGGCGGGCCTCTGCGAGGGTGCGGACGAGGCGCGGGCGGCCGCTATCAATGCCCTCGACGGTGGCAGGGCCCTGGAAGTCTTCGCCCGCATGGTCCACGCGCTTGGAGGGCCTTCGGATTTCGTGGAGAGCCCGGACCGCTACCTGCGGAAGGCTGCGGTCATCATCCCGGTCCCGGCACCGGACGACGGATGGCTCGCCGCCTGTGCGACACGCGACATCGGGCTCGCCGTCGTCGAACTCGGCGGCGGACGCAAGCGCCCACAGGACCCGATCGATCACGCCGTCGGGATCGATTGCATCCTGCCGCTCGGGGCTAAGCTGTCGAGGGGGGACCCGATCGCCTTCGTGCACGCAAACAGCGAGGCACAGGCACAAAGCGCCGCGGCCGCGGTCATCCGGGCCTACCGGATTTCGGACGTGGCGCCGCAAGCGACCCCTGTCGTCCTCGATCGGATCGCCTGACCACTGCGGAGCGAGAAGATCGTCCTATTTCGTCCCGTACATCCGGTCGCCGGCGTCACCGAGGCCGGGAACGATATAGCCGTTCTCGTTGAGGCGGCTGTCGATGGACGCCGTGTAGACCGGCACGTCGGGATGATGCTTGCGGAAGCTCTCGAGCCCTTCCGGCGCGGCCAGCAGACACAGGAAGCGGATGTTGTGGGCACCGCGTTCCTTCAGCTTGTCGATCGCCGCGATCGCCGAGTTGCCGGTCGCCAGCATCGGGTCGACGACGATGATGAGCCGTTCCGCAATGTCTTCCGGGGCCTTGAAGAAATACTCGACCGCCTGCAGCGTCTTGTGATCCCGATAGACGCCGATATGCGAGACCCGTGCGGACGGAACCAGTTCCAGCATCCCCTCGAGCAGGCCGTTCCCGGCACGCAGGATCGATGCAAAGACGAGTTTCTTTCCCTCAAGGACGGGGGAATCCATTGTCTGCAGCGGGGTTTCGATGGTTTCCATCGTCAGTTCGAGATCGCGGGTGACCTCGTAGCAGAGCAGGGTGGAGATCTCGCGCAACAGACGCCGGAAGCCCGCCGTGGATGTTTCCTTCTTGCGCATGATCGTCAGCTTGTGCTGCACCAGCGGATGATCGATGACAGTGACGCCGTTCATCGGAACCTGCCTTCTCCTGTTTGTTGATGTGTCTCTTCTTTTATCGGTTGGCGGGAAACCGCAACCCCCTGTGCCTCGTTTGCCTGTGGTCGAGCAATTGAAGCGCCGTCGGCCAACCTCGAGAGAAGCCGGAGGCGTGTCGGTTCGTCGACGAAGGCGGCCTCGATCGCTGTCCGGGTCATGGCATTTATCTCGGCCTCCGAGAAACGCATCACGCGCTGGGCGACCTCGTATTCCCGCGCGAGCGAGGTACCGAAGAAGGGCGGATCGTCCGAGTTCAGGCAGACCCTGACGCCCGCCTCGTGAAGCTCTCGCAGCGGATGGCGCTCGAAATCGGGATAGACGTTCAGAGCAATGTTGGAACCCGGGCACACTTCCAGCACCGTGCCGAGATCGCGAAGACGCGCGACGAGTTCCGCATCTTCAGCGGCTCGGACCCCGTGGCCGATCCGCGAGGGACGGACCATGTCGAGCGCGTCGATGACGCTGGAAGGACCGCATACCTCGCCGGCGTGGATCGTGAGGCCAAGCCCGGCGTCCCGCGCAATATCGAACGCCCGGGCGTAGTCGGCGACGCGCCCCATGCGCTCCTCGCCCGCCATGTTGAACCCCGTCACCAGAGGGGTGCGGTTGCGCGCCGCATATTCGGCGGCGGCGATGACGCGTTCCGGCCCGAAATGGCGTTCGCCCGTGACGATGATGCGCGCTTCGATGCCGGTATTCTCGCGGGCCCGGCGGATGCCTTCGCAGATGCCGGCGAGATAGGCGTCGGCGCCAAGCCCGATCCGGTCGCCGTGATCGGGCGAGACGATGAGCTCGCTGTATATCGTGTTCACGCCTGCCAGTTCGGTGAGGTAGCTCTCGGTCAGCAGCGCATAGTCCTCATCGGTCTTGAAGAGGGCCGCGACACGGTCATAGCAGACGAGGAACTCGGAAAAGTCTTTCCAGATGTAGGCTCCATCGCGCAGGAAGCCGCTGGTGTCGACGCCGTATTTCTCCGCCTGGATGGCCGCAAGGGCCGGTGGTGCAGCCCCTTCGATATGGCAATGGATCTCCGCCTTCAGAAGATGCTGGGTCAAAGGAAACTCCATCCGTGCGATCCGGCGGGTATGCCGAGATGGGCCGCGATGGATTCCCCGATGTCGGCGTAAGTCGGACGGATGCCGATGTCGCGGGAGCGGATGCCGGGGCCGAAGACCATGATCGGCACGCGCTCGCGCGTATGATCCGTCCCGCGCCAGGTGGGATCGCAGCCGTGATCGGCGGTCAGGATCACCATGTCGCCCGCCCTGAGGCGCCGATGGACTTCCGGCAGGGCACGGTCGAAGGCTTCCAGGGCGGCGGCATAGCCCGCGACGTCCCGCCGGTGTCCGTAGAGCTGGTCGAAGTCCACGAAATTGGTGAAGATCAGGTCGCCGCTTTCGGCAATTTCCATCGTCTCCAGCGTCGCGGCCATCAGTGCGGCGTTGCCGTTGGCCTTGACCACTCGTGAAACGCCCTGATGGGCGAAGATGTCGCCGATCTTGCCGATCGCGTGGACCTTGCGCCCGGCCTCGGTAAGGCGGTCGAGAAGGGTCGGCTCCGGCGGCGGCACCGAAAAGTCCTGCCGGTTTCCCGTCCTCTCGAAGTCCGACGGGGATTCTCCGATAAAGGGGCGGGCGATGACCCTGCCGATGTTGAGCGGATCGACGAGACGCCGGACCGTCCTGCAGAGATCGATCAGTCTCTCCAGGCCGAAATGGGCCTCGTGTGCGGCGACCTGCAGGACAGAGTCGGTCGACGTATAGCAGATCGGCTTGCCTGTCCTGATGTGCTCCTCGCCCAGACGGGCGATGATCTCGGTCCCGGAGGCGTGGCAGTTGCCGAGAATGCCGGGCACGCCGCCCTCATTGCAGATTGCCTCAACCAGTTCGGGGGGAAAGGCGTCTCCTTCGGAAGGGAAGTAACCCCAGTCGAACATCACCGGCGTGCCGGCAATCTCCCAGTGGCCGGAGGGCGTGTCCTTGCCCCGAGAGACCTCTTCGGCGGCACCATGCAGTCCGAAGGTTCGCTCGGGAAGGGGCATGCCGGCCGGATAGTCGCCGCTCGCCAGCCTGGCGATCTCAAGCAGGCCGAGCGTCGACATGTTGGGGAGCTTCAGGGGCCCCGTCCGCACTCCGGCGCGATCGGCAGCGCCGGCAGCACAGAATTCGGCGATGTGGCCGAGCGTATTGGAGCCGAGATCTCCGTAGGCCGCGGCGTCACGGGCGCCGCCGACGCCGAAGGAATCCAGAACAAAGAGAAAGGCACGCGCCATCGGTCACCCGGGAAGAAGGATCGCGCTGCCGGGGGGCAGTCGCGCATCGGGCTACATATAGTTTAGCGCCTGCTTTGGCAAAGGGCGAGGTCGCCGATCAACAGTCACCGCACTCGATGGCGGTGCCGTTGCGGGAACGGTAATAAAAATCGCGGCGGATGGTGATGTCGCGAACTTCGCTCGGCAACAATCCGGGCATGAACATCAGGAGCCGGTGCGGGACCGACAATTCCGCATGAACGATGAAGGAGTCGGGCACTTTCATCTGCTCGGGAATGTCGATGACGCTTCCCTTGCCGTGCGGCTTGCCTCCGGCCTCGTTCCACGACCAGGCGACGGTCGAGTTCGTCGCCCCGACCTTTATTCCTGTTATGTCGAGCGAGATATCCGAGGCGCCGTAGGGCACGAAGATGCTTTCCGCGACATTGATCATGGCAGCGAGCGAGCTCTTGGTGACGCTGGGTTGCTGGGTCACGAGGTCGGCGATCGCCCCGGAAGCGCGGGCCATCCGCTTCGAGACGCTGAGGCCGATCGTCAGCTCGAAGACGGTTATGTAGATCATCAGGAGCAGCGGCGCGATCAGCGCGAATTCGACGGCGCCGGCGCCCCGGCGGTCCCGCCACAGCCCGACAACGGCGTTCCAGGCGTCAACTGCAGCACGGATCGGTCTCGCCCTTCCCATCATTTGTAGTCCTCGGTGCGGAAGGAAGCGGTGGCAACGATCAGGAACTCTTTTGGAAGCGATCCGTCCGCCGGCCTGAGACCGGAAATGTAGGGGCGTACGAGGTCGGTGACGACGCTCCACTTGTAGTAGGCGCGCATCATGTTGATGCTCGTCGGGCCGCCGGGAGCGAAGGTGTCGGTCGCATCGAGGGCGCCGCCCTTGCGCGGGATGTCGTTGGGAATATGCTCGAACGTGGAAAAGCTTCGGACGTCGAGGATCAGTTTGCTGCTGTCTTCCGCGCTGCATCTGATGAGGATGGACACCTCGTCGCAGAACTTGTCGCGAAAGGCCTTTTTGGTCGTGTTGGCCGCGGTGATCTGCCCCGTCCGCATCTGGCGGGAAAGCGTGTCGACCGCGTTGGAGACCAGCTGCTCGCCCGTGAAGGCGATGAAGGTTTCGATGATCGCGAAGACGATCAGGAAATAGGGAATAGCCAGCAACGCGAATTCGATCGCCGCGGCGCCGTCGCGCGAACGGGCGAAGCGCGCTCCCAGCGATTTGCGGGGCGCACGAGGCACGTCACCAGTGGCTTTGTCATTGTTCTGGCACATGATCGCTCGACCTGCTGTGGCGCAGGGCGATGGTAGGCCTGGAGTATTGATAAAGGGTTGCAGCAGAAGCTGCATTCTTCATCAAAGCTCTATCACCGTCGGGCTAGAGTGCCCCTTGCGGAAACTCCGCATGTTCTTCGCAGATCGGCGTGCAGGAAAGTACCGAACGTTCGGACGGGCGGAACACGCGGACGGTGTTCCCCTCGTCGATCGATACGAGCACCCTCTCGTCGGCGATTGCGTTGCCGTCGATGTCGAGGAGGACGAGGTTGGTGGTCCCGAAGCTCCGCCCGGTCAGGACGATGGTCGTAGGGTCGGCCACGGTTGCATCGGCGACCCTGGCATTGCCGACGATGACCTTGCTGACGGGCCGGTCGAGGCGCAGGATCCGGGCGTGATTCATAAAGACGCGCAGAATGCCATCATCCTGGGCCGATGCCGGCCATGCGCAGCCGACGATGACGACGAGCGCAAGGCAGAGACGGATGGCGTGCGACGAGAACATTTCCGAGCCTTTGGATGGATATTGCCACGACGACAATGCGGCACAGTGGTGAATGAAGGCTTAAGGTCGTCAGGAAGCGGGAAGCCCGAGAGCCCGATACCACACCTCGCCCTGAGGTCGAAATCAGCGACATGGTGACCAAGCCATTGTTTCTAAATGAAATATCGAATTCCCGATCGCGCCGGGAGGAGGATCGGAAATTATCACGCAATTAACGATCTTCTTTAAGCGGATCGCAATCGGCCGCCGCTAGGGTGATCTCATCCGAACAATGGAAACAAGTTGTCGGGATTTGCTGATTCACCCAGTGTCGTAGGAGAGTTCCAATGTCGAAATTTTTTGCTCGCTTCAAGAGCGATGAATCTGGTGCGACCGCCATTGAATATGGTCTGATCGCAGCCCTCATTTCCGTTGCCCTGATCGCCGGCGCCACCACGCTCGGCAATACGCTGAATGACACGTTCACGTCGATCTCCGGCAAGATGCAGGATGCCAACAACAAGACCTACTAATCCCTCGGGTTTTTTGGGGATACATACAGACCGCTCCGCTTGGGAGCGGTTTGAACCTCTTCGATAGGGAAGGGTGCGGCGGCCACGCCGCGAGAGAGGACATATGAGCTCTGCAGCAGTCCTGTTGGTCCTGCCCATGTGCCTGCTCATCGCGGCCGTCAGTGACCTCTTCACCATGACGATCCCAAACAGGGTATCAATCTTCCTGATCGCTTCCTTTGCCGTTCTCGCGCCGGTTTCCGGCCTTCCCTGGGCTGAAATCAGCATGAGCTTCGCCGCCGGTGCGGTCGTGCTCGCCGTCTGCTTCGGCTTCTTCGCCCTCAACATCATGGGCGGCGGCGACGTGAAGCTCCTCGCCGCGTCGGCCGTGTGGTTCGGATTCAGCGCCGCTCTCGGCGCATTCATCGTCCAGACGGCGCTCTGGGGCGGCATCGTCACGCTGATCGTCATGTTGCTCCGTTCGCAGGCCGATCGCTTCGTGATGATCGGAAACATCGTCCCCGCGCAGATCCTCGGATCGAAGAAGGTTCCCTACGGCGTCGCCATCGGCATTGCCGGCATGCTGACCTTCTGGAGTTCACCGATCGCGGTGAGCGCCCTGGCCCTTCTCCAGAAGTGACGCGACCAACATATCGTTAACCATTTACGTAACGATATCATTAACCTTACCTACACCATTGGCAGCCATTCTGCGGGCAGATTGAGTCCCGCGAGGAATGGTGATGAAGCCCGCTCGTATCCTGATTTTGACGGTTGCCGTCGTAGCCGCTGGCCTTGCCGGCGTGCTGGCCATGCGGCTGGCCGGTACGAGCGCACCCCAGATCGCGGAAGCTGTCATCGAGAGGCAGCCGAGCGTCAGTGTTCTCGTTTCCTCCGCAAACCTGCCCGTCGGCAGCCGCCTCAGCGATGAAAACCTGCGCTGGCTGGCCTGGCCGCAGGATGGCGTGGTCGACGGTCTTATCACGCAGTCGGTCCGACCAGAGGCGATCACCGAACTGAGCGGCATGGTCGTCCGCCTGCCGCTGTTCGAGGGCGAGCCGGTCCGCGCCGAAAAGATCGCTGACTCCTCCAACCGCATCATGTCCTCGCTCCTGCCCGCGGGCAAGCGGGCCGTGTCGACGGAGATATCCGTCGCAACCGGCGCCGGCGGTTTCGTTCTGCCGAACGATCGCGTCGATGTCATCATGGTCCGCCGCGGCGATGACGGGCGTTACCTGACCGAGGAAGTGCTGACGAACATTCGCGTGCTGGCGGTCGACCAGCAGATCCAGGAAAGCCCGGATGGCCAGAAGACCGTTATCGGCACCACGGCCACGCTCGAACTCACGCCGGATCAGGCCAGGGTCATTGCCGTCGCCCAACAGATGGCGGACCGGCTGACGCTCGCGCTGCGCTCGGTCGCCGATGCGCAGGAGCCGGATACTATCGCGGCCGACCATCTCCTGAGCCGTGGAGGCCGGGCCGAAATCCAGATCATCAAGTCGGGCGCCATCGTCAATGGCCAGCAGGCGGCGGGGGCAAATGCACAATAACGGAGCGCGGACGGTGAGGATCAAGCGACGCATGGGGCGGGCGTCCATGACGCTATGCCTGTCATTGGCCATGGCGGTTTCGGGCATTCCCGCCGCGCCGGGAGGGGGCGGTCTATTCGCGTCCGTGGCACTGGCCCAGGAAAGCAGCATCGTGCGCATCTCCGAGATGGGCACGGGAGCGAGGAAGCGCCTCAAGATCGGCCTCAACAAGGCCATCGTGGTGGACCTTCCCGCCGACGCCCATGACGTTCTGGTGGCAGACCCGTCCATGGCCGACGCCGTCACGCGCACTTCCCGGCGCATCTATCTCTTCGGCAAGACCGTGGGCCAGACCAATATCTTCATCTTCGGTCGAAACGGCGAGGAGATCGTCGTGGTCGACCTCGAGATCGAGCGCGACATTTCGGGCCTCGAAACCAATCTCCGCCGCTTCCTGCCGGATTCCAACATCAAGGTAGAGATCATCTCGGACAACATCGTGCTCAGCGGCACTGTTCGCACGCCCCAGGATGCCACTCAGGCGACGAGGCTGGCCTCGATCTTCCTCAAGGGAGGCGAGGCGACGACCCGCAACACGATCGCGACAAGCGAGAGCAGTGGCGATGGCGCAGTCGCGATCTTCGCCGAGGGACGCCAGCAATCGCAGGTCGTGAACCTGTTGACCATCGAAGGCGAGGACCAGGTCATGCTCAAGGTGACCGTGGCGGAAATCCGTCGCGAAGTCCTCAAGCAGCTCGGTTTCAATACGACCTTCACACGTGAGCCGGCAGGCACGTCCTCGGGCCTCGACGTGCTGACCGTAGGCGCCGGTGCCGGCGGGCTGTCGGGAACCGTTGCCGGCACGATCGGTCGACTGGGGATCGAGACGGCGCTGAGTGCGCTGGAGCAGGCGAGGGCGATCCGCACTCTCGCGGAGCCGACCTTGACCGCGATCTCGGGTCAATCCGCGACCTTCAACTCGGGTGGCGAGCGTCTCTACACCTCCACCAATGCCGACGGCGAAACCGTGATACTGCCCTATGAGTACGGGATATCGTTGGGCTTCACCCCGACGGTGCTCTCGTCGGGCCGCATCAGCCTTCGGATCCAGACCCGCGTCTCGGAGCCTGTGATAGCAGGCGGTCGCGGCGTGGAGTTCCGCAAGCGCGACGCCGAAACGGTCCTGGAACTGCCCTCGGGCGGCTCCATTGCGCTCGCCGGCCTCATCCGCGACGAGATCCAGCAGGATTCGAGCGGCACGCCGGGCGCCTCCAAGGTGCCGCTCTTCGGCGCTCTTTTCAGGGGAAAGACGCTGGAGCGTACTGAGACGGAACTCGTGATCATCGCGACTCCGTACCTCGTGCGGCCCGTCGCCCGCAACGACTTGTCGCGTCCGGATGACAACTTCAACCCCGCGAGCGATGTCGCAAGCGTCTTCCTCGGACATGTGAACCGCATCTACGGCCGCAAGGACGCTCCGCCACCAGCCCTGCCATATGAGGGCAATGTCGGGTTCATCTACAAATGATCAACGCCGCTTCCCATTCCCGCACCAGCCAGAGGCAGCACGAAAGGCGCCGGACGATGAGCAATCCTGTCGAAACGGGGATGAGGGTCGCCGGACGGCGGGTCGTCTCGTCGATCCTGATCGGTGTCGCAATCCTGGTATCGGGCTGCGCCAATCGCGACGGCGTCACCACCGGGGCGCTTCCGGACGATTACCGCACCCGCCATCCCATCACGGTGGGCGAGGCGGAGAAGGTGATCGACATCCCCGTCGCCGTTGGCGACCATGGCCTGACCATGGGACAGCGAGAGGTCATCGCCGGCTTCGCCCAGGAATACCAGCGCTCGTCGAAGGGCATCATCAGGATCATGACGCCGCAGGGCGCTCTCAATTCCGGTGCCGCTGCCTACGCGGCCGGAGACATCCGCCGGCTGATGGTCCGCATGGGCGTGCCGAAGAACCGCATCCTGCAGACCGGTTTCGCAGCCCATGATTATGGCGCCCCCGCTCCGGTGCGGCTCAGCTACGTCGCGATCACTGCCCAGACCAGCCCTTGCGGCGAATGGCCGGAGGACATCGCGCTCAACACGACGCAGAACCGGAACTACCACAATTTCGGATGCGCCACCCAGAGGAACCTGGCGGCCCAGATCGCCAACCCCAACGATCTCCTCGGCCCGCGTCGCATGACGCCTGCTGATGCGGACCAGCGCGGCCAGGCGATGGAGCGCTACCGGGAAAGCTATACCGAACTGAGGGACATGGAATGATCCTCCTTTTTCCGGCACGGCAGGTGGCCTCATGACCCAGATAAACTATAGCATTCCGGCAAGCCCGGACGATCAGCGCGGACCCGCGATCGAGGTCGAGGCACAGTCCCAGGCCGACCTCATGTCCCTGCGGCCCTTGCCCCGCATTTCCATTCATGCCTTCTGCGAGGGCGATGCGCTTCAGAAGACGGTGGAGCGCATGGCGCGCGACCGGCGGATGACGAAAGTCAACATGCGCATCACCAATGGCAGCGTCGGGGCCGCAGCCAACATGTTTGCCTCTTCGCCGACCCCCAACCTGATCATCATCGAGACCGACGCCGAGCCCCGCAACCTCCTCGGCGAACTGGCCCCGCTGGCCGAAGTCTGCGATCCGTCCACCCGCGTGATCCTTGTCGGCCGCTACAACGATATCGCCCTCTACCGGGAACTGATCCGCAACGGCATTTCCGAATACCTGGTAGGCCCGGTCCAGATGGCAGACCTGCTTGCCTCGGTGGCTGCGATCTTCGTGGATCCCGAAGCGGAACCGCTCGGCAAGTCCATCGCCTTCATCGGCGCCAAGGGCGGCGTCGGGTCGTCGACCATTGCGCACAATTGCGCCTTCGGTATTTCCAGCCTGTTCTCGACCGAAACGATCCTCGCCGACCTGGACCTTCCGTTCGGCACGGCCAATATCGATTTCGACCAGGACCCGGCACAGGGGATTGCAGAGGCGGTGTTCGCTCCCGACCGCCTGGACGAGGTCTTCCTGGATCGCCTGTTGACCCGGTGTTCAGAGCATCTGTCCCTTCTGGCAGCGCCTTCCATTCTGGACCGTGCCTATGATTACGGCGGTACCGCCTTTCAGCCGGTAATCGAGATACTGCAGCGGAGCGCTCCCGTCGCCGTCCTCGACCTGCCGCACGCCTGGTCCGAGTGGAGCCGCTCGGTGCTGGCAGAGGCGGATGAAGTGGTGATCACGGCCGTGCCCGATCTTGCCAACCTCCGCAACGCGAAGAACATGCTCGACGCGCTTCGCCGGCTGAGGCCGAACGATCCCCTGCCGCATCTCGTGCTCAACCAGGTGGGCATGCCGAAGCGGCCGGAGATCGCACCGTCCGATTTCATGGAGGCGCTGGAGATCGAGCCGGCGGCAATCCTGCCGTTCGATGCCCCGCTGTTCGGCAATGCCGCAAACAGCGGCAGGATGATCACGGAAGTGGACGCGAAGTCGGCCGCTGCCGAAACCTTCTCGCAGGTCTGCCACATCGTCACCGGCCGTGCCGAACTGAGGAAGGCAAGAAAAGGCGGGCTTTCGAGGGTGCTTGGGCTGCTTCGCCGCAAGTAGGGGACCCGATTAGGACAGGATGCACTGATGTTCGGAAAACGTGGACAGGATGGCTTCGGGAAGGGTTCTGGCGCGACAGCACCGGTCGCACCGACGCCTGTGGCCGCCGCAGTGGCGGCAGCCCCGGTAGCGGGCCCGGAAGTGTTTGCCGAGCCCCAGCAGGAGTCCCCGCTCGTCCGCCAGCAGGTGGCGCCTCCGCCGCTTGCAGGAGCGTCCGCCCGCAAGAAGACCCCTCGCACCGAGCTCTATTACGACACGAAGAGCCAGGTCTTTTCCGCGCTCATCGACACGATCGACCTCTCGCAGCTCGCCAAGCTCGACGGCGAAAGCGCGCGCGAGGAAATCCGCGACATCGTCAACGACATCATCACCATCAAGAACTTCGCGATGTCGATCTCCGAGCAGGAGGAACTGCTCGAGGACATCTGCAACGACGTGCTCGGCTACGGCCCGCTCGAGCCGCTTCTGGCGCGGGACGACATCGCCGACATCATGGTCAACGGGTCGGGCCAGACCTTCATCGAAGTCGGCGGCAAGACGCTCGAATCCGACATCCGTTTCCGCGACAACGCCCAGCTCCTGTCGATCTGCCAGCGGATCGTCAGCCAGGTCGGCCGCCGGGTGGACGAATCCTCGCCCATCTGCGATGCCCGCCTACCCGATGGTTCGCGCGTCAACGTCATCGCGCCGCCGCTCGCCATCGATGGTCCGGCGCTGACGATCCGCAAATTCAAGAAGGACAAACTCACCCTCGATCAGCTCGTCCGGTTCGGATCGATCACCGCGGAAGGGGCGACGCTTCTCCAGATCATCGGCCGGGTCCGCTGCAACGTCGTCATCTCCGGCGGTACCGGCTCTGGCAAGACGACGCTGCTCAACTGCCTCACCCGCCACATCGACGAGGACGAGCGGGTGATCACCTGCGAGGACACCGCGGAACTGCAACTCCAGCAGCCGCATGTCGTGCGTCTCGAAACGCGGCCTCCCAACATTGAGGGCGAGGGCGAGATCACCATGCGTGACCTGGTCAAGAACTGCCTCCGCATGCGTCCCGAACGCATCATCGTCGGCGAAGTCCGCGGACCGGAGGTGTTCGACCTCCTGCAGGCGATGAACACCGGCCATGACGGGTCGATGGGAACAATCCACGCCAACTCGCCGCGTGAATGCTTGAGCCGAATGGAATCAATGATCGCCATGGGTGGCTTCGGGCTTCCGGCGAAAACCGTTCGCGAGATAATCGCGGGTTCAGTGGACGTCATCGTCCAGGCCGTGCGGTTGCGCGACGGATCGCGCCGCATCACCCACGTGACGGAGGTCATCGGTATGGAAGGCGACGTGATCGTCACCCAGGACCTCATGCGGTTCGAGATCGAAGGCGAGGATGCCAATGGCAGGCTGATCGGCAAACATGTCTCGACCGGCATCGCAAAGCCGCACTTCTGGGATCGCGCCCGCTACTTCAATGAAGAGCGGCGGCTGGCGGCCGCCTTGGATGCTATGGAACAGGCGGCGGGGTAGGCGTTGATGTTCGGTCTCGATCCCAACGTCCTGTTGGTCACGACCCTGGCCGCGATTGCTGCGGGCGCTCTCTGCTACGCGCTCCTGTTCTCCCGCATCGAGACCGAAAAGAAGACCGATGCTCGTCTGAGCCGCGTCAAGTCGGCCGAGACCGACATGGGGAAGGTCAAGGCCGCCCGCGACCGCGTCCAGGAAATGTCAAAGCGGCGCAAGTCGGTACAGGACAGCCTGAAGGAGCTCGAGAAGAAGCAGGAAGAGAAGTCCAGAAAGATCGGCAATTCCAGCATCAAGTCTCGGCTAGTGCAGACCGGCCTACCGCTCACCTTGTTTCATTTCTACATGCTAAGCGCCGCTCTTGGTATCGTCGTGCTGCTTGCGAATGTGATCGCTGGAGCGCCACCGGCGATCGCGATCGTCGCAGGGCTGGCGGCGGCCATTGGCACGCCGCGCTGGATACTGGGCTTCCTCGTCAAGCGCCGGCAGAAGCGCTTTCTTGCCGAATTTCCGAACGCGCTGGACGTCATGGTGCGCTCCATCAAATCCGGTCTTCCGCTGAACGACGCACTCCGGCTCATCGCGTCCGACGGCCAGGAGCCGGTGAAGACCGAATTTCGCCGGGTGATCGAGTCCCAGCAGGTCGGCCTCAGCATCCCAGAGGCCTGTGTGCGGATGATGCAGACCATGCCGCTCCCGGAGGTCAACTTCTTCTCCATCGTCATCACGATCCAGAGCCAGGCCGGCGGTAATCTGTCGGAAGCGCTCGGCAACCTCTCTCGCGTCCTGCGCGAGCGCAAGAAGATGAAGGCCAAGGTGCAGGCCTTGTCGATGGAGGCCAAGGCTTCGGCCGCTATCATCGGGGCTCTGCCCTTCATCGTCGCGACACTCGTCTACCTGACGTCGCCGGATTACATGACCATCCTGTTCACCGATCCGCGCGGCCACATCATCATGCTCTTCTCGGGGGTCTGGATGTCGGTCGGTATCCTGATCATGCGCAACATGATCAACTTCGAGATCTAGGGGAGCGGACGTGACCAAGGACCTTGCCACAACGCTGACGGACCCCGGCCTCCTCCTCGCTCTCCTGGTCGCGATCGCCGCTTTCGCCACGCTCTATTCGATCCTGAGCCCGCTTCTCGAAAGAGGGGACCTGAACAAGCGGATGAAGTCGGTCTCCACCGAGCGCGAGCAGATGCGCGCCCGCGAGAGGGCCCGCATGAACGCCGACGCGTCGAAGGCGTCGCTGCGGACCCAGAACAACAGGTCCGCCCTCCATCTCGTCGAGCGTTTCAATCTCCGCAAGGCCCTGGTCGACGACAACACCGTCAATCGGCTGCGCGCCGCCGGCCTGCGTTCCCAGAACGCGCTGAACATCTTCCTCGCGGCGCGCTTCCTGCTGCCGTTCGTCTTTCTCGTCCTCGCCATCGTCTGGATCTTCGTACTCGGCAACATGGCGGACCACGCGATCGCGATCCGGATGCTGGTCGCGGTCGTCTGCGCCTACGCGGGCTTCTACCTGCCGAACATCTACGTCAGCAACCTCGTCACCAAGCGCCAGAAGTCCATCAAGCGCGCCTGGCCCGACGCGCTTGACCTGATGCTGATCTGCGTGGAATCGGGCATCTCGATCGAGGCGGCCATGCGCCGTGTGGCGGAGGAAATGGGCACCCAGTCGCCGCCGCTCGCCGAGGAAATGGTGCTGACGACCGCCGAACTCTCCTTCCTCCAGGATCGCCGGGTGGCGCTCGAGAACCTCGGGATCAGGACGCAGCTCGACATCGTGAAGAACGTCACCCAGGCCCTCATCCAGGCCGAGCGCTACGGCACGCCGATCGCGCAGGCCCTGCGGGTTCTTGCCCAGGAAGGGCGTGACGAGCGGATGAACGAGGCGGAGAAAAAGGCCGCCGCACTTCCGCCGAAGCTCACCGTGCCGATGATCCTGTTCTTCCTGCCGGTGCTGGTTGCGGTCATCCTGGGTCCGGCCGGCATCCAGGTCGCCGACCGCTTCTGAAAATCATCGAATGACGTAAAAGCGCGCCGGCGCACCGCCGATCACGTAAGTCAGCCTATCCGTGAGAGGCGGCGGCGAACCTAGTTCGTCGCCTTCTTGCCGTCGTCCTTGTCGGAAAGCTTCGTCCAGGAATTCTGCTGGGACAGCATGGAGCGGAGATAGGTGACGTTGGCATCCGCCTGCTGGGCGGAAAGTTCGCGCCGGGCGATCTCCTCGGCCTCCTTGAACCGGCCCTGCAGGCCGACGACGAGGGCGAGGTTCTGCCGGACGCGGCTGTCGGCGGCAGGCTGCTGTGCCGCCGAGCGCATGTAGGTCTCGGCAGTCCGCAGGTCGCCGTCGAGCACGTATGACATGCCGAGGTTGGAAATGACCGTCGGTTCGTTGGGCTGCGCGTCGAGCGCCAGCCGATACTTCCGGCGCGCCTCGTCGGAGCGGCCGAGCTGGTCGAGGACTGCGCCTTCGGCCGAATAGAGCCGCCAGTCCGGGCGGTCGGGCGTCTGGGCGCGCTGGATGGTGGCGAGCGCCTGCTCCAGCTGGCCCGCGGCTGCCTGGGCCTTGCCGTAGGCGGCCAGTACGTCGCGATCCTTCGGATAGGTGATCACCACCTGCTGCATCACGGCGAGCGCCTGGACGTGCTTGCCGGTCATGCCGAGCACCTGCGCGTACCGAAGTCCGGTGGTGCGGTCCTTGGGATTACGTTCGTAGGCTGCGCCGATGGAGCGTTCCGCGTTGGCGAGCTGTTCCGCGCCCATGCTTTCGATCGGCGTTCCCGAGATCGGGACCGACCCGGTGGTGGTCTTGTCCGTCTTCGTCGCGCATCCCGTCAGTGCCGCCGCCAGCAGCAGCATCGCGGTCGCCTGTGCGAGGCGGGCCTTGCGGTGCGTCGGGTATGCTGTAGCGGCCATGATCGGTCTCGTGCTTTCTGTTGCGCCCTGGCTTCCGGTGAGCTTCCCGCCGATGGCACATTGCTTGTTAAAGCAGTAGACTGTTAACCCTAATAGACCGTTAAGGCACTGATTCCCCACGAGAAGGCGCTCATGAACAGCTTCAGCCATATCGAACGACAATTCCCATTCGCCGCGCGCTCCGCTGCGTCCCGCCCGGTCTATGCCGTGGCGCCGTCGGACATCGAGAACGGCGCGGTCGAAGCCTCAGCACTCGCCTGGGCGCGCAGTGCCGGCTACACCGCAGAGCCGGGCAGCCTGCTTCTTGTCCCGGGTGCGGATGGCGAAATGGCCGCCGCCCTCTTCGGTCTCAAGCCGGAAGCGGACGGGGCATTCGCGGCCGGCAGGCTTGCAAGGCTCCTTCCGGCAGGCGACTGGCACGTCGAAAGCCCGCTTCCTCCCGAAAGGATCGCGCTCGCCTTCGGCCTCGGGAGCTACGTCTTCAACCGCTACCGCAAGGACCAGCAGAAGAAGGTCCGGCTTTCCATCGCCGATGACGTTCGCGTCGAGGTCGAACGGCAGCTTGCGGGCATCTTCCTCGCCCGGGACCTCATCAATACGCCCACCAACGACATGGGACCGGAGGAGCTTGAGGCGGTATTGCGCGCACTCGGGGACCATTACCGGGCAAGCGTCACATCCATTATCGGCGATGAACTCCTGGCGCGGAATTTTCCCCTCGTTCACGCGGTCGGACGTGCCAGCGCGCAGGCACCCCGGCTCCTGGAACTGCGCTGGGGCAGGGAGGGCGCGCCACGCATCGCCCTCGTCGGCAAGGGTGTGTGCTTCGACACCGGCGGTCTCGATATCAAGGGCGCCGCCAACATGGCCCTGATGAAGAAGGACATGGGCGGGGCCGCGAATGTCATGGGGCTTGCGCTGATGATCATGGATGCGGGCCTGGACTTGGAATTGCGGGTACTCATCCCTGCGGTCGAGAACTCCATTGCCGGCAATGCTTTTCGTCCCGGCGACATCTATCGCAGCCGCAAGGGCCTCACCGTCCAGATCGACAATACCGATGCGGAGGGCAGGCTTGTGCTCGCGGATGCGCTCGCCTTCGCCGACGAGACCCCCTGCGACCTTCTGGTGGACATGGCGACGCTGACCGGAGCGGCGCGCGTCGCGCTCGGGCCGGACGTCGCGCCCTTCTTCACCGACGACGAAGCTCTGGCGGCGCGGCTGTCGACCATTTCCTCCGAGGAGAACGATCCCATGTGGCGGCTCCCGCTTTGGATGGGGTACGAAAAGGACCTGAAGTCACGTGCCGCCGACCTGACCAATGCGCCCTCCGGCGGTATGGCGGGATCGATCACGGCCGCCCTCTTTCTCAAGCGCTTCGTCGGTCCGGAAACCCGTTGGGCGCATTTCGATATCTACGGCTGGACGCTTGCGGAAAAGCCGCACTCTCCGGTCGGCGGCGAGGCCTTCGCGATCCGCACGCTGTACCGCTACGTGCGTGAACTGGCCGGACAATGACCAGCCGACCGCTTCGCAGGTGCATCCTCCTCCTGTAGGCTGGACCGGACATGGGAAACGAGATGACATTGGACAGACGCCTTTACGCCTTCCGGGCGGATATCGCAGACGAGGCCCTACGGGGACGGGTGGAGGCGGAGCGCTTCGTGGCCGGCGAACCTGCGCAGGTCGGGGTGCCGGTCGCTGCCCTGAGGGCAAGGCCAGACCCCGACTGCGGCGTCGACACGGAACTCCTGCTTGGCGAGGCGGTGCGGGTCTTCGACCGCCGCGACGGCTGGGCATGGGTACAGTCCCGCGAGGACGGCTATGTCGGCTATCTGCGGGATGAGTGGCTTGCGGAGCCCGAGGAGCCGACGCATATCGTCTGCGTGCAGCGGACCTTCCTCTATCCCCGTCCGGAGTTGCGTCGGCCCCCTGTTTCCGCACTCTCCATGGGAAGCCGCGTCCGGGTCGTGGGGGCGGCCGAGACCCGCGGCACGACATACTCCGTCCTCGCCGACGGAACAGCCTTCATCGCATCGCATGCCCGGCCTCTCTCCGGACGAGCGGCGCAGGACTATGTGGATGTCGCCGCCCGTTTTCTGGAGACACCCTATCTCTGGGGCGGACGCTCGGGCTTCGGTATCGATTGCTCGGCGCTCGTGCAGCTGTCGCTGATGATGGCCGGGCAGTCGGCGCCGCGTGATTCCGACATGCAGGCAGGAATGGGGACGCCCATCACCCGCGAGGAGCTGCGCCGTGGCGACCTCGTGTTCTGGAAGGGTCACGTCGGCATCATGGAAGACGGCGTGACGCTGCTTCATGCGAACGGCCACACGATGACTGTGGCGCGGGAAAACCTCGATGCCGCGATCGAGCGCATAGGTTGGCTCTACGATCGGCCGACCGGCTTTCGCCGCCTCCCGGACTTCACGCAAACGTAAGCCGGCGCCCATGGCAACGCCGGCTGCGAGCGCATATCTTCATCCCGATTCGAGGGATGAAGATGCTGAAACGTGCCTGGATATTGCCGCTCCTGATGCTGATCGCAGTCGGTTTTGCGGCGCTGGTTCCCGCAAGGGCCGCGGATGATGCGTTTCAGCGCCGCCCGCCGACCGCCTACAGGGATCTTCCGGGTGTTGTTCCCCAGCAGGATCGCGTCCGTACCGACAGCTACAGCTGCACGACGGACATCGAGGAGGTCTATGTGGGACGCGGGCGCTACCGCATTCTCAATGGCGATGTCGCGCCGCGCCGGGTCTACCGCTGCGAGAGCGAGAACGGGGTGACCTATTCCGGTACTCAGCCGCCCAACACGCACTGGGTGCCGGGCCTCAATCCGCTCCATCTCCCCAAGTAGACAATCCCGCCGTCTTCCGGCCTCGTAGGTCGCGCTTGTCCTTCGAGCTCGCGGGTGGGTCATTGACGGCGGGGCGGGCGTGCCCCACCCTTCTCCGGACGAGAGCCGAGCCCGGGGAGGAGACCGGTGTTTCACGCATCGATGCGATTTGCAGTCGGCGAGGAGGTCGAGGCGGTACGCGAGACCGTCCAACGTTTCGCCCAGGAGAGGCTTCGTCCCCGCGCCGACGAGATCGATCGCAGCAACGAGTTTCCGCGCGATCTCTGGCCGCAACTCGGCACGCTCGGGCTCCTCGGCATCACGGCCGATCCGGAGTTCGGCGGTTCCGGGCTGGGCTATCTTGCCCATGTCGTCGCCGTCGAGGAAATCGCCCGAGCCTCGGCCTCCACGGCATTGAGCTATGGCGCCCATTCCAACCTCTGCGTCAACCAGATCAACCGGAACGCTTCTCAAGGGCAGAAGGCTCGCTATCTGCCCGGTCTCTGTTCGGGCGAGCATGTCGGAGCGCTCGCCATGTCGGAGCCCGGCGCCGGGTCGGATGTCGTCGCGATGGCGCTGCGGGCCGAGAAACGTGGCGACCGCTACGTCCTGAATGGCAGCAAGATGTGGATCACCAACGGTCCAGACGCGGATGTGCTGGTGGTCTACGCCAAGACCGACCCTGCCGCAGGGGCGAAGGGCATCACCGCCTTCCTGATCGAGAAAGGCTTCGACGGGTTTTCGACGGCGCAGAAGCTGGACAAGCTAGGGATGCGCGGCTCCAACACCTGCGAACTCGTCTTTTCCGATTGCGAGGTGCCGGCCGAGAATGTCATGGGCTCCGAGGGAGAGGGCGTCCGGGTGCTGATGTCCGGCCTCGACTACGAGCGGGTCGTGCTTGCCGGGATCGGTATCGGCATCATGCATGCCTGCCTCGACGTGGTGATGCCCTATGTCCACGAACGCCGGCAGTTCGGCCAGGCGATCGGGGAATTCCAGCTTATCCAGGCGAAGATCGCCGACATGTATACGTCCATGAACTCGGCGCGTGCCTATGTTTATGCCGTCGCGGCAGCCTGTGACCGGGGCGAGGTGACACGCCAGGACGCCGCCGCCTGCTGCCTCTACGCATCGGAGCAGGCAACGCAGCAGGCCCTCCAGGCGATCCAGGTCCTCGGTGGCAATGGCTACATCAACGACAACCCGACGGGTCGCCTGCTGAGGGATGCAAAGCTGATGGAAATCGGCGCCGGGACCTCGGAAATTCGCCGGATGCTGATTGGCCGGGAGCTCTTCCGGGAGACGTCCTGACTCGCGTGCTCGCTTAACGCGAAGGTCGCCGGCGCGGCACTGGTAACCTCCACAAATGGCTTGCGCATGCCGCCGGCATCACCGATGACTGGCGGCCGCCGGCCGCCGGCCGCCGGCGTGACGTGGAACGTGACCCGCCGCCGGCTTAAGTCTGAATGCACGAGGAGGAACCATGTCAACGAAGCTCATCATTCCAGATCTTGCCGGAAAGGCGGTGCTGATCACCGGCGCCTCGACCGGCATTGGCGCAGCACTGGCCCGCGGGTTTGCCGCGCAGGGTGCCATGGTCGGCCTTCATTACAATTCGAGCACGGACGCCGCCAATTCCCTGGCGAGCGAGATCGAGGGGGCCGGAGGAACGGTTCACCTCGTCCGCGGTGATGCTTCGAAATCCGGCGAGATGGCCCGTGTCGTCGAGGAGACGGCTGCCTCTTTCGGCCGCCTCGACGGGCTCATCAACAATGCGGGCGGCATGGTGGCGCGCGTTCCCTATGCCGAAATGACGGACGAGCACTATGACGCGGTGATGGATCTCAATGCCCGCTCGGTCCTGGCCGCGTCCACGGCGGCCATCCCCCACCTGAAGAAACAGGGCGGCTTCATCATCAACACCACCTCCATCGCCGCACGCAATGGCGCGTCGAACGGCGCGGGCATCTACGGTTCGTCGAAGGCCTTCGTGTCCAACGTGACGCGCGGAATGGCGAAGGAACTGATCCCGTTCGGCATTCGCGTCAACGGCGTTGCCCCGGGCACCATCACCACGCCCTTCCACGAGCGTTATTCGACGGCGCAGCAGTTGCAGGCGGCGCTGGCGACCATCCCGCAGGGCCGGCTCGGCGTGGCCGAGGATTGCGTCGGCGCCTACCTCTTCCTCGCTTCCGAGAGGCTGTCGGGCTACATCATCGGCCAGATCATTGAGGTCAACGGCGGCCAGCTCATGCCATAGGGCATGAGAGAATTCGCAGGCCCGATCGGTCGAGACGGAAGCGGCCGTCCTCCTCGCGGGGGACGGCCGCTTGTCATTGGAAGAGGGTCGGACCGGATCCGATGAGGCCGATCAGTCCCGTTCCCAGTACCAGGCCGCATACATCTTCTTCCGGTCATGTCCGCGGCCCTTGAGCACGCTGCGGATGGCGCGAACGTCGTCCTTTTCGCAGGCCACCCACACGAAGGTCTGCGCGTCCATCCTGTCGATCACGGCCCTGGCCGTCTCCACCAGGACACCGGACGCCCCGGCCGGATAGTCGTTCCGGTGCAGCCAGCGGACATCCAACGAACCGGACGTTGGAAGCGGCTGTTCTTCGGCGCCGTCGGCAATCTCGATGATGGCCTGCATCCGGGTGCCGGCCGGCACCTCCTCGGCGATGCGGGCGATTGCCGGCAGGGCGCTCTCGTCGCCCACGAACAGGATGGATTCAGCCGACGGCGTATCGCCGCCGCCCGGCCCCATAAGTCCGACGATCTGCCCCGGTTCCGCGTCACGGGCGAAATCGGCGCCGGGTGTCGCGACGCCCGGCTTGGGGTGCTGGAGGAAATCGATCCACAGTTCGCGTCGCTCCACATCCACGCGGCGGATGGTGTAGGCCCGCACCACGAGTTCGTCCTCGCCCTGGGGCCAGGCGATGCGCCCGTTTTGCTGCAGCCCGGGCCAGACCGGCGTTCGGCCCTTCGGCGGCACGAGGATACGCAGATGCATGTCGCCGCCGACGAAGGGTTCGATGTCGTCGCAGGTGAACTTTACCCGGCGCATGCGCGGAGTGACGTCCTCGGCGGAGATGACCCTCGCCTCCTGGAGGTTGGGCGGCCGGTAAAGTGTCGATGGATCGGACCATGTCAGCTCGAACGGATCTTCGCCGGCGAAATAGAAGAGATGCTCGGCGAGCATGGTCCGCGTCACCTGCAGCGTCTCCTCGGTCGTGCAGGAAAGATCGATTAGCAGCTTGCCCTCTTCGAGTCGGATGCCCGCCGTGCCGACCTCGCTTTTCAGCAGCACGAGATTTCCGTTCCGCTGGACTTCCGAATGCTCCACGAAGTGCTCGCAGACCTCGTCCAGCATGCCGGGCGCGTCCTTCGGCAGTGCAATGCCTGAAAGCCTGAAGTTCTGGGCTGCAATCATGGCTGGTCGTCCTTCTGGAAAGGGTCGTTGTGGTGGGAAGGGTGAGGAGCCGTTTCGCCGGCGTTCCCGATCGTGACCCGGTGGCGCCCGATCGGCAACATGATCGGCCGTTTCGACAACGGGTCGAGGATGATGCGGCTGGAGAGGCCGAAGACGTGCCGGACGGTTTCCTCGGTCAGCACCTCTTCCGGAGTTCCGCTGACATGCAGGCGGCCGTGCGCCATGGCAACCAGGTGGTCCGCATAGCGTGCCGCCAGGTTGAGGTCGTGCAGGACCATGACGATCGTCGTGCCGCGCGAGTGGTTGAGGTCGGTCAGAAGGTCGAGAACCTCGATCTGGTGGCTGACATCCAGGAATGTCGTCGGCTCGTCCAGCAGTAGCAGGTCGGTGCGTTGGGCGAGCGCCATGGCGATCCAGACGCGCTGCCGCTGCCCGCCGGAAAGCTCGTCGACCGGACGTTCCGCAAGCTCGGCCGTCTTCGTCATGTCGAGCGCTGCAGCGACCGCCTCGTCATCGGCGCGCGACCAGCGCGAAAACAGTTTCTGATGGGGATGCCGCCCGCGGCTGACGAGGTCGGCGACCGTGATGCCTTCCGGGGCGATCGGCGATTGCGGCAGGAGGCCCAGCGTCCGCGCCAACTGCCGCGGCGGCATGTGGTGGATCGACTTGCCGTCCAGCAGAACCTGACCCGCCAGGGGCGAAAGAAGCCGGGACATGGCCCGCAACAGGGTGGATTTTCCGCATGCATTGGCGCCCACGATCGCGGTGATCCGGCCGGGGGGCACGTCGAGGTCAAGGTCTTCCAGCACGACAGCGTCGGCATATCCCGCTGAGAGAGCCCGCGCGTTCAGGGTGTGGGTGGTCATAGCGACCCTCCGCTGCGATTGACGCGTATGATGAGGTAGATGAGGTAGGGGGCGCCCAACGCCCCGGTTACCACGCCGACGGGATACCGGCTCGGCAGCAGGAATTGTCCCGCATAGTCGGCGAGCATGACCAGCGCGGCGCCGACGAGGGCGGCGGGGAAAAGGATCGAGCCGTTGCCGCGAACCAGCCGGGCGGCGATCGACCCTGAGAGGAAGGCGACGAATGATACGGGTCCGGCGACCGCCGTTGCGACGGCGATCACTCCGACCCCGGCGATCATGACGAGGATGCGCGTCGCGGCGATATTGGTCCCGAGCGCTGCGGCCGTATCGTCTCCGAGCTTCAGCGTGTCGAGGTCGCGCGCGCGGGCGAGGAGCAGTCCGCCGAAGAGGATGAGCGAGACCAGCAAGGGGAGCGCCTGGTCGATCTGCGCCCCATTCAGGCTTCCCGCCAGCCAGCGCATCGCCTCCTGCAGGTTCCAGGCTGGCGCGCGCGACAGCGTGTAGGCGATGAAGCTCTCGAGCATGGCGGCCACGCCGATGCCGATCAGGATGAGGCGCGTCCCGGCAACGCCGTTCTTGAAGGACAGGCCGTAGATGGCCATCGCGACCCCCAGCCCGGCGAGGACCGCGAAAACAGATACGGCGGGCCCGTTCGTCTGCAGGACGACGATCGCGAACACGGCGGCTGCGCTGGCCCCGAGGTTGATGCCGATGATGTCCGGGCTCGCAAGCGGATTGCGGAGCATGGTCTGGAAGGCCGCCCCGCCCAGGCCGAAGCTCAGGCCGGTCAACAGGGCGAGCACGGCCCGCGGCAGACGCAATTGCCCGACCGTGAAGCTTGCGCCCGGGACATTCTCGCCGAGCAACACGCGGGCGACATCCCCGGGAGGCGTGTAATTCTGGCCGAGCATCAGCGTCAGGGTGAAAAGCAGCGCAATCAGCGTGAGGAGCGAACCGATCACCCATCGCCGACGGCGTGTCCGTTCGAGGCGCCCGTTCCAGACGATGTCGATGGAGGAGGCCTGCATGGTCAAAGCTCGCGAACCCGCTGGCGTCTGACGATCCAGATGAAGAAGGGCGCCCCGACGAAGGCCGTCACGACGCCGACTTCCAGTTCGTTGGGCCGGGCGACGATGCGGCCGAGGACATCCGCGCCGAGCAGCAGGCAGGCTCCCGCAAGTGCCGAGAAAGGCAGCAGCCAGCGGTGGTCGACCCCGACCAGCAGGCGGCAGAGGTGCGGCACGACGAGCCCGACGAAGCCGATCGGACCGCAGACGGCCGTGGTCGCGCCGCAAAGAAGGATCGCCGCGAGCGCGGCGGTAGCGCGGGCGAGGGCCACCCGCTCGCCAAGACCGGCCGCCATCTCGTCGCCGAGCGCGAGGGAGTTCAGCCGCCGCGCGGAGAGAAGGCTGAGCAGCAGGCCGGCGACAAGAAACGGCGTGACCTCGCCGATCGCCGCGAAGGTCGCCCCGCCGACGCCGCCGATCCGCCAGGACTGGATGCCTCCGGCGATGTCGGCGCGGGGCAGGACGATCGCCACGACCAGCGATGCAAATGCGATGGAGGTGGCGACCCCGGCAAGCGCCAGCTTGAGGGGCGTCGCGCCGCCGCGTCCGAGTGAGCCTATCGTGTAGACGAAGGCGGCCGTGACGCCCGCGCCGAGGATGGCGGTCCAGATATAGGCCTGCGACGTGGTGATGCCGAACCACGCGATCCCCGCCACGACGGCGAGCGATGCACCCAGATTGATGCCCAGTATGCCGGGATCGGCGAGCGGATTGCGGGTCACGCCCTGCATGATGGCGCCCGCAAGCCCGAGCGCTGCGCCGGCTGCGCCTGCGAGCACCGTGCGCGGGATGCGCACCGCGACCGCCGCCTGGTCGATCGTCTCGCTCGTGCCGCCCAGCGCCGCCACGATGTCCGTCCAGCCGACGGACCGGGTGCCAACCGCGATGGAGAGCCCGAGCAGGACGGCAAGGCCGGCGACCGTCGTCGCCAGCCAAAGCAACCGCATGCCCTGCGTTCCCGTCGTCATTCGGTTCTTGCCGCAGCCTTTGCCAGCAGTTCCACGTAGTCCTTCAGCACCCAGCGGATCGAGAGCGGCGTGGGATTGGCCGCCGTGCCGAGCGGATTGCGGCCCAGCATGACGACGGCGTCGCGAGCGACCGCCGGCATCCTCGCCATCAGCGGATCGGCCGCCAGCGCCTGCTTCAGCTCCTCTCCGCCATACGTCACGACGATGTCGACATCGTCAAAGGCATCGATCCTCTCGGCGCTGATGCCGCCGGAGAACTCGCCCGGCCTGGAGGCCGCGGCGACGCTTCTCGGCGTGGTGAGACCGAGGTCCTGGAAGAACTTCACCCGCGTGTCGTTGGTCGTGTAGAAATTGACGATGCTGAGATTGGTCGTGTCCAGGTGGGTGACGAACATCGCCGACCTGCCCTTGATCTCGGGATGCCTGGCGGTCGCCTCGGCAATGTCCGCCTCGATCCGCTCGATCAGCGCTTGCCCCTCCTTCGCCATGCCGAGACCCGCGCTGTTGAAGCGGATCATGTCGCGCCAGTCGGTTGCCCAGGGCGACTGGGGATAGGCGATTACCGGTGCGATCCGGCTCAGCGTCTCGTAGTCGGCCCGCGTCAGCCCGGAATAGGCGGCAAGGATAACGTCGGGATTGGTGGCGGCGACGGCCTCGAAGTCGATCCCGTCGCCCTCGTCGAAGAGGACCGGCGGCTCAGCCCCGAGCTCGGCCAGTCGTTCCTCCACCCAGGGAAGCAGTCCGTCGCCGTCATCGTCGCCGAAATTGGCGGCCGCAAATCCGACGGGCACGATGCCGAGAGCGAGCGGAACCTCGTGGTTCGCCCATGCGACGGTCGCAACGCGTTCCGGCTTGCTTTCGATGGTCGTGGTTCCGAATGCGTGCGTGACGCTGATCGGGTAGGTCGCATCCTCGGCCGTAGAGCCGGTCGCATTGAGGACTGAGATAGCGAGCGTCAGGGCGGACACGAAAACGAGGCGCAGCATCGGGAGAAATCTCCTGGGCGTTAACTGGAGCGTCCGTGTCAGCTTAAGCCGGCTCCGTCAAGTGCGGCGCTCGCTTCTCCTCCTGCCCGGCTGAACTTTCCGGGGCTTCGTACAAAACCGGAGGAATCGACAATACTGGATTAAAGCGATCAAGTTAATGGCGTGAAAGGCGCAGGTGGGGTTGCTGCCGTCGTGCGGGTTCCGAGGGGCGCCCTGCGGACGAGATGCCCGGTCGCGCGCCCGCCGGCTGCATTCGTCGCCGGTCACCAGCAAGCCAGTTGATCAGTATCCGGATTGAATGATGAAAAGCGATAGACGGGGCGGTTACGCCAGGGGGAACGGCATGGCAGGATGGCAAGCTGTCCTGCTGAGTTGCACGGCAATGGCGGCCATCATGGCCACGCCCGCAAGGGCCCAGGAGGCCGCGGACGCCGCCGGCGGAACGCAGCTCGAAACGATCGTCCTCGATGGGAGCGGCAACGGCGACGACGACGCCCGCACGATCGTCGCGCGGAAGGCCACCGGCGTCGGCAAGATGCCGGCCGAGGTCCTCGAGACGCCCGCCTCCGTCTCCGTCATCACGTCGAAGGAAATCGAGGAGCGCGGCGCGGCCACCATCGAGCAGGTCGTCCAGTACACGGCCGGCGTCGTGACCGACTTTTACGGCTCGGATGACCGTTACGACTATTTCGACATCCGCGGCTTCACGCCCTACACCTACCGCGATGGCCTTCCCATCGGCCGGACTTTCGGGGCGGCCCGGGAAGAGCCCTATGCCTTCGAGCGGATCGAGGTCCTGAAGGGCGCCAGTTCGGCGGGCTTCGGCGCGGCGGAACCCGGCGGCTCCGTCAACTATGTCACGAAGCTTCCGAAGACCGAACGCTTCGGCGAGGTCTATGGCACGGTAGGCTCCTTCGCGCACCGGGAAGCCGGCTTCGATTTCGGCGACAACATCACCGAGGATGATACGCTCTCCTACCGCCTGACCGGCATCTACCAGGACGCCGACGCGGAATACGACTACTCCCGTGACGACAAGCGGTTCATCATGGGTGGCCTGACATGGCGCCCTACCGACATGACCAGCCTGTCCTTCGTCTACGACCATCTGAATGCGGACGGCGTTCCCGGCAGCGGTGGCCACCCCTTGGGGACCGACTTCGATCGGGACCGGTTCTTCGGCGAGCCGGACTATTATTTCCGGACGATCAACCGCAACACCTACAGCATGATGTTCGATCATGACTTCGGCAACGGCCTGAGCTTCGGCTCCAATGCAAGGTACATGAAAGCCGCCGATGGCTTCGGCAGTGCCTACCTGTCGAAGACCCGGACCGACGGTTCGAACGTGGCTGAGCGCTATTATTTCGGCAGCGACAAGTCGAGCGAGCAGTTCGTCATCGATGCCAACCTGCTGTACGAAACCAGCTTCGACAACATCGAAAGCCGGACCCTGGCGGGCGTCGACTACAACAACTTCAACGCCCAGACCTACGGCCTCTACATCGCGAGCGCCCCGACCATCAACTGGCGCAATCCCGTCTATTCCGGAGGTCCGGCCTCGACCGCGCCGACGTCCGGTACACGCAACGGCCAGACCACTAAGGCAATCTACCTTCAGCAGGACCTGGTGTTCTTCGACAGGCTGACGGCGAGCCTCGGCCTGCGCAACGACTGGCTCGACCTGCGCGAAGTCAACCTCTTCACCGGCAGCGTCAAGGCGGATGACTATAGCGAGTTCACCACGCGTTTCGGCCTGAGCTACCTGCTGACCGACGAACTGGCGGCCTACGCGAGCTATGCTGAATCGGTTGCACCTCCGGGCGTCGGCAACGAGCCGACGACGGGCAAGCAGTACGAGGTCGGCCTCAAGTACCAGCCGGAGGCGTTCCCGGCGTTGTTCACCGCTTCGCTCTATGACCTCACCAAGGGCAACATCACCGTCTTCGACAGCGTGACCTATCTGCCCCAGACGGTCGAGGAAGTGCGGCATCGCGGCATCGAACTCGAGGCCAAGGCGGAAATCACCGACAATATCAGCCTGATTGCCGCCTATACCTACATCAACTCCGACATCAAGGAGACCGGCGGCTCGAATGACGGCAACCGCCTGATGCGGGTCCCCGAGCATATGGCGTCCATCTGGGGCAGCTACACGCTGCCGGGCGACGGCGTTCGGGGCGACATGACGTTCGGACTGGGCGCGCGCTACATCGACGCCTATTTCACCAACATCACCAACACGATCGCTTCCGAAAGCGCCGTGGTCTTCGATGCCGCGTTCACGTACCAGATCGCGGAAAATACGACGTTCCAGCTCAATGCCAGCAACATCTTCGACGAGAAGCATCGCGCAAGCGAGGATAGCGGCGGCGTCTACTATAACCCGGGCCGCGCGATCTACGCGACGCTCCGCCAGACCTGGTAAGGTAGCAATTCCCGTCCGGATCGTCCGGGCGGGAAATCTAGCGGAGCCGCTGCAGGCGGCGCCAGGATGCGGGCGTATCGCCGGCGACCTGGCGGAAGGCCTTGGTGAGATGCGCCTGGTCCGCGAAGCCGAGCTGCAGGGCGATATCGGCAACCGTCAGGTCCGTTTCCGTCAGCAGTTTTTGCGCAAGCTCTATCCGCCGCCCGCGCTGCCACTGCTGCGGCGTCCTGCCGGTCGTCTGCTTGAAGACATGGGTGAACCAGCTTTCCGACAACCCCACCGTCCTGGCCATTTCCGAAACACTGAGCCGACCGTCCGCGCGCGCATCGAAACGGGCGTTAAGCTTGTTCAGCTGCGCCTGCGTCAGCCGGCCGTCGGCAGGCGTCCTTTCGTCTGCGGGAAGATCGAGCATCGCCGTGGCGATGCTGCCGACAAGGCTTTCGCCATAGGCCGCGTGCCGGCTGGGCGCCGAAAGCTCCTTGACCAGGAGGCCGGCCAGGGTCTCGATCGGCCCGACATCCTCGATCTCCACCGGTCGGCGCAGGATCGTTCGTGCGGCAGAGCCGCCCACGGCCGGCGCGATGAAGCGCAGAAGCCGGTCGTTGTGTAGATGGATGTCCAGATGCGAGAAACGATGCGACGAGGTGAAGGCCGTCCAGAGCGGAACGCCTGCGGGGACATAGATCGCCCGCGTCATCGGCCGCCCGTCCCGCGCGATGCCCCCCTCGCGGTTCGTCATCCGGATATGTGGCGACACTTCGTTGAAGAAGATGACAATCCGGGGATCGGGCGAGAGGTAATAGGCCTTGGCGCCGCAAATGCCTTCCGCGTCCCAGTATACGCCGACCATACCCTCGAAGCCTCTCCACTGGGCCGGCACGAGGGGGCGTATACCCTCCGTATAGCAGGTCATCGAGTGTCGGTAGGTCAAGTTCCGCTTCCTGAAAACGTCGCGACGCCATGTCGGGAACCATAAAGTCCTGCCGCAGCCACACAGTCTCTTGCGGCATCCGGCCCCTGTTCATGATCCTGAACGATGGTGTCTTAACATGACTACTATCATCATCTTTGTCCATGCCCGCCGGATTCTCTGCCGAGAAGGCATGGCGGAAAAGAACGGCTTGGCGTCGGGCCGGAAAAGGGTGATGCTCGGAAGCCTGTAGGACGGATGTCGTCGCGGGAAGAGGCCTGCGACGACGATACCGGGTGAGCCTTACCTCTTTTGGTGCGTGCAAGGGTGGAGACAAGATGGAACTGAAGGACGAAATCCGCATCGAGGCGCCGAAGCACGAGATCTACGCCGCGCTCAACGATCCGGACGTGCTGAAGGCAGCCATCCCGGGCTGTCAGCAGCTCGACAAGCTCTCCGACAACGAACTGGAGGCGAAGGTGACCTTGAAGATCGGTCCCGTGAAGGCGACCTTCGGCGGCAAGGTCACGCTCGATACAACGGGCGCTCCGGACCGCTTCTCGCTCGTGGGCGAAGGCAATGGCGGCGTTGCAGGTTTTGCGAAAGGCGGTGCCGATGTCGAGCTGGCGGCCGACGGCGACGCCACCATCCTGCGCTACGTGGCCAAGGCCGATGTGGGCGGCAAGCTCGCCATGCTGGGGAGCCGGCTGATCGACAGCACCGCGCAGAAGCTCGCCGGCCAGTTCTTCGAGAACTTCTCGCAAAAGGTGACGCCGAACCAGGAAGCGGGCTGATCACCGTCCATCTTCCGCTTCTTCTTCGGACGTGGCCCGGTACCAACAAGGGGGTGCCGGCAGCGCGAACGTATCTCCGCACGTCGACGGTCTCCCGATGATCCGGGACCCTGCAAACCTTTAGTTCAGGGGATGAATTTGCGCAGTTCAGAACCGGCTTCACGCCAGGCGGCGGCCCCGCGGGCCGTCATCTACACTGCATAATTGAACCGACAATGTCAGTTCCTGAGTGGGAAATGGTGCCCAGAAGAGGACTCGAACCTCCACACCCTTGCGAGTACCAGCACCTGAAGCTGGCGCGTCTACCAATTCCGCCATCTGGGCGACGGAGAGCCATGTACGGGGGTGGCCGCCGGCTGTCAACCGGGTTTTTGAACTTTGCAGGTCGGGACCGAAAAAAAGACCTGCGGCCTTTCCAGGATGCCTCCTACAGGCTGTCGCCCGAAGGGGAAGAGCGGTCCAGATGGCCAAGGTCCCGCTCCGGTTCGATCACGTCGCGAACCCTCTGCTTGAGTTCCTTCGGCCCGGGAAAGCCGCCATCGCGCTTGCGTTCCCAGATGAGCTGGTCGTCGACGCGGATCTCGAAATTGCCGCCGGTACCAGGGATCAGCGCCACTTCGCCAAGACTGTCCGAAAACGTCTGCAACAGTTCCTGGGCCATCCAGCCGGCTCGCAGCAGCCAGTTGCACTGCGTGCAGTAGAGGATGGTAACGCGCGGCTTGTTCATGGGTCTTCTCTTCCTTCGACAGGCTATCGTGACGGACACGACTATGGCCCGGAAGGAGGAGAAATGCCATCGCGCCAGACCATCGGAGGCGCCCTAACGAAGCGTGGGAGAGAATGCGAGAAGCCCCCCGCGAGATGCGGAGGGCCTCCGTAGAGATCGGCTCGATTGGGTCTTGGAACTACTAGTGCGGAAGCGGATCGTTGCGAACTGTGCCCGTGCCCTGGTCCAGACCCTGGTCCAAGCCTTGGCCCGGGCCCTTGTCCATGCCCCTGTCGACCCCTCGGGCCTCCTCGGCGATGCGCTCCCGCGCCACGTCGTGGACATCCGAGGCGACGGCCGCGGCCTTCCCGTATAGGTCCGACGCGACCGCTTCGGCCTTATCCAGCGCGTCGGCGGCCTTCGTCGATAACTGGTTGCGCACGCCTTCGGCCATTTCACCCATGGCCTCGTCCTCGCGGCGGGTATGGGGAAGGGCGGCGCCGATGGCCGCGCCGAGAGCGAAGGCCAGAGCCCCGCCGATCAGCGGCTGGTCGCGGAAATGCCGCGCGATGCTCTCGTTGAGTTCGCCCGCATAATCGCGCACATGGTCGCCTGCGGACAGGGCACCGTCACCGACGGCCCGCGCGCCGCTCATCACCGAATGACCGGCCTTGCCGGCCGTCGAGCTCAGCCTGCCCCAGGTCTTGGCCGCCCAGCCGGAGGCCTCGTCGAAGAGACGGCCCGTCTCGTCGCGGATGTCGTGTATCTGCTGGCCGGTCGCGTCGGCAAAGCCGCGATAGGTCTTCCCGGCCTCGTCCATGAAATGGCCGGCGCGGCGGCCGCTTTCGTCGGTCAGTGCCCGGAACCTGCTCCCGGCTTCATCGGTGAAGTGGCTGTAGCGGCCTCCACCGTTTCCCTGGGCCGGCCCCACCCGCCGGACGCTGCCGGTGACGGGTGCGAGCGGGTGCTCGACCTCGTCCTCCCCATGTGCGACCGCGACGCGGCTGCCGCGCGGATTGGCCATGAGCCAGGCCATGCTGACGCCCATCAGGGCGACGGGGATCGGGTTCGTCTTCATGGCATTGCCGAGATTGGCGGCATATTCGCCGCCACCGCTGGCTTTCGCGTAGGAAAGGGCCTCGTCCAGAAGCTGGCCTGGCGACATCTTCGCTTGGATCGCGTCCATGCGCTCCTCGATGCGGCGGCGATCCTCTTCGATCTCCCGCTCGAGCTGTTCGGCCCTGATGGTGTCGGTCGTGGACATCAGACGCGCTCCTTGATCATCTGGGCATCGCGTCGAATGGACGACGAGGTGCGGTCAAGCTTCAGGTTTTCGCCCCGCAACGTCGACAGGCCGCGGTGGATCATCGCCCAGGCGATGAGCGCAACGACGACGCCGACAATGACCGATGCCAGCGCGTCGGCGCTCGCCTCGGTCATGCCCCGCGCCATCAGGAACGCCGCGAGCCCCTTGACGAGGGCCGCGAGAAGAACGCCGACGGCTGCAACGGCGAATACCAGCCCCGCGGCGAAGGCTTCGACGCCGGTCAGCGCCTGGGACATCTTTTCCGACGCCTCGGTCTTGGCGAGCGTGATCTCCTTCCGGAAAAGCCCGGTTATGTCGGAAACCAGTCCACTGACGAGTTCGGATAGGGGGCGGTTTTCCATATTGTTAGCCATTGTGATTTCCTTCCCGGTAGCCCGCCGGATAACCGGCGCCCGTCGGGGGCGTTGTCGCTTGCGCGGCGGGCGCGCTGGTGGACGAGGAGGTGAATGTGGAGGCAGACGCGGTGGCCGTGCTGCCGCCGGCCCGGGTGATGCCGTCCGACTTCGCCGAAGCCCGCGGACGGCGGTCGGCCGAGGCGGTGAGGAAGCGGCTCGCGGCGAAGCCCGCCAGTGCCGCGATGCCGAGGAATGCACCTGGCTGCCTGCGGCCGAAATCCTCCGCCATGGCGGCAACCTCGCCGAGATCCTTGCCCTTCAGATCATCCGCGAACCGCTGCAGGCTCTCGCCGATCTGGCGCGCATAGCGGCCCACTTCCCTCTGATCGCCCTGTTCCAGTTCGCTGCCGACGCGCTCGATTGCGCTCGCAATGCCGCTGACGCGGGTGGCGGCGAAATCCTTCTGCTCGCCGGCCGCCTCGCGGGCCTGCTGGCCGGCCCGGCTGATCTGTTCCTGTGCGGTCGTCTTCACTGCCTGCCAGTCCTCGGCGGCTTTCTCCTTGAGGCTGCCACCTGCTTCTCCCGCCGCAGCGGAGGCCGGGAGTGGTGGTTGCGCGACCTGTCCGGAGGGCTGGCCGGGGGACGGGTCGCGGGCGGGATTTCCGCCGCTTGGGTAGGTGGAGCCAGGCTGGAAGCCCTCTCCCCGGGTCGTGTCTCGTTCTGTCATTGAACTCTCCCAGAATCTGAACGGGATCGGTATGACGACATCGGCTGATGCGATCAGGCACCGAACCGGCGCAACCGTCTAAAGTTCCTGGACTGCCATAGGCGCCGCCGCTCCCGCCCGCGGTGAAGCTCGGCGTTAAGATTGGATTCAACCTTTGGCGGTAATCTTCTGTTAGCTTTGCCCTTCGCGCATCGAGGTGTCGCGAGCGGCTCCCTTCGATCCCTGTTTTGCGTACGTGGGTGCCAATGCGTCGTTCCGCCATCTCCGTCTTTGCCATGATCGCGTTCGTCCTGTCGGGCTGCACGTCGGCCTCGGGACCCGAGAGCCTCGTGGCCGGAATTCCCTCCCGGGAGGTGACGAGTTCCGTCACGCCGGCGGCCCCGGTTCCCGCCGCGACGGTTGGAACGCCAAGGCCCCTCGCCTGGGCCGAGGCGGATGCCGCGGATCCGGCGGTCGCGGCCATGACCACCACGGTGGGGATGCCGACGCCCTCGTCCCGTCCCGTTGCCATGATGCTGCCGGACAATCCGGCGGGTGCCGGACCCGTGACCCGCGCCCGGGTCTACAGCCAGCAGTTCCGGGATGCCAAGCCCATCAACTTCGGCAAGGTCCAGCCGCAGCACTATGCCGTCCACGGCGTCGACGTCTCCCGCTGGCAGGGGGAGATCGACTGGCCGAAGCTGAGGACGCAGGGCGCGAACTTCGCCTATATCAAGGCGACGGATGGCGGCGACCATCTCGACCCGATGTTCAAGACCAACTGGCGGCGGGCCAAGGAGGCCGGGATCCGCCGCGGCGCCTACCACTTCTTCTACTGGTGCCGGCGCGCCAGCGAACAGGCCGACTGGTTCATCCGCAACGTTCCGCGCGATCCCGACGCCCTGCCGCCGGTCATCGATGTGGAATGGAACGGCGATTCCGCCTGCAAGCGCCGTCCCTCCCGCGCCGACGTCCTGGAAAAGATGCAGGTCTTCATGGACAAGCTTGAGCGGCACTACGGCCAGCGGCCGGTCATCTACACGGCCCCGGACTTCTACAAGGACAACCTCGTCGGCGCCTTCGAGAACTATCCGTTCTGGCTGCGTGCCGTCGCCCAGCACCCCTCAAAGGTCTATCCCGGCCGCAAGTTCGTCTTCTGGCAGTATTCCGGCTCCGGTCTGTCGCAGGGCGTCGACGGCAAGATCGACCTCAACGTCTTCAACGGCTCGGTGGAAGGCTGGCACAACTGGGTCGAGGCGCGGACGATGAGCGCCCGCAACTAAGGAAACCGGCCTCTTCCTATGCCGGGTGGTGGCGGCGCTTTCGCGCCTCTGCATGCCCACACGGAACAAATTTCCGTGACTCTCCGTTTCAATGGCAGGTTAAACGGAGGAAAGAACCCATGACCTATGATCCGAATGACAACCGTCCGGACCTGCGGGACCGCCGCCCGGACCTCGTGAATAACAACATCGATGCCCGCCGCGGAGCCTCCTGGGTGCCGTGGGTCGCGGTTCTCGCTGTCCTGCTGATCGGCGTCTTCATCTGGGGCAACATGGGCGGCGAGCCCGGCACCGACCCGGCCACCACGTCCTCGACCGCCACTCCGGAAGCCAGCGACACGGCACCGGCGCCGATCGCGCCTGCACCCGGCGGCGCCACCAACAACGCCACTCCGGCTCCGGCCACTCCGCCGGCGGCTGGCGGTACCACCAACGGCGGCTGATCGCACCGGGACCGATCCCACGCCTTCCGAACCGTCCGCCATCCAATGGCGGGCGGTTTTTTTGTGTGCTCTAGGATCGAAAATCTCGCGCGTCCCGCTCATCCCCATCCTCCCTGTCAATCGTTCGCAGGCGGGGTCAAGTTGGGGGCAAGAAATGCTTTAGCGGATGAAGCAGATCGGAAACAAGATGACGGCGCCTGTCCGATATATGAGAGGTGACTAAATAGAGGGTTGCTAAAACCACTATCTTTTACTGGTAAAAATTCGCCGAACCATTTCTGGGTAACCTGTTGATTCGTCTATGGGGGGCGAATAGGGCAGCCGGGGGCAGGGTTGAACAAGACACGGATAGCGATGTTGGCGTCCGTTGCGGTCGTCGCGACGGTACAGGCGCCGAAGGGTCATGCGACCGACCTGACGATCAGGAATGGCGAGACAATAAACGTGACCCAGACCCTTGCCGGGTCGGAGGACAGCCTCACCGTCGAGAGTGGCGGTAGCCTTGCCACGGGGTCGACGGCGATCGTCGTGAACGGTGCGAACTCCACCGTCGACAACCGCGGCTCCGTTTCGGCCAGCAACATGTCCGCCTACGGCCTGCAGTCGAGCGCTGCCCGTACCCTTTTCACGAATTCCGGAAACCTCAGCACCACGGGCGAGTGTGCCTATGGCGTATACGCCACGGGGACCCATTTCACCCTGATCAACGATGGCACGATCTCGACGAGCGCCGACAACAATTCTTGGGGCGTCCATGTGAACGCCAGCGATGCGACGATCGTCAACAACCGGACGATCGACACCAGGGGCGTCGACGCGGACGGGATCAACGTTTGGGGCGCGAATGCCAATATAACCAATCACGGGACGCTGTCGACGAGCGGCAACAGTGCCATCGGCGTGTATGTCTGGCATACGACGGGTGTCGACAGCCGAAACGTGCTGACCAATACCGGCACCATCCGGGCGACCGGCGACGGCGCACAGGGGATCTGGGCCAACGCGCGCGGAATGACCGTGGTCAACAGCGGTACGATCGCAAGCCGGGATGCAGAAGCCATCTACATGGGCCAGGCGGACCAGACGCTAACCCTGCTGCAGGGGTCGGTCATCGAGGGGGTGGTCCGGTTTGACCAGACGGAATCGGCCACCCTCAATATCGCACGCGGACTGGATGCCTCGCTGACGCTCAACGGCGTCCCCGGGACGATCGATACGAACGGGCAGCCCTACGTCATCAGCGACAATGTTCTTACCGTGGTTGCAGCCGAGCCGATAACCGCGGGCGCGACGACGACCGCGGCGACGAGCGCGGCAGTCTCCAACGCCGTCGGCCGTCACGTTGCGGGGCGTCGCCAGGGCGCGAAAGGAAGCGGATTTGTGCCGCTCGCCTATGCGCCGACGCCCGCGACCCCGTTCTTCCCGGACTTCGCGCCCAGCTATGACCATGGTGCGTGGACGAGTGCCTATGGATCCTTTTCCGTGCCGCTCGAAAGTGAGGGGCTGCGCGTGAATCAGGGCGGCGTTCTCTTCGGCCTCGATACCCGCTTCGACGACGGAACCATCGCCGGCGTTTTTGCCGGCTTCGGCTATGGCAGTGCTTTCCAGGACAACGGGGCGACCGTGGACACCGCGACGGTACTCGGCGGCGGCTACGGGACATTCGATCTAGGAGCAGGTTTCGTGGAGGCGACCGCGACCTTCGGGGCGACCTTCAACGACAGTAGTAGGCGGATCGTGAACAACTCCGTCGCGGGAGGCGTCGAACGGGCAAGCGGAGATTTATAACGGCGCCTTTTTCAGCCCCGCCGTGACCTTCGGGGTGGATAGCGAACTGGCAAATATGCGTATCACGCCCAGCATGACGCTCTCCTATGCTGGTATCTACCAGGAGGGCTACACGGAGACCGGCTCGAACGCCAACCTGACCATCGGATCGCAGTATACGAACGTGGTGACGGCACGGGGCGAGATCGAACTGGGGTCCCTCCGGTTCGACGATGCACCGGATGGCTGGATCGGGAATGTCAGGCTCGGCGCCGAAGGCACGTGGCTCGACGGAGACGACGTAAAGGGTGCCGTGCTCGGCACGGCCCTGACGATCGACGGGACTTCGTCCCTCCAGGGGCGAGGCTTCGTGGGCGCCGACTTCGGGTTCAAGCAGGGCCGCTACGAATTCTCCGCCAAGACGGAGGTCGGCTATACGTCGAGCGGCACACTGACCGTGGATGTCACCAGCGGAATTCGGGTGGCTTTCTGAACCGGCCAAAGGCTGCATGAGGACCGTTCATCGGCCTCATGCAGCAACGCGTTATCGAAACAATTCGCGAAGAAGCGGAACCGGTTCCGTCTCCTCACTCGTCTCCCATCTTCAGCGCCGCGATGAACGCTTCCTGCGGGATTTCGACCTTGCCGAACTGGCGCATGCGCTTCTTGCCTTCCTTCTGCTTGTCGAGGAGCTTGCGCTTGCGGGTGGCGTCGCCGCCGTAGCACTTCGCGGTCACGTCCTTGCGAAGCGCGCGGACGGTCTCGCGGGCGATCACCTTGCCGCCGATGGCGGCCTGGATCGGGATCTGGAACATGTGCGGCGGGATGAGTTCCTTGAGCTTCTCGCACATGCCGCGACCGCGACGGTCGGCGGCGGAGCGGTGGACGAGCATGGAAAGCGCGTCGACCGGATCTCCGTTGACAAGGATCGACATCTTTACGAGGTCGCCGGCGCGGTAGTCGACGATGTTGTAGTCGAAGGAGGCGTAGCCCTTGGAGATCGACTTCAGCCGGTCGTAGAAGTCGAAGACCACTTCGTTGAGCGGCAGCTCGTAGGTGATCATCGCCCGGTTGCCGACATAGGTGAGTTCGGTCTGGATGCCGCGCCGGTCCTGGCAGAGCTTCAGGATGCCGCCGAGATACTCGTCCGGCGTCATGATTGTCGCCTTGATCCACGGCTCGCGGATCTCCTGGATCTTGACCACGTCCGGCATGTCGGCCGGGTTGTGCAGCTCCTTCTCCGTGCCGTCCGTCAGCGTCATCTGGTAGACGACGGACGGTGCCGTGGCGACGAGGTCGAGGTTGAACTCGCGCTCCAGCCGCTCCTGGATGATCTCGAGGTGCAGGAGGCCGAGGAAGCCGCAGCGGAAGCCGAAGCCGAGGGCTGCGGAGGATTCCATCTCGAACGAGAAGGACGCGTCGTTGAGGCGGAGCTTGCCCATGGCGGCGCGCAGGTCCTCGAAATCGGCCGCGTCGACCGGGAAGAGGCCGCAGAACACCACGGGCTGGGCCGGCTTGAAGCCGGGGAGCGCCTTTTCGGTCGGGCGCCGGTCGTCGGTGATCGTATCGCCGACGCGCGTATCGGCCACTTCCTTGATGGAGGCGGTGATGACGCCGATCTCGCCCGGACCGAGCGAATCCACCTGCAGCATCTTCGGGGTCAGCACGCCGACGCGCTCGACGCCGTAACGAGCACCGGTGCCCATCATGCGAATTTGCTGGCCCTTGGTGAGAACGCCGTCGATGACGCGCACGAGAACCATGACGCCGAGATAGGTGTCGTACCAGGAATCGACGAGGAGCGCCTTGAGGGGAGCCTTCTCGCCGCCTTCGCTCTTCGGCGGGGGAAGCTTGTGGACGATGGCTTCAAGGACGTCCGGAATGCCGAGACCCGTCTTGGCGGAGATCATCACGGCGTCCGAGGCATCGATACCTATCACCTCCTCGATCTGTTCCTTGATGCGGTCGGGCTCGGCCGCCGGCAGGTCGATCTTGTTGAGGACGGTGACGATCTCGTGGTCGTTGTCGATCGCCTGGTAGACGTTGGCGAGCGTCTGGGCTTCGACGCCCTGCGACGCGTCGACGACCAGCAGCGAACCCTCGCAGGCCGACAGCGACCGGGAGACCTCATAGGCGAAATCGACGTGGCCGGGCGTGTCGATGAGGTTCAGGACATAGGTGTCGCCGTCCTTGGCCTTGTAGTGCAGGCGCACGGTCTGCGCCTTGATGGTGATGCCGCGCTCCCGCTCGATATCCATGGAATCGAGCACCTGTTCCGACATCTCCCGCTCGGCAAGGCCGCCGCAGGTCTGGATCAGCCGGTCGGCAAGGGTCGACTTGCCGTGGTCGATATGGGCCACGATGGAGAAGTTGCGGATATGGTCGAGGGGCGTGCGATCGGTGCTCATGGTCCGCGCATATAGCAGCGGTCAAGGGCGCCGCATAGCCGGTAGTGGCCGGCATTTGCGACAAATGCGCGCCTTTTAGCCGGCAAACTGTTCCGGCCAGTCACGCCGGGTGGCCACCTGGCCCTCGGTGCGGAGCAGCGCGACGCCGGAAAGGTCAATGTCGACGAGGAGCCAGGAGCTTTCCTCCACCGTGTCGGACAGGCTTTCCGCAAGGACACCGGACGGCGGCATGCCGTAGTCGGGCGGAACGTAGAGCGCTGCCCGACCGCGGTTCTCGTCCATCGCCGGCGACCAGGCGGCCGTGCCGGCGGTGGGGGAGGAAAGCACGGCATACTGGTTTTCCAGCGCCCGCGCCTGCGCGCCGATGCGCACGCGATAGGCGCCGGCAAGCGTGTCCGTACAGGAGGGGGCGAGCACCAGTTCGACCCCGAGTTCAGCAAGGCGCCGTCCGAGCATCGGGAACTCGTTATCGTAGCAGATCAGGATACCGAGGATGCCGAGCGGGGTCTCGAAGGCGCGCAGCCCGTCGGTGCCGGCGGCAATTCCCCATTGCTCCCGCTCGAAGCGCGTCATGATCTGCTTGTCCTGGTGACCGATCAGCCCGTCCGGCCCGAAAAGCCAGGCGCGGTTGCGGTACTGTCCGTCATCGTCGACGACGGGAGCCGAGCCCGGCTGGAAATGGACGCGGTAGCGCCGCGCGAGCGTCTCGCAGAGCTCCAGCCATTGCGGGATGATCGGCTGGATACCGGCGATCGATCCGTGAAGGTCAGAGCGGGCGGCCGCGTCCAGCTGGCCGGCGAGCACCATGCCGGCATATTCGGGCATGAGCAACAGTTGCGCGCCCTGGTCGGCAGCCTGTTCCACGAGACGCGTCAGGTGTCGGGCATAGTCGTCGAAGCTCTCGATAAGCTCGATGGCATACTGGCAGGCGGCAAGCTTGATCATGCGGCGTGATCCTTGATCCAGAAGGAAAGGGGTTTCGGGCTTTCGCGTGCCTCGTCGAGGTCGCGCCACGTGAACGTGGTGCGAAGTTCCGGGTGATGGCGGTATCCGCGCTTTTCCCAGAAGGCGTCGAGCGCCGCGTAGCCGGCGGGCCGGCGCGGGTGGTCGGCCGGGCGCTCGACGGCGCAGAAGGTCGTGTGGAGCAGACCGAGGCGGCGGGCCTGGCGCTCCCGCTCCGCGAAGAAGGAAAGGCCGATGCCGCGGCCGCGATAGGCCCGCAGGAGCACGCTTTCGCCGAAGTAGAAATATTCGGCCGGGTCGCGACCGGCGGCAAGGAACGGCGCTTTTACCTCGTCGGTCTCGGCCGCCATCGGCGTTCCGGTCGATGCGCCGACAACCTTCCCGTCGTCGATTGCCAGGACGAAGATCGAGCCTCGCGAGCCGGCATAGGTGGAGAGATAGCGTTCCTCATAGGCAGGATCGCCGTCATAGAGGTAGGGGAATTCGCGGAAGACGGCGATGCGCAACCGCGCCACGTCGGCAAAGCGGGCCGTGGCCTCGGTGCCTGAAAAGGTTTTTATTTCTAGTGTCATAGATTATGTTCAGCCGGTTGCGAAGCGGTTATACCGTCGCGCGCCAACCATTCCAAGCCTATGCCAGACCGGGGACCCAGCATGACCGCCATCGACACCGTCCGCGCCTATTACGATGCCTTCAACGCGCAGGACATGGAGCGCTTTCTGGCGCTGCTGACAGACGACGTCGTGCACGACATCAACCAGGGCGAACGGCAGGAGGGCAAGGATGCCTTCGCGAGCTTCATGGCACACATGAACCGCTGCTACCGCGAGAAGCTGACGGACATGGGGGTGATGGAGAGCGCGGACGGCCGCCGCGCCGCTGCCGAATTCATCGTCAACGGCGAGTATCTCGCGACCGACGAGGGACTGCCCGAGGCGAAGGGCCAGACATACCGGCTGCCGGCCGGAGCCTTCTTCGACATCCGCGACGGCAAGGTCGCGCGGGTGACCAACTATTACAACCTAAACGACTGGATTGCGCAGGTCGGCGGATAATCGCCGGGATTGCGCCACTCTTTGCCGGCGCACGCCAACTTGCAGCCGCAATCTTGACGGATAGCCGCCATAGCAGGGCGATCCGTCCTGCTGATGCTCCGAAGGGACACGGGGTCGAAAAGGATCGGGGACGCTGAGCAGGCAAAAGGGACAACGGGCGGGTCCGTTCCTCGCGGGAGGGGTCGTGCTGCTCCTGTCGCTCGGGGCGGCGGGCGTGATGGAGCGCATGCGCGTCCAGCAGGACACCCATGACCTTGGCATGCTCGCCGAGCGGATCGGCGGACGCGTCGAGGCCCAGACCTCCCTTCTCTTCTTCCTGCGCTCCTTCCTGGTTGCAAACGACTACAGGGTGAATGTCTCCGAAGTCCGCCGCTTCCTCGATCTCGGCGACCAGGAGGACCTCACCGGCGGCATGCAGGGCGTCGGGATTGCGCTCTTCCAGCCGGCGGGCGACACGTCGGCTGCGCTCGACATCCTGCGCTCCTCCTATGGCGGCGACCAGCGGATCTGGCCGGAAACGGACCAGCCTTACCGGTTCCCGATCGTCGTCCTCGAGCCGTCGGACGACCGCAACCGGGCGGCTTACGGCTACGACATGTATTCCGAGCCGGTCCGCCGGGAAGCCATGGACAAGGCCTGGCGTTCCGGAAAGGTTGCCGCGACAGGGCCGGTGGAACTGGTGCAGGAGATCACCCGGGAGAAGCAGACGGGCTTTCTCATCTACCTCCCGGTGCCGTCTGCCGACGGAAAATCCATGCATAGCATGGTCTACGCCCCCTACCGCGCCGGGGACCTCATGAAGACGGCGCTGTCCGTGCCGACCGATCTCGGCGTGGAGGCAAGGCTTGTCGACGCCAAGACCGGCATCGTCATGCTGGAGCCGGAGCACCCCGTCGACTGGCAGGGGCGCTTTCCGGTCACGGTGGCCGACCGAGAATGGGTGATCGACCTCGCCTTCCGGGACAGGGGCGGCCTGTTCACGCGGGCTTCGTTCATCACCCTGCTGGTTGGCGGTGTCGTCGCTCTCCTGCTCCAGCGCCTCCTCCAGCAGCGTGAGCAGCGGATCGCCGCAGAGCGCGAGGCTGCCCGGGAAGCGCGGCAGGCGGCGGAACAGCGCGGCCTTCTCCTCGACGAAAGCAAGCACAGGCTCAAGAATGCAATTGCCCGCATCGCCGGCATTGCCCGGCTCACGGCGCGGCAGGCGGAGACGAAGGAAGAGTTCCTGTCAGCCCTGGAACGGCAGCTCCAGGCCCTCGCAGCCGCTCAGGACCTGCTCAATCCGTCTCTCGACGGACAGGTCGATCTCGAGGCGCTGCTGAAGGCGGAACTGGCGTCGGTGGGTGGAAGCGTCGACGCGTTGACCATCGAGGGCCCGTTGCTGGTCCTCGCCTCCGGTGAAGCGCAGGCGCTCGGACTGGTCCTGCATGAACTTCTGACGAATGCGCTGAAATACGGGGCGCTCGCCCAGGCCGGAGGCAGGCTCGACGTACGCTGGAGCGCCGGCGAGCGCGCCCGCATCGAATGGGTCGAACACGCCAGGACGGCGATAGAGGCAGGGGCCAGCGGCTTCGGCACAAGGCTGATAGAGACGCTGGTAAAGCGCCAACTGGGCGGCACGCTCTCGCGCAGCATCGAGGAAGGGCGCTACCGGCTGGTCATCGAATGGCCGTTGAAGGGGGCAGGGGGCTAGCGGCCCTCAGGTCCAGGCGAGTGCGGCACCGACAAGGGCCGTGGCCAGCACCACGATCCATGGCGGGGTTTTCCACACCACCAGAAGCAGGAATGCAGCCAGCGCAAGCGCGGCGTCGTAGGTGCTGAGGATGGCGCTCGTGGCCACCGGGCTACAGAGGGTCGCCGCAAGAATGCCGACCACCGCGGCATTTGCACCGCGCATGGCAGCCTGTGCCGATGACTGGCGGCGGAAGCGGTCCCAGAAGGGCAAGACGCCCAGGAGCAGAAGGAAGCCCGGCAGGAAGATCGCCACAAGCGCGATCGTCGCACCCCATAGGCCGTTGGGTTCGGGTCCAACCATCGCTCCGAGATAGGCGGCGAAGGTGAAGAGCGGCCCGGGTACAGACTGGGCCGCGCCGTAACCCGCGACGAAGGCATCCCGGGTCACCCATCCCGGCGCGACCACCTCCGCCTCCAGAAGCGGCAGGACGACGTGGCCGCCACCGAAAACCAGCGCTCCGGCCCGGTAGAACGCGTCGAACAGCGAGATGCCCTGGAGGCCGGTAACGGCAGACAGGACCGGGAGGCCAAGAAGCAGCAGGACGAAAAGCGCAAGGCAGATGCCGCCGACCGGGCGGGGCAGACGGAAGGAGTGCCGCAGAGACTCCATAACCGTGTCGCCGCAGCAGAGAAAAAGTCCCGCCAGCCCGCCGGCGATGATTGCAGCGACCTGGCCCGCGGAGCCGGAAAGGAGCGTAACGGCAAGGCCTGCCGCCAGGGCGATGCCGATCCGCTGCCCGTCCGGCGTCAGGCTCCTTGCCATCCCCCAGACAGCCTGGGCGACGACGGCGACCGCCACCAGCTTCAGCCCATGCAGGACGCCCTCCCATGCCGGACCCCCGAATGTGTCCGCAGCGAGCGCGAACGCCACGAGGAGGATGGTGGAGGGCAGGGTGAAAGCGGCCCACGCCGCCAGGGCGCCAAGCGCCCCGCCCCGCAGCAGGCCGATCCCGAACCCGACCTGGCTCGACGTCGGGCCGGGCAGGAACTGGCAGAGCGCCACCAGATCGGCATAGCCGGCGTCATCGATCCACCTGCGACGCCGGACGAGTTCGTCGCGGAAATAGCCGAGATGGGCAACCGGCCCGCCGAAGGAGGTGAGGCCAAGCTTCAGGAAGGCGCGGAAGACCTCGCCGGCGCTGCCGGGCGGTACGGCCATCGCATCGCGGTCAAGGGAGAAGGGTTCGGTCGGTGGCGGCACGAGCTTCGTCAAGATGATGTCCCGGCCTCCCGCCGCGTTCGGAGAAAAGGCTAATCGTAGGCAAGCAATGTGACAAGCCGACAAGGGATCCGGAGGGTTTAATCGTTCCCCGGTGCTTGAACTTGGTCCCGCAAGCGGGTCTACCATCGGGGATAGAAGTCAAAGCAAAGGCGCGCCATGCCCTCGATCCCGTCCTTCGCCACAGGCATTCATCATGTCACGCTCATCACCCGCCGGGTGCAGGAGAATGTCGATTTCTACCTCGGCTTCCTGGGGCTCCACCTCGTCAAGCGCACAGGCGGCTTCGAGGATGCAGAGCAACTGCATCTCTTCTACGGAAATGCGCATGCGGAGCCGGGAACCCTTGTCACCTTCCTCGTCTGGGAGGACGGGGCGCAGGGACGCGTGGGCAACGGACAGGTATCCGAGATCGCCTTTTCGGTTCCCCAGAACACGCTCGGCGAATGGCTGACGAGGGCGATCACCCATCGGGTGCCTGTGGAAGGTCCACTGCACGAGTTCGGCGAGACGGTGCTGCGCCTGAAAGACCCGGACGGCATTATCGTCAAGCTCGTCGCGAACGGGAAAGCGACCGCCGATACCGCGTCCGACGGGCTTGCGGTGGAGCGCCTGCGCGCCGTCACCCTCCTGACCGAGACGCAGGAAGAAACCACGGCATTTCTCCAACGCTTCGGATATCGCCCGGGCCCGGTTTTCGGTGTACTGCAGCGGATGCTCTCCGGCACCGATGCTGTCGATGTACGTGACGCGACCGGCTATGTCCCCGGAATTCCCGGAACCGGAACGGCCGACCACGTTGCCTTCCGGGCACCCGACGTGGCGGCGATCGAGGCGGCAGAAACGGAACTGTCGAGACGCAATTCGTCGACGACCAGTTTTCACGACCGGAAATACTTCACCTCGCTCTATGTCCGCGAGCCGGGCGGTACGTTGATCGAATATGCGACGGACGGTCCGGGGTTCACGATAGACGAGGCTCCGGGACACCTTGGCGAAACGCTGTTCGTGCCGCCGGGCGAGCAGGACCGCGAGCGGGACCTGAAGGTTCTGCTGCCGCAGTTCTCCCTCCCGGGCGAGCCGCGCATGCCGCGCCGGCACCTGCCCTTCGTGCACCGGTTCCATGTGCCCGAGGCACCGGGCGAGGAGACCCTCATGCTTCTCCACGGCAGCGGTGGTAACGAGGCGGCCCTGATGCCGTTCGCGCACCGGATCGCGCCGGATGCCACGCTTCTCGGCCTGCGCGGCCGTGCCTCCGAGGAGGGCTTTCCGCGCTGGTTCCGGCGCCTACCGGCGGGTCGCTTCGACCAGCAGGATATCCGCGACGAGGCCGACGCCTTCGCCGCCTTCCTTGATGGCGCGTTGGAGGGCTACAGGCTTGATCCCGAGCGGCTGGTCTTCCTTGGCCAGTCGAACGGCGCCAACTTCCTGGCCGCCACCATGGCGCTTCACCCCGGGCTCATCCGGCGCGCCATTCTCCTGCGGCCGATGCTGGTGCTCGACGATCCGCCGCCCGCAGACCTGGCGGGGACCGATCTCCTGATGGTGAGCGGTGCCCAGGATCTCGCACTGCCATCCGCAAGACGGCTGGAAAGCTGGTTGAAGGAGAGCGGGGCGATGCTCACGAGCCACGTCATCGACGCCGGCCACACCCTTGCCGACGAGGATATTTCATTGAGCCGCGAGTGGCTGCAAACCCGAACCTGGTAGTGAAGCACGGGCTTGACTCCATCATAAGAGAAATCCATTCTTGGATGATGGACGCGGTTCCGGTAGATAAATCGATCGCCGAGCGGGTGCGGGCCCTGCGGGCAGAGCATGGGCTGACCCTCGACGAACTCGCAGAGCGCTCCGGCGTCAGCCGGGCGATGATCTCCCGTATCGAGCGGGCGGAGGCAAGCCCGACCGCGGCCCTGCTTGCCCGGCTCTGCGAAGCGCTCGGGATTACACTCTCCAGCTTCTTTGCGGACGTGACGGAAGCCTCCTCGCCCCTTCGGCGGCGGGACGAGCAGCGGCTCTGGCGCGACCCGCACACGGGCTACGTGCGGCGGTCCGTTTCGCCGCCGGGCATGCCGAGCCGGGTGGATATCGTCGCGGTGGAATTTCCGCCGGGCGCACGGGTGAGCTTTCCGCCCCGCCCCGAAAGTCGCTCGATGACCCAGCATGTCTGGTTGCTGGAGGGCGAGTTGCAGATGAAGATCGCAGGGACGGTCCATCGCCTGCAGGCAGGCGACTGCCTGTTCATGGATCTCGGCGATGCCTTCGACTTCTACAATCCGGGTAAGGGCGCTGCGAAATACGCGGTCATCCTTGACCGGGGACGATGAACCACAGGGAGGGCGAGAACGATGACGACCATCCATATTGCCGATGCCGTGACGGCACGCGCAACCATACCGTCGCTTTGCGACGTCCTCTCCGACTGCGTCCAGGGCGGGGCCTCGCTCGGATTCATGCTGCCCTTCGAGCCGAAGGACGCGGGCGGATACTGGGCGCAGGTCGCGGACGAGGTCGAGGGCGGCCGGACGATCCTGGCAATCGCCGAGACGGAAGGAAAGGTGGTCGGGACGGTGCAGGTCGGGCTGGCGACCAAGCCGAACCAGCCGCATCGGGGCGACCTGATGAAGCTGCTCGTCCACCGCTCGGCCCGCGGTCGCGGCCTGTCGCGCCTCCTGATGGACGCAGTCGAGGCGGAGGCGGCAAGGCGTGGCCGCACCCTCCTGGTACTGGACACGGCCGCCGGCAGCGAGGCCGAGAGCATCTATCCGCGCTTCGGCTGGCAGCGCGTAGGCACCATCCCGGACTATGCGATGTGGCCGCAGGGCGGCCTTTGCGGCACGACGCTTTTTTACAAGCGCATCGGCAATGGTGGAGGCGGCGCCCCGTTGCCCTGAGGCCCGAAAACTCGGAACATCATCCGGCGACCGGGGTTGAGTAGAGGTCACCAACCCGAAAGACGGAGACGAAGAATGACGAAGACGAACGTGAAGGAAGCCATCAAGCGCGCCCAGCAGCAGGTGGAGAACACCAGCGCGGGCGGCCATCTGGGCGGCACCTATTACGGTCAGGAGCCGGACGGAAAGACCTCGTCGGGCAATGCCAACGTCGGCCGCAACCGGCCGAATACCGGCGCCGCCTAGACGGCGCCACGACGAGTTCGAGCCCCGCCTCTGCGGGGCTCATTCGTAGATCTCGGGGATGTCGAACGAGGGTCAGTCGCGCTGTTACCGAACGGCGGCGGCATTCAGGTCCTTGGCGAGATAGACGCGGGCGACGGAGGGACCTTCCTCCATGGTCGTGGCGAGAAGGCCGCCGCCGACGATCACGAAGAGCATGAAGAGGACAGCGGTACCGAGGCCGCTCTTGGCCTGGCGCGGGGGGTGGTGGTATGCCATTGGAATATTCTCCGGTGCGGTTGCACAGAACGGATGAGTGCCTCTGGCGTTCCCGGAAATTTCAACGAATGGTAGCGTGCTCCATAAAAAAAGCCCCGCACCGGGCGGGGCTTTTAGGCGACGAGGCCGAACGGGTCCGTGAGGCTCAGAGCACGCCGTTGCGCTGCTGGATCATCATGAACGTGTCGAAGCTGTATTCCGCCACCTGCGCCCAGAGATAGGCGTCCTTCTTGAACGCCAGCTGGCTATCGTAAAGCGTCTTGAAGGCCGGGCTCTTTTCAGAAAGCTCCGCATAGGTTTCCATGGCGGCCTTGTAGCAGGCTTCCATCACCTCCTGGCTGAACGGCTTCAGGATGGCGCCTTCGGCAACCAGCTGCTTGAGGGCTGCAGCGTTCTTGGCGTCGTAGTTGGCAAGCATGTTGTTGTTTGCCGAAGCGCAGGCGTTCTTGAGGATCTGCTGATAGCTTTTCGGCAGGCCGTTCCACTTCTCCAGGTTGAAGAACGCGTGCATGGCCGGACCGCCTTCCCACCAAGCGGGATAATAGTAGTACCGCGCCACCTTGTGGAAGCCGAGCTTGAGGTCGTCATAGGGACCGACGAATTCCGTCGCATCGATCGTGCCCTTTTCCAGCGCCGGATAGACGTCGCCGCCGGCGATCTGCTGCGGCGTCACGCCGACCTTCGACAGGACCTGGCCGGCAAGGCCGGCGATCCGCATCTTGAGGCCCTTGAGATCCTCGACCGTGTTGATCTCCTTGCGGAACCATCCGCCCATCTGGGTGCCGCTGTTGCCGGCGGGCAGCGCGTAGAGGTTGCGCGGCGCGAGGAACTCGTTGATCAGGTCGGTGCCGCCCGTCTCGAACCAGGCATTGGTCATGCGGGCGTTCAGGCCGAAGGGGATGGCGGTGCCGAGCGCGAAGGCCGGATCCTGGCCGATGTAGTAGTAGGAGCAGGTATGGGCCATCTCCACCGTGCCGCTTGCAACGGCATCAGCGGCCTGGAGGCCCGGAACGATCTCGCCGGCGGCCAGGACCTGGATGGTGAAACGGCCGTCGGTCGCGGTGCTGACGCTGTCGGCGATCTCGTTGGCGGCACCGAAGATGATGTCGAGGTTCTTCGGGAATGACGAAGTGAGCCGCCATGTGATCTGCGGCTGCTCCTGGGCGATGGCCGGCGCGGCGAGCGTGGCGGCCGTTGCGGCGCCTGCGCCGGCTGTTGCAGCCTGCCTCAAGAATCTTCTGCGGTTCATTGGAGTTCTCCTGGTGACGAATTTTGGCGGCTTTTCCCAGCACTTGATGGCCGGAACAGGGCAATGGCAGCGGGAATCCGGGTTTCGCGGCGGCGTCGGTGGTCAGGTCGTGCGGAGAGCCCGTCGCCGGGCTCTCCTTTGTCGCGACGTAATTAGAGCGCGCCGTTGCGCTGCTGGATCATCATGAAGGTGTCATAGCTGTATTCGGCGATCTGGGCCCACAGATAGGCGTCCTTCTTGAAGGCCTGCTGGCTGTCGTAGATCTTCTTGAAGGCCGGATTGGCGGCCGAGATCTCGGCATAGGTTTCCTGTGCCGCCTTGTAGCTGGCTTCGAGGATTTCCTGGCTGAACGGGCGCAGGACGGCGCCGGAAGCGACCAGTTCCTTCAGGGCGATCGGGTTGCGGGCATCGTAGCGCTCCAGCATGCTGGCGCTGCCGGCGGCGCAGGCATCCTGCAGGATGCGCTTGTAGTTTTCCGGCAGGCTGTTCCACTTGTCCAGGTTGACGAAGGCGTGGACGGCCGGACCGCCTTCCCACCATGCCGGATAGTAGTAGTACTTGGCGACCTTCTGGAAGCCGAGCTTCTGGTCGTCATAGGGGCCGACGAATTCGGTCGCGTCGATCGTGCCCTTTTCGAGCGCCGCATAGACATCGCCGCCGGCGATCTGCTGCGGCGTGACGCCGACCTTGCTCATTACCTGGCCGGTGAGGCCGGCAATGCGCATCTTGAGGCCCTTGAGATCCTCGATCGTATTGATTTCCTTGCGGAACCAGCCGCCCATCTGGGCGCCGGTATTCCCGAGCAGGATGGAGTGGATGTTATAGCCGGCCAGGAACTCGTTGAGCAGCTCGTTGCCGCCTCCCTGGTTGAACCAGGCATTGGTCTGGCGTGCATTGAGGCCGAAGGGAACGGCGGTGCCGAGCGCGAAAGTCGGGTCCTTGCCGACATAGTAGTAGGCGCAGGTATGGGCCATCTCGACCGTGCCGGACGTGACGGCGTCCGCGGCCTGCAGCGCGGGAACGATCTCGCCGCCGGCGAAATGCTGGATCACGAAATTGCCGTCCGATGCTTCACGGACATGATTGGCGACGATCTCGGCGGCGCCGAAGAGGATGTCGAGGCCCTTGGTGAAGGATGATGTCATCCGCCAGGTGATCTTGGGATTTTCCTGGGCGATTGCCGGGGAGGCAAGGGCTGCCGCCGAGCCGGCGACAATGCCGGCCGTGCCGGCCTGGCGGATGAAGTTTCTGCGGTTCATTGAGCATGCCTTTCCTGTAGCTGGCGCGGCTGGAGCCGCAGCTAATGTCTTCTACGGCGATCATTTCCCCGACAGCAAGCCCAAAGCCTGATAATTGCGCCAAAGTGGTAGATCGTGTTGCAGTTGTTGCGCACCGGCCCTCTGCGCCACGGCTTGGCGAGGGCGCTTGATCTGCAGAGGCCCAGGCTGTAGCTTAGAACCGTTCTAAACGAGGGTTCGACATGTTGGGTGCACTACTCTCATCCGCCGCCTGGGCTCGCCGGTCCTTCGATTCCCTCAGCGAGGAGGAAATCCTTGCCCTCGCGATCGAGGCCGAGGAGGAGGATGCCCGCATCTACCTTGCCTATGCCGACAACCTTCGCGACCGCTACCCGGCGTCGGCCAAGGTGTTCGAGGAAATGGCGGAGGTGGAGCAGACCCACAAGAACAACCTGATCGAGACCTTCCGGTCGCGTTTCGGCGAGAAGATTCCGCATATCCGACGCGAGCATGTCCGCGGCTTCCATGCGCGCCGCCCCGACTGGCTGGCGCGAAACCTGCCGCTCGATACGATCCGCGAGCAGGCGACGGAGATGGAGAAGCAGGCCGCCCGTTTCTACACCGAGGCGGCAAGGCGGGTGACCGATGCCTCGACGCGCCGGCTTCTCGGCGACCTGGCCCTGGCCGAACAGGGCCACGAGGAGATTGCCGGGGCGCTGGGCGAAAGGCATGTGGGCGAGGAGGAGCGGGCTCGCGAGGACGAGACGGCACGGCGCCAGTTCATCCTGACCTACGTGCAGCCGGGACTTGCGGGCCTGATGGACGGCTCGGTCTCCACTATGGCGCCGATTTTCGCCGCGGCCTTCGCGACGCAGAATACCTGGTCGACCTTCCTGATCGGGCTGTCGGCCTCGGTGGGTGCGGGCATTTCCATGGGCTTTACGGAAGCCGCTCATGACGACGGCAAGATTTCCGGACGGGGGTCTCCGATAAAGCGGGGGCTCTCCAACGGCATCATGACTACCCTCGGCGGTCTCGGCCACACGCTGCCCTATCTCATCCCGGATTTCTGGACCGCGACCACCATTGCCGGCATCGTCGTCTTCGTCGAGCTGTGGGCGATCGCCTTCATCCAGAACCGGTACATGAAGACGCCCTTCCTGCGCGCGGTGCTGCAGGTCGTGATCGGCGGAGCGCTCGTGCTGGCGGCGGGCATCCTGATCGGCCACGGATAGACGCAGAGACATGAAAAAAGCGGGCCGGGCCCGCTTTTTTCATGTTCTACCGGAGGATCGGATCAGCGCAGGGCGCCGACCACGACATCGCTTCCGTTCTCGATGCTGACCCAGCGGCCGGTGCTGAAGGATGCCTGCCGCTTCAGATAGGTATAGGACGTCTCGTACCAGAGCTTCACCTCGGGCTCGAGGTTGTCCAGGATGAAGTCGCCCTGCGCGGTGCGGACCGTCAGGACGGCATGCCCCTCGCCATCCGGCTTGCGGACGACGGTGATCAGCAGGTCCGACAGCGAGAACCCTTTCGCCGCGAGCTCGCGCCGCTTCAGGAGCGCATAGTCCTCGCAGTCGCCGACCTCCGTCGGATAGACCCACACTTCCTCGCGTCCGTAGATGTCCTTGTCGGTCATCGCCTTGATCCGCGCGTTCACCGAAGCATTGACGCGCTTGATGGCGGCCCAGCCGCTGGGCGTGAGCTTCGGAGGCGGGCTGGAGGCGAGGCGCCTGTTGCACTCCCCGGGATTCTGTCGGCAGAATTCGTAATGCCCGATGGGCTGGGAGGTGACCGCTCCGGTCACCATGTGCGCCTGCGTTCGAGGTGCGGGAACCGCAGCGGATGTCGGCGCAAGAATGGATGCTAGGACTACAGCAGCCAGCTGCGCCTTCAATGCATTTTTCATGGACCCGTCCCTTCAAGTCTTAACAAAACGTTAAGTCGGGTGGGCCCGCCCTGTCAATCGATCAACTTTTAAGGATTTGTTAAGATGTCGAATATGGTTAAGGGTGATGCATTTGAGTATCAGCTTATTTATTAATCACTATTTATGAGGGGTAGGAGGGCGGAGCGGAGCTTTTCGAGGTCCTGGGGCCGCGAGAGTCGATGGTCCCCGTCCCGGATGAGCGTCAGCACCACGTCGTCCGACGGGAGGTGCTCGATCAGCGTCAGCGCGTGCCGGTATGGGACGTCGGGATCCGCCATTCCCTGCAGGATATGAACGGGGCATCCGGTCTCGATGATGCCGGTCAGGACGCGGTTCTGCCGGCCGTCCTCCAGAAGCGCCCGGGTATAGATATTCGGCTCCGGGGCATATTCGGAGTGTTCCTCGAAGTAACCGTCCCTCTCCAGCGCCTGGCGTTGCTCTTCGGTCAGGTGGGGCTCGATGAGTTCCGAGGTGAAGTCGGGAGCGGGGGCGATCAGCACCAGCCCCTCGAGCCGGGGGCTTCCGCGGCGGCGCAGTTCGCGCGCCATCAGGAGCGCGATCCATCCGCCCATGGAGGAGCCGACGAGGACGACCCGCGCGGGCTTCAGCGCATCGAGGACGGCAAGCCCTTCCTCCAGCCAGCGCGATATCGTGCCGTCGCGGAACTCTCCGCCAGAGGCGCCGTGCCCGGAATAGTCGAAGCGGATCGCTTCCGAGTCGGTTTCCGCCGCGAGTGCGTCCATCTCCACCGCTTTGGTGCCGGTCATGTCAGACCGGTAGCCGCCGAGCCAGACGAGGGCGGGTGCTTCCGGACGGGTCTCCGCCGGCCGGTGGAGGATCGCGATTTCCCGTGCGGCCCCCGGTGGGCCGACAAGGATGGAGCTGGACTGCGGCGGCTTGATCTCGCGATGTTCTGACATGGGACTTCCTTTTCGAGGCGGGCCTTATAGAACAGATTCTTCGCCTGCGGGCAGCAGGTGATTTTTTCCCAGCGCTATGCTATTGACTTCGCCGTCGCGATTACGACATTGCCGACGCTTCCGCGATTTTCGGCGGATTTGCGGCGTTCTAGAGAAACAGCCAAGGAGAATACGACCATTCGCAGACCGTTCAAAGCCGATGCCCCCGTCAAGGAAGGGCCGCGCTCAAACCGGGAGATCCGGGTTCCACGGGTTCAGCTCATTGATGCCGAAGGAAACAACCTCGGCTCCGTTGCGACAGACGAAGCGATGAGGATGGCCGAAGAGGCCGGCCTGGACCTCGTCGAGATCTCTCCCAACAACGATCCGCCGGTGTGCAAGATCCTCGATCTGGGCAAGCTGAAGTATGCGAACCAGAAGAAGGCTGCCGAGGCGCGCAAGAAGCAGAAGATCGTCGAGATCAAGGAAATCAAGATGCGCCCGAACATCGACACCCATGACTATGAGGTGAAGATGAAGGCGATCAACCGGTTCTTCGAGGACGGCGACAAGGTTCGCGTGACGTTGCGCTTCCGTGGTCGCGAGATGGCTCACCAGGAACTCGGCCTGAAGCTCCTGCAGCAGGTCAAGGAAGACACGGCGGAGATCGCCAAGGTCGAGGCGGAGCCGAAGCTCGAAGGTCGCCAGATGATGATGGTGCTGGCGCCTCGTTGAGCGCCGGTCCACTCGCCGGAAGGCCGCGACGGGCGGTTTGATCCGGCCTCAAAACCTTCACCGATGCCGTTGCGCTTTTTTCCGACTGCGGTTATAAGCGCGCGTCCGAACGGTCCGGCAGGGCATGCCGAGGCCGTTCTTAATATGCTTGAAACAGGCCTCGTCAGCCGGTTTCAGAAGAAGAATGGAGTAGCAAAATGCCCAAGATGAAGACGAAGTCGTCCGCCAAGAAGCGGTTCAAGATCACGGCGACCGGCAAGGTCGTCGCAGCTGCCGCCGGCAAGCGCCACGGCATGATCAAGCGGTCCAACAAGTTCATCCGCGATGCACGCGGCACGATGATCCTTGCCGAAGCTGATGGCAAGAAGGTCGTCAAGAACTACCTGCCGAACGGTCTCTGAGACCTTTTCGTCGATTTGGATCATTAAGGAGATCATGACATGGCACGCGTAAAACGTGGCGTAACGTCCCGCGCCAAGCACACCAAGACCCTCAAGGCAGCCAAGGGCTTCTACGGCCGCCGCAAGAACACCATCCGCGCCGCGAAGGCCGCAGTCGATCGTTCGCGCCAGTACGCGACCCGCGACCGCCGGGCGAAGAAGCGGAACTTCCGCGCCCTGTGGATCCAGCGCATCAACGCTGCCGTCCGCGAATCCGGCCTGACCTACGGCCGCTTCATCGACGGCCTCAACAAGGCCGGCATCGAGGTCGACCGCAAGGTTCTGTCCGACATGGCCATCCATGAGCCGGCTGCCTTCGGTGCCCTCGTTGATGCTTCCAAGAAGGCTCTCGAGTACCTCAAGGAAAACGGCACTGCCAACGAGTTTGAAAGCGCGGTCAAGTAACCAGCGCTTCCCAGGCTTCACGAGCTTCATAGTTTTTGGGAAACCCGCGCTGGTCTGGGCTGGCGCGGGTTTTTCTTTTGCCCGTCAGGACGCGACGTTGACAACGGCGCCGAGCATCACACGGAAGAAACCATGTCCGATCTGGAAAACCTGAAAACATCGCTCCTCGCGGAAATCGCCGCGGCAGGCGACGAACCGGCGATCGAAGCGGTTCGCGTCAACGCGCTCGGCAAGAAGGGGTCGGTTTCCGAACTCCTGAAGACGCTGGGCGCCATGAGCGCCGAGGAGCGCCAGACGCGGGGCGCGGCGATCAACGCGCTGAAGAACGAGATCGCCGAGGCGATCAACACCCGCAAGACCGTGCTGAAGGATGCGGCAATCGAGGCGCGCCTGAAGGCCGAGACGGTGGACGTGTCGCTGCCGGTACGTTCCTCCCCCGCGGAGCGGGGTCGCATCCATCCGATCAGCCAGATCGTGGACGAGATCACCGCCGTCTTCGCGGACATGGGCTTCTCGATCGCGGAAGGTCCGGACATCGAGACCGACTACTATAATTTCACGGCGCTGAACTTCCCGGAAGGTCACCCGGCGCGCGAGATGCACGACACCTTCTTCTTCCAGGCGGACGAGAATGGCGAGCGCAAGGTGCTGCGCACCCACACCTCGCCGGTCCAGGTGCGCACGATGGAAGCGCAGAAGCCGCCGATCCGCATCGTTATCCCCGGCAAGACCTATCGTCAGGATTCGGACGCGACGCACTCGCCGATGTTCCATCAGGTCGAGGGCCTGGTCGTGGACAAGAAAAGCCATGTCGGCCACATGCGGTGGATTCTGGAGGAGTTCTGCAAGAGCTTCTTCGAGGTGGACAGCGTCACCATGCGCTTCCGCCCCTCCTTCTTCCCCTTCACCGAGCCGAGTTTCGAGGTCGACATCCAGTGCGACCGCTCCGGCCCGATCGTGAAGTTCGGCGAGGGCTCCGACTGGATGGAGATCCTCGGCTGCGGCATGGTTCACCCGAACGTGCTTCGTGCCGGGGGGCTGGACCCCGACGAGTATCAGGGCTTTGCCTGGGGCATGGGCCTCGACCGCATAGCCATGCTGAAATACGGGATGCCGGACCTTCGCGACTTCTTCAACGCCGACGTCCGTTGGATGAACCACTACGGCTTCCGCCCACTCGACATGCCGACGCTGTTCGGCGGCCTGAGCGCGTAAGGGGAGGACAGACACTATGAAATTCACGCTCTCCTGGCTCAAGGATCATCTCGAGACCGACGCCACCCTGGACGAGATCTGTGAGCGCCTGACGGCGATCGGGCTCGAGGTCGAGGACGTCGACGACAAGGCGGCGTACAAGCCCTTCGTCATCGCCAAGGTTCTCTCGGCGGAACAGCACCCCCAGGCCGACCGGCTGAAGGTGCTGATGGTTGATGCCGGAGACGGCAAGCCGGTGCAGGTCGTCTGCGGCGCCCCGAACGCCCGTGCGGGCCTGGTCGGCGCTCTCGCGCGCCCGGGCACCTATGTTCCCGGCATCGACGTGACGCTCTCCGTCGGCAATATCCGCGGCGTCGAAAGCCACGGCATGATGTGCTCGGAGAAGGAACTCGACATTTCCGACAGCCATGACGGAATCATCGACCTTCCGGTGGATGCACCCGTCGGCACGCCCTTCGCGACCTATGCCGGGCTGGACGATCCGGTCATCGAGATCAACCTGACGCCGAACCGGCCGGACTGCACCTCGATCCACGGGATTGCGCGCGATCTCGCCGCCTCCGGTCTCGGAACCCTGAAGCAGCATCCGGTGCCCGCGTTCACGGCCGAGGGCGAGACGCCGGTGGATGTCAGGATCGTGCTCGACGACGAGCGCCTTTGCCCCGGCTTTGCGCTTCGCCTCGTGCGGGGTGTGCGCAACGGTCCGAGCCCCGCCTGGATGCAGCAGCGCCTGAAGGCGATCGGCCTGCGGCCCATCAACGCGCTGGTCGACATCACCAACTACATGACCTTCGACCAGGGTCGGCCGATGCACGTCTTCGACGCCGCCAAGGTGAACGGCGACCTGACCGTGCGCCGCGCGCTGGCGGGCGAGACCGTGCTTGCACTCGACCAGCGGGAGTACAAGCTCACGCCCAACAACGTCGTCATCGCCGACGAGAACGGTGTTGAATCGATCGGCGGCATCATGGGCGGCGAGCATTCCGGCTGCGACGAGACGACGACCGACGTGCTGATCGAATCGGCGCTTTGGGACCCGATCAACATCGCCAAGTCCGGACGCGCGCTCGGCATCATCACCGATGCCCGCTACCGCTTCGAACGCGGCGTCGACCCCGAATACATGATCCCCGGCCTGGAGCGCACCACGCAACTGGTGCTCGAGGCCTGCGGCGGCACGCCGGCTGAAGCGAGGGTTGTCGGCTACAAGGGCTTCGAACCCAAGGTGATCGATTTCCCGACGTCCGAGGTCAAGCGCCTCACCGGCCTCGAGGTCACGGCAGAAGAGTGCCGCGAGATCCTTGCGCGTCTGGGCTTTGCGGTGAAGGGCGAGGGCAGCCGCCTGTCGGTCACCGTGCCCTCCTGGCGTCCCGACATCGACGGCAAGGCGGATCTCGTGGAAGAGGTCATGCGCATCCACGGGGTCGACCAGATCCTGCCGGAGCCGATCGAAAGCCTCGGTACGGTCAATGGCCGCATCCTGACGACGCTGCAGGTCCGCAGCCGTACCGCCCGCCGGGCGCTTGCGGCACGCGGCATGCTGGAGGCAGTGACCTGGTCCTTCATCTCCGAGGAGCAGGCAAAGCTCTTCGGCGGCGGCTCGCCACGCCTCAAGCTCGCCAATCCGATCGCCTCCGACATGTCCGACATGCGGCCTTCGCTTCTGCCCGGCCTGCTGACGGCGGCCCAGCGCAATGCCGACAAGGGCTATGGCGACGTGGCGATCTTCGAGGTCTCCGGCACCTATGAGAGCGACGCGCCGGAAGGCCAGCGCCGCGTTGCCGGGGGTGTTCGCCGCGGCACGGCGTCGATCGCCGGCGCCGGCCGGCTGTGGTCGAATGCGACACGCGGCGGCGGCAAGGCGGTTGACGTCTTCGACGCCAAGGCCGACGCGCTGGCCGTCCTGGAAGCCTGCGGCCTTCCCATGGGCAACGTCCAGATCGAGAAGGGCGCGCCTGCCTGGTACCATCCGGGCCGTTCCGGGACGATCAAGATGGGCCCCAAGGTGGTTCTCGGCTATTTCGGTGAATTCCATCCGAAGACTCTGGGAGCGCTCGACGTCTCCGGCGCACTTTGCGGCTTCGAGGTCTATATCGATGCCATGCCGGAGCCGAAGAAGAAGGCAACCCGTACCAAGCCGCCGCTCGAGCTTTCGCCCTTCCAGATGGTGAAGCGCGACTTCGCCTTCGTCGTCGGCTCGGATGTCGAGGCAGGCGCGGTCGTGAAGGCGGCGACGAGCGCCGACCGCAAGCTGATCACCGGCGTCAACGTCTTCGACATCTTCGAGGGTGCGTCGCTCGGCGAGGGGCGCAAGTCCGTGGCGATCGAGGTGTTGATCCAGCCGGTCGAAAAGACGCTCACCGACGAGGACTTCGAGGCGCTGACGGCGAAGATCGTCGCCAATGTCGAAAAGGCGACCGGGGGCAGCCTGCGCGCCTAGCCGGCGCGCTGGTATCGCCATTCCTGTGTCTTGCCGCCGTAGCCATAGGTAGCGGCGCGCACATCCTCGACATAGATGTAGCTTTCCTCGTGTAGGTTGCCGAGGAGGCGCTCGAACCCTTCGAAGGCCGCCTGGATATAGGCGGCCTTCTCGCTTTTCGTATTCGTCTCGTCGGTAATCTTGATATCGAAATAGACGCTCGATTTGCCCTGTTCGGCAAGGGTGCTGCCGCCGACGATCCAGTCGCGCGGATCGACATAGTCGATGGCGATCGCCGTGACTGCCGGGGACTTGCCGAGGATGCGCTGCGTCAACTCGCCCAGAAGCGTTGAAATGGCGCGGGTCATTTCGTCAGAGCGTTCGCCACTGACTTTCACATTCAGGATCGGCATACTCTTTCTCTATTGGTTAGCAATGCAACTATATGGGTTTGCATCAAGGCAGGCGTCCGCCGATGGACCGCGCCTGCCGTACGAAATCGCCAAACACGTCCATGCCGAGCTCGTCCTTCAGGCGCTCCGTCACCTTTCCGCTGGCAGCGTTCAGCCCGTCCGCAAGCGCGATGCCCTCGGCCGTCGGATATATTTCGGACTCCCGGCCATCGTTCTTGGTCGCTCGACGCTCGACGAGGCCGCGCGCGACAAGGCCGTCCACCGCCCGGGTTGCCGTTGCCCGCGCAATCTTCAGGGCGAGGGCCAGCTCGCTGTGAAGCATTCCGGGCCTCTGCAGGATGGCGCGCAGGGTGAAGGCTTGCGACGGAGTGAGGTCGAAGGGCTTGAAGGCTTCCGTCCACACGCGCTCCAGCTGGCGGGCCAGTGCGGTCGTGTTGAAATAGAGGCAATGATCGAACATCGTCGGACGATAGCATTTATAGTTGCAAATGCAACTATAAAAAGGACCCGGTGAGGAAAGGGTGCTTGAGCAACGTGGCCGAGGCCAGGTAGCCTGGGCCGCGGCGGTGGTGGAGATCGGAGGAAAGGCATGCGCAAGCCGAACTCGATGAAGGGGCTGGAAGATCTCGGCCGGGTGCGGCTGTCGAAGAACTTCTTCTTCCGGGACTTCCTGTTTTCCGAGATTGCGGTCACCTACGACATCCCGAACCTCCCCGACGATCCGGACCTTGCCATTACGGCCGGACGGCGCCTGTGCGAGGAACTGCTGGAGCCGTTGCAGGCGACCTTCGGGCGGCTTCACCTGCGTTCGGGCTACAGGTCCGCGGCCGTCAACGAATTCGGCAACCGCAACGGCCTCAACTGTTCGACGAACGCGGCGTCTGCCGCCGATCATATATGGGACATGCGCGATGCGGACGGCTGCATGGGAGCGACGGCCTGTGTCGTCGTGCCATGGCTGCTCGACAACTGCGACCGCGAGGGCGACTGGCGCAAGATGGCCTGGTGGATTCATGATCACCTGCCATACGCCTCGCTCTGCTTCTTCCCGAAGCTCTGGGCCTTCAACATCCAGTGGCACGAGCGCCCGGCGCGGCGGATCATGAGCTATGCCGTTCCGCGGGGCGTGCTGACCAAGCCCGGCATGGCCAATCACGAGGGCGACCATTCGGCCTTCTATGACGGGTTTCCCACCCCGGCGGCCGGAGCCTGAAGGCGCTCTCGGCGGAACCTTCCGGGAAGGTCGTCGTGCCGATGCGATCCTGCCGTTGCATAGCCCGGAGCCCGACCATATGGTGCCGCAACATTTCAGATCGGGAGGAGAGAATGTTGCGTTTTGGAATTCTGTCGACGGCGAAGATCGGCCGGGACATCGTCGTGTTGTCGCTGCAGGACGCGGAAAACTGCGTGGTCACGGCCGTCGCAAGCCGGGACCTGCCCCGCGCCCGCGCCATGGCCGACCGGTTTTCCGTCCCGCACGCTTTCGGCTCCTACGAGGAAATGCTTGCCTCCGACGTCATCGACGCGGTCTATATTCCGCTCCCGACGAGCCAGCATGTGGAATGGTCTATCAAGGCGGCGGACGCCGGCAAGCACGTCCTGTGCGAGAAGCCGATCGCGCTGAAGGCGGACGAGATCGAGCGGCTGATCGCCGCGAGAGACCGCAATGGGGTGCTGATCTCCGAAGCCTTCATGGTCACCTATTCGCCGGTGTGGCTGAAGGTTCGCGAACTGATCGCCGAGGGAGCGATCGGGCGGCTGCGCCACGTGCAGGGCGCCTTCACCTATTTCAACCGCGACGCCGCCAACATGCGCAACATTCCCGAACTCGGTGGCGGCGCGCTGCCGGATATCGGCGTCTATCCGGCGATCACCACCCGCTTTGCGACCGGTCGCGAGCCGCTTCGCGTGCAAGCCGTCACAGAGCGCGACCCGGATTTCGGCACCGACATCTACGCGAGCGTCAAGGCGGACTTCGGTGATTTCGAGATGAGTTTCTACGTCGCCACCCAGATGGCCAACCGTCAGGTCATGGTCTTCCACGGGACCGAGGGATATATCGAGGTGAAGTCGCCCTTCAACGCCGAGCGCTGGGGCGCCGAGGAAATCGAGCTCACCAACCAGAAGCATACCGAATCGCAGATCTTCCGCTTCCAGGACAGCCGCCAGTACCGGCGCCAGGCCGAGGCTTTCTCGCGCGCCGTGGCGGGCGAGGGCGCCGAGGTGGTGACGCTGGAGAATTCGCTGAAGAACCAGCGCTTCATCGACGCGATCTACCGTGCCGGCGGCCACGACGGCTGGGAAGAGGTCTAGGCGTCAGCGCCCGAAGACGAAGCGCGAATAGCCGAAGAAACTGTATGCCATGGCGGCAATCGAGGCGAACACGATCGCCGCCAACGGCTGCACGGGCAGCCGATAGATCAGCGCCGAATAGACGCCGTAGTTCAGGAGTGCCGCGGTGATCCCGACCGCCCAGTAGCGGAAGCCCTCGGCCGCAAGCGAGGACGACGACCGGCCGAAGGTGAAGTTGCGGTTGAGGAACCAGGTGGCCGTCATGGCCGCCATGATCGCCGGGATGCGGGCAACGAACGGACCGGCCGGCGTCAGCGCGATCAGCAACTGGGTCAGCCCGGCGTCGATCGCAAATCCGGTTCCGCCGGCCATGACGAACCAGACGAGTTTCCTCATGCGGCGTCGGCGGAACGCGACTCGCCCGGCGACGATACCTCATCCGCGCCCTGCAGGCTCGTGCCGGCGATCCCCCGCTGGGCGATATAGGCAAGCCGAAGCTGCTCGTTGCGGGCCCTCGACAGGGAATCGAGGATCAGCCCGGCGGTGAACACGAGGAGGGAGACCATCATCAGCGCCATCGACAGGATCCAGGTCGGCACGCGGCTGACGAACCCGGTCCGGAAGTATTCGGCGAGCACCGGCAGCATGAAGCCGATGCTGGCGGCAAGGATGGTGCCGCTGATCATCCCGAAGAAGACGAACGGGCGCGTTTCCTTCATCAGCATGGCGAACATCCACAGGATGCGGCTGCCGTCCCGGACGGTGGAAAGCTTGGAATGGGAACCCTCCGGCCTGCGCCCGTAATGCAGCTCGATCTCGCTGACGGGGAGCTTCAGCCTCGATGCATGAACCGACATCTCCGTCTCGATCTCGAAGCCGCCGGAAACGGCCGGGAAACTTTTTACGAAGCGGCGGGAGAAGGCGCGGTAGCCCGAGAAGATATCGGTGAAGTCGCGCCCGAAGATCGTCCGGTAGAGAAGGTTGAAGAGGCGATTGCCGGCGGCGTGGCCCTGGCGTCCCGCATCGGCGAGCACGCCTCGCCGGGTGCCGACCACCATGTCGGCGCGCTCGGTCAGCAGCGTGCGCACCAATTCCTCCGCATCGGCGGGAACGTAGGTGCCGTCGCCGTCTGCCATGACGTAGATGTCGGCCTCGATATCGGCGAACATGCGCCGGACGACGTGGCCCTTGCCCTGCCGGCGTTCGCGCACGACGTGGGCGCCGGCGAGCATCGCTTTCAGCGCCGTGCCGTCTGTGGAATTGTTGTCGTAGACATAGACCCGCGCGGTGGGCAGCGCGGCCCGGAAGCCACGCACGACGTCGCCGATCGTGGCCGCCTCGTTGTAGCAGGGCAGGAGGATTGCGATATCGACGGAACTGGCGGTCATGATTTTCACTCGCTAACCGGAAAATCGGCGCAGGTTCGTCCGGCGCGGCGCTTTACTATTTCTTGGGAAGGTTAAGGCTAGGTTTCCGGCGGGAAAACAACGTCCATGGAAGCCGATGACAGACGCCGCGGCCGCACATCTCAGGCAGGATAAGCCTCAACGCAGACCGCTGTCACAGCGTCCCGCGCTGCTGAGCCTCCTCTATGCGCTGGTGACGATCGCCGTCATGCTGGCCATGTTCGTCCCCTCCGCGACCGATTATGTGGGAACGGACAACGACGACGTCATGCGGCTGGTGCAGGTGAGGGACCTCCTCGCCGGTCAGGGCTGGTTCGATCTGACGCAGTACCGGCTGGGGCTCGAGGGCGGTACGCTGATGCACTGGTCGCGGCTTGTCGACCTGCCGATCGCGGCCCTGGTCCGCCTCGGGACGGTCGTCCTTCCGCAGAACCAGGCGGAGGCGCTGGCGCTGACCCTCTGGCCGCTTCTTCTCATCCCGTTCCTGCTCTATCCGATCGGCCTTGCCGCCCGACGGCTCTCCGGTCCGGTGGCGATGCATATCGCCCTCGGTCTCGGCAGCCTGTTCGCCTTCACCAATGTCCGTTTTCACCCCGGCTCGATCGATCACCACAACGTCCAGTCGGTGCTCCTGGTGTGGACCGCGGCCATGCTCGTCGATCCCGGCCGCCGGCCGCGGAGCTACCTCGTCGCCGGGGCAGCCGCCGCGCTAGCGATCTCGATCGGCGCGGAGACCGTGCCGCTGGTGGCAGTGGCCTGCCTCTGCGTGGCGCTGCAGTGGATATGGCACGGTGAGGCGATGTCGGCGCCGGCCCGCGCCTTCGGGCTCTCGCTGGCGCTCGTGATCACCGCAGTCTTTTTCCTGACGGTTCCTTCCGGCCGCTATGGCGTTGTGACCTGCGACAGTCTTTCGCTCGGCTTCTACGCGCTGGCGGCGATGGGCGGAACGCTATTGGCGGGCGCAACCTTCATCCCGGCCGGTCGCGGGATCCACGGTCGCCTCCTCGGTGGCGCGGGCATTGCCGCATCGCTCGGCGCAGCCGCCCTGCTGATTGCGCCGCAGTGCCTGGGCAGCCCCCTGGCCGACCTCGATCCCATGCTGGTGAGCCTGTGGCTGAACGCTGTCACCGAGGCGCAATCCGTCATCGGCATCGTGACCCGCGATCCGCATTCACTGGGCGGCTACTACGCGGTCGGCTTCTTCGCGGCCATGGTCTGCCTCTGCCGCATCCTGATGGGGCAGGAGCGGGAACCGCATCTCGTCCTGCTGCTGATGATCGCCGCAAGCTGGGCGATCGCGCTCGTGCAGGTCCGTGGCTTCTTCTTTGCCAACATGCTGGCCATCCTGCCGTTGTCGCTGCTGATTGCCGATCTGCGGCGCGGATCGCAGGCCGATCCGGAAAGTCCGAATGCCGCCTTCGCCTATGTGACGGCGGTCCTGATGGTGGTGCCGGCGGTCTGGGCGCTCGCGGGCGCGCTGATCGACCACAATGCCGAAAGGTCGCTCGGCATCGAGACGCTCACCCAGGACAGCGGCGCGCGCCCTGAACGGGGGGAGTGCTCCGCCGAGGACGGGCTGCCCCTTCTGGCAGCGCTCGAACCCGGCGTGGTCGCCGCACCGTCGAACAGCGGTGCGGAGATCCTTCGCTACACCCGCCACCGTGTCCTTGCGGCTCCCTACCACCGCAACCAGGGCGGAATGCTGACCGAACTCCACATCGGCCTTGCCGCCCCGGCGGAGGCTGAGGCATTCCTGCGCGGCGCCGGCGTGACGCTCGTCGTCTATTGCAGGAACGATCCGCAGACGCGCTCCCTGATCGCTGCAAAGCCCGACGGCCTTTACGCGGCTCTCGCGAAAGGCCACATCCCGCCCTACCTCACGCCGATCGGGAGAATGGGAGAGGGCGCCGGCTTCGCGGTCTACCGGGTCATCGACACCCGGTAGGAGGATTTTCTCTGCAAAGGCGGCCTGCTGACCGTCAGGTCGGAGAGCCGTGACCGGCCCGCTTATCCGCGCTTCGCGACCTTCACGCCGTAGATTTCCCAGGCGGGATTGCTTTCGCCGCGTTCGTAGACCTGGAAGAGCCGGTCCAGCGGCTGCTCGGCCGTAATCGAGACGGAGACCTTCTGCCATTCCTCGCCGACGGTGACGGGCGCCGGGTTCATGGCCTTGTCGGACATGCCGACCAAGAATTCCATAGGCCCGTCCGTGGATCTCAGCCAGACCTCGACATCGTAAACGCCGGGATCGACGGGCTGCTGGCGACGCAGGCCCGAATAATTCTTGCCCGAGTCATCCGGCTTGTCGGCGCTTTCCACGCGCGTGGCGCCTTGGCCGCCGTCCGGATCTACGACCCCTGCGGACGTCTGCGGCTTGACCCAGTAGCCGCCCCAATAGCCTTCAGAAAATGCAGCCGACTCGTCGATGAGATTGGGACCGGATGCCTGAACTTCTGAGGCGGGTTGCCGAGTGTCGGCCGTCGGCTGCTGTGGGGAGGACGGGATTTCGAGAACGGCACCCGCCGGCACCAGATTGCAGTTGCGCAGCAGGGACCGGTTCTGCTGGCATATTTCCCGCCAGCGCCCTCCGTCCCCCAGCATGCGCTGCGCGATACCGGACAATGTGTCCCCCGGCTCGACCGTGATCGTGGCAGCACTGGCCGTGCCGGCCGTCGACAGCGTGATCCACGCCAATGCGATCGCTGGTTTCATCATAAGACAATTCTCCGCATCTGAAATAGTCGTTAGAGGTAACACCGGGGAGGATGGTTTATCAACCAAGTATGCGTCGTGGTGGATGCAATATCCTTCGTGCGGTCGGTACATGATGAGAAAGCTGCGGCATCGAGATTAACGATGGAAGTGTACCCGAGATGCAAGGCGGAATTATAGCAATGCAGTTTCCACTTGCGAACTGGGTAATTTACTCAATAGTCTCTTCCTGTCCATTGAGGGGGAGCTGAATGGAATTTCGTGCGGCCCTAAAGAGATTCGTGCCCGGCTGGGTACTTGATGCCCGCAGATCCCTCATGAGGGCCCGGTTGTTCAATAGGAACAAAGGTCGCGGTCTGCAGTCGATCTTTTCCGAAGCCTACCGATCCGGCAAGTGGGGAACAGGTGACGGCAAGTATTGGTCGGGCAATGGCAGTAGCAAAGCCCAGTCCTCAGCCTACGTGGAGTTCATGGTCGAGTTCCTGCGTACGCATGACGAGATCAAGACCTTTGTCGATATCGGCTGCGGAGACTTCCAGGTCTCTGGCCGCGTCCTCGCGAATGTCGGGCGCCCGATCTCCTATGTCGGGGTGGATATCGTCCCCGAGTTGATCGAGCATAATAACCAGGCGTTCGGCTCCGACGATGTCCGCTTCGTCTGCGCCGATGCCACCACCGACCCGCTGCCCCCGGGAGATCTCGTCTCCGTACGGCAGGTTCTCCAGCACCTTTCGAACGACAACGTCGAAAAGGTCCTGCGAAACACCGCCGGCTACCGCTACCTGGTGGTCACCGAAGGGGTTCCGGTCGGGCCGAATGTCGCGCCGAACCGCGATATCGTCAGCGGCCATTACACGCGATCGCTCCAGCTGTCCGGCGTTTTCATCGAGGCCCCGCCCTTCAACATGCCCGCCGAAGAAGTCCTGAGCGTCCCCGTCGGCGGCGGCCAACGCCTGCGCACGACCCTATCGGAACGCGGGTCCAGCCGGACCTGATCATTCCGGTTGCCTCGCCCGGGAAGACCATGACTGTGGTTGTCATCACACCGCCCTTCTCGACATCAGGAACGTCTGCAATTTGTCCGCCTCGTTAATGGTGAGGGGCGTGGTCACGACTACGTCGCGGATCTTGCCGTGCCAGTAGGAGGAGAGGGATGTCAGGGCTCCGATGGAGACCCGTGTCGTGGCGGTGGCGGGGGCGTCGGTCCCGGTTGTGTTGACCGCCGTGCCGCCGTCGACGGAGACTGATGCGCCGGCCGAGGTCGTGAAGCGGCCGCGCAGGAGATGGCGGCCGGAAATATCGACCACGGTGCTGGTGACGGTGGTGTTGGCAGATCCGGTGCCGTACTGGATATTCGGGCGGTTGACGCCGCCGACGGGGAAGCGACCGAGTGCGCGGCGGTCGTTGGAGACCAGGCCGCCATAGGAAACCACGAAGCGGGCAGCGCCATCGGTGGCCTGGGCGTCCTGCTGGACGACAGCCCAGATTTCCGATCCGGCAGAACCACCCGGGAAGGGCTGGCCTGACAGCGAAAGGACGTCGTCCACTCCATCGAAGACAAGCCCGGGAGCGCCCCCGAAGCTCGTGGCGGACCAGCTGGGGCGGGCGGAACCGACGCCTTGCGCGGCATGGCCGTTCTTCCTGTCCGCCCATGCCGTCACCTGGTTGCCGGAAAGTGTGATGGCGTGCGAGGCGTCCCACCAGGCGAGGAGGCTGCCGCCGAGCGAAAGCGGGGACCAGCCACCCCTGCTGAGGACAAGCCCGAGGCCGGGAGCTGACGGCCCGCCCGCGGCGAGGCCGGTCGAGACCGAGAGCATCATGCCAGCCCCACGAGATTGCCGGCCGTCGTTCCCGTCGCAAGGATGCACGTGGCCCGGACGGGCAGGAGGCTTGCGGGCGCAATGCTGGTAAACGTCAGCGTTTCGCCGGTCAGCATGCGGACGGTGAGGTCGCCCCCAGTCCCGACATAGATCGCCCGGGTGACCTCCGGCAGGTCGGCGGCATCATTGGGCGTGACGGCAAATCCGGATGAGGCAGGGCCGGACAGCGAGGCTTGGACATTGACAAATCGATCGGACATGTGACTTCTCCGTTGGGCTCGTCCTTCATTGTCGGCCCGCGAATTGGCGCGGGGATCAAAGGGACCAAAATTATTGATGGCCAGACGCAGGCGCCGGAAGGGAATATCCCGCCGGATCAGTGGGTTATGCCGTCCACGGACGAAGGACACGTGACCGCAGCCAGGCTCTTGCGGGTCAGGGATGGGCTTGGTCCATCCCCGCATCCGGCAGGTGAAATGCGCGCCGGCTTCCTGTAGAAGGGAGGCATGACCAATTTCGCCGCCAGGGATTCGCAGACAAATCTTCTCGAACTGACGGTCTCGGAACTGTCCGGCTCGATCAAGCGGACGGTCGAGACCGCCTTCGACCATGTCCGGGTGCGGGGAGAAATCTCCGGCTACCGTGGCCAGCATTCCTCGGGCCATGCCTATTTCTGCCTGAAGGACGACCGGGCCCGCATCGATGCGGTCATCTGGAAGGGCACCTTTCCGCGCCTGAGGTTCAAGCCGGAGGAGGGCATGGAAGTCATTGCCACGGGCAAGGTGACCACCTTCCCCGGCTCGTCGAAATACCAGATCGTCATCGAGAGCATGGAGCCTGCTGGCGCCGGCGCCCTGATGGCGCTTCTGGAGGAGCGGCGCAGGCGGCTGGCAGCGGAGGGGTTGTTCGACCAGTCGCGCAAGCGCCCCCTGCCGTTCATGCCGCATGTGATCGGCGTGGTGACCTCGCCGACGGGCGCCGTCATCCGCGATATCCTTCACCGCATCACCGATCGCTTCCCGGTCCACGTGGTCGTCTGGCCCGTCAAGGTGCAGGGCGAGGGCTCCGGCGACGAGGTAGCGGCGGCGATCCGGGGCTTCAACGAGATGCCGGCCGATGGTCCGGCAAGACGGCCCGACGTGCTGATCGTCGCCCGCGGCGGCGGCAGCCTCGAGGATCTCTGGGGCTTCAACGACGAAGCGGTAGTGCGTGCCGCGGCCGAAAGCCGTATCCCGCTCATCTCCGCCGTCGGCCACGAGACCGACTGGACGCTGATCGATCATGCCGCCGACGTGCGGGCGCCCACCCCGACGGGCGCCGCCGAGATGGCCGTGCCGGTCAGGGCGGAACTCGAGGCCCAGGTCGCCGCTCTTTCGGCAAGACTGAGGGGATGCGCGAGCCGCCATATGGAGCATCGCCGCCAGTCGCTCCGCGCGCTTGTCCGGGCGCTGCCCTCTCTGGACCAGTTGCTCGCCCTGCCGCGCCGACGCTTCGACGAGGCGGCAGCGGGCCTCGGCCGCGGCCTGGAGCGCACCACCGTCGTCAAGCGCCGCAGCCTGGAGCAGGCGACGGCCGGCTTGCGTCTCGATCTTCTTTCAAACCGCGTCGCCGAGCGACGTCGCTTCATCGCCGAGCAGGTGCTGCGCAAGGAGCGCTGCCTCGAGCGACACATGCTGAAGGAGCACAACCGCGTATCGAGGGCGGCGACCGCGCTCGGTGCACTGCCGGCGCGACTGGCCGGTCATCTGCAGCGTGAGCGGCAGCATGTGACGGTCCTGATGCGCCAGGCGGATACCGCCCTGTCTCATGCGTTGACGCGAAGCCGCGCCGCGGTCGCCGGTCAGGATCGGGTCCTGCAGTCGCTCTCCTACAAGAACGTCCTGAGCCGCGGCTATGCGGTGGTCCGTGACGCCGGCAACCGGCCGCTGACACGCGCCTCGGACGTGTCGCCCGGGCAGGCGCTGGCGATCGAGTTCGCGGATGACCGGATCGACGCCGTCGCGGTCGGTGACGGCACGGCCCCTGCCTCGCCGCAGCCAACTGATATTGCCCGCCGCAAACCCTCCGCCAGGACTGCCCCGCCCGGCGATCCGCCAAAGCAGGGCAGCCTGTTCTGAAGCCCGGCCGGCATCCCGCTACTTCAATTTCCGTCCGCCCGGCCTAGGTAATGAGGGAGGGGCGGCCTTTGCCGCTCGACCGGCCTACGGAGTGTGCGATGAATAGGAAACTTCTTGCCGCCGTCATCGGCATCCTGGTCGCGACTGCACCCGCCGGGCCGACGGTCGCGGAACAGAGCGAACTCTCCGCCTTCCTGTTCGGCCGGAACTACAATGACGGGATCATGACCATCCAGATTTCGCCCGGCCGGATCGACGACGAGCGCGATCCGTCGCTTTTCCTCTTTCCGGTGCGGATAAGGCAGGCCCAGCAGGTGGTGGAAAACGACCCGGTGCTGCTAGATGCCCTGGCACGTCGCGGGATCGCTCTCCACAACGTGCTGTGGGTAAGGACCGCCGCCAACGGCGGCAGGATCATCTACTACCGCTGACCGGTGGCCAGCCGGCTGGAAGGCAGCCGGCGGAAGTTAGTCAGGCCCACTCGCCCTTGCGCATCACGGGCACGGGCGTGCCATCCGCGCTGATGCCGTCGATATCGACCTTGTCGGAGCCGATCATCCAGTCGATGTGGATGAGGCTCGAATTGCCGCCCTGGGCCGCGATCTGGTCCTGGCTGAGCGTGGCGCCATCCAGGAAGCATTTCGAATAGCACTGGCCGAGAGCGATGTGGCAGGAAGCATTCTCGTCGAACAGCGTGTTGTAGAAGAGAATGCCGCTCGCCGAGATAGGCGACGAATGCGGAACCAGCGCCACTTCGCCGAGACGTCGGGCGCCCTCGTCGGTGTCGAGGACCTTGTTCAGCACTTCCTCGCCCTTCGAGGCGCGTGCCTCGACAATGCGCCCACCCTCGAACCTGACGTGGATATCGTCGATCAGCGTGCCCTGGTGCGAGAGGGGCTTCGTAGAGGAGACGTGACCTTCGACCTTCATCGCATGCGGCGTGGTGAAGACCTCTTCGGTCGGAATGTTCGGGTTGCAGGTCACGCCATTCTTGGCTGTCGATGCGCCGCCGTGCCATTCGTGGCCATCCGCCAGGCCGACGGTCAGGTCCGTGCCGGGGCCGGTGAAATGCAGCGCGGAGAAACGTTCGCCGTTCAGCCAGCCGGAGCGCTTCTTGAGATTGGCGTTATGCGTCGCCCAGGCGGCGATCGGATCGGCGACATCGACGCGCGACGCGGCGAAGATCGCATCGGCGAGCCTTCTCACCGCCTCGTCTTCCGGCAGGCCCGGAAACACGATCTTCGCCCAGGACGGGTTCGGATAGGAGACGATGTTCCAGTTGATGTCGAAGTTGGAGATCTTCTCCAGCGCCGGTTTGTAGGCCATCGAGTTCGCCTTGTTGGCGCGTGCCACGCGGGCCGGATCTTCGTTCGCCAGCATCAGGGGATTGTCGCCGGCGATGGCGAGACGCGCTGCGCCATTGGCATAGGCCCTGGCCATCCCTTCGTAGAGCCAGCCGGATGCCTTGTCGAAGCTCGCATCCGGCGCGTGCCGGTAGCGTGCGAGTGTCGCTTCCTCGTCGGAGTAGAAGGTGGTCACGAGCCCGGCGCCGGCCATGTAGGCATGCTTCGTGATGAGCCGGACAAGTGGCAGGGCGGCAAGCGGCGCCGTCATCACGAGGTCCTGGTCGCGTTGCAGCTGGAGCCCGACCTTCACGGCCACCTCCGCCAGCTTGTCGAGCTTGACCGGGTCGACGGCGGAATTGATCTCGGAATGAATATTCATCGGCTCACTGTCCTGTCTGCGGGATGTCGGCCAGACATAAGGCGTAACGGAGGATATTTGAAGGCCGCTCGACGCTGCGCTTTCAGGCGAACTGCGCCTCGTAGATCTCCGGCTTGAAGCCGACGATGACCTTGCCGTCGACTTCCAGGACGGGGCGCTTGATCATCGAGGGCTGTTCCAGCATCAGGGCGATCGCCTTGTCGCGGTCAAGGCCGGTCCTTGCCGCCTCGTCGAGCTTGCGGAAGGTCGTCCCCGCGCGGTTGAGCACCGTCTCCCAGCCCGCGGCATCCGTCCAGCGCTCGAGGCGGGCCTTGTCGATGCCCTCGACGCGGTAGTCGTGAAACCTGTAGGTCACGTTCCGGCCGTCCAGCCAGACACGGGCCTTCTTCATCGTGTCGCAGTTTTTGATGCCGTAGATCGTGATGCTCATGCCATGCCTCCGGTGAGGGGAAAGCGATAGCAAGGAGGGATAAGCGGGCGCAAGACTTGGATCACTGGCAAAGCCATGCCGTTCGCGCATGGCTCGGATGTCGTCTTGTGCGTTGCACCGGGCCGCACTCGGGCACACATTCAGCTCAACATCAGGAGCAGATCATGTCGAACCAACGCAAGAATGCCCAGGGCTTCATCGGCCGTGCCTTCGCGATCTTCGGAGCAGCCGTCCACGCATCGGCCGCCGTGGAAAACCATCGCAAGCCGGCCAAGCGAGACCTTGCTATCCTGGGTATCGACCCGAAGGCCTTTGACCAGTTCTGACGCCTGATTGGCGCTGACGCTCATCAATTAGGCACCTATACGCTTTGTTAATCGTGTCGCGCGATCATCTCGCCATATCCGGGAGGTGACGGTGGGTGCTATTGCGCAGATTCTTGATGAGAATGAACCCCCGGCCGAGGCGGCCCTGGATGCCGATGGTATTCAGGCCGTCGTAGCAAGGCTGGCGCTGGAAGCCTCCGACCTAGGCCTGCACCTCGTCGACATCGCAGGAACGATCCAGGATACCGCGGCGCAGTCCTCGGCCCATGCGACCCTACTTACCCGCCTGACCCAGGCCGCCAAGGCGATAGCCGAGGCGAATGCGGACATCGCCAAATCTCTCGGAGAAACCGACAAGCTGGCCGCCAGTGCCAGGAAAGTGCTCGGCGAGCAGGCCCAGCAACTTACGGGCTCGGTCGCCGCCATAGACAACATGGTGACGGCCTCCCAGGAAATCGGCGATGAAATCAAGTCGTTCTCCTCTGCGCTGGCGGATGTGGGCCGTCTTGCCGATGCGATCGGCACCATTGCCCGGCAGACCAATCTTCTCGCGCTGAATGCCGCAATCGAGGCCGCGAGGGCCGGAGACGCCGGCAAGGGCTTTGCCGTCGTTGCCGCCGAGGTCCGGGCGCTGTCCCTCCAGACGTCGCAGACCACGGCGTCCATCCAGTCGACGCTCGAGCAGCTCGGAACAAGAATTGACGCGCTCGTCGCCGCCGGCAACCAGGCGCGCGTCTCCGCGGAGGGCGTGAAGTCCACCGCAACGGAAGTCCAGGGCTCCTTCAAGGGCGTCGAGGACGTCATGTCGCAGATCCTCGACAGCGCCTCGTCCCTGGCGGGAACAACCGAGGCCGTCGACCGGCAGTGCAACGAATTCGCCGGCTCGATCGCGACCGCCGCCACTGCCATCCTCAAATCGAACGACAAGTTGCAGGAGACGTCGGGCCGGGTCGGCGAGGTGGTCGCCATCTCCGAACGCATCATCCAGGCGACGGCGAGCGCGGGCACGCAGACCCCCGATACCCCCTACATACAGGCGGCCATGTCCATCGCGGCAGAGGTGTCCGCGGCCTTCGAAGCTGCGATCCGGTCGGGCCGTACCGACATGGTGGCCCTCTTCGACCGCCGGTATCAGCCGATCCCCGGCACCGATCCCGTCCAGTACATGACCCGGTTCACGGAGCTTACCGACGCAGTCCTGCCGGCAATCCAGGAGAAAGCCGCGGCAAGCGACGAGCGCGTGGCATTCTGCGCCTGCGTCGACGAGAACGGCTATCTGCCGACCCATAACCGCAAGTTCTCGCATCCCCAGCGTCCCGGTGACGTCGAGTGGAACACGGCAAATTGCCGCAATCGCAGGATGTTCAACGACCGGGTGGGTCTTGCAGCCGGGCGCAATACCGAGCCCTTCCTGCTGCAGACCTATCGTCGTGATATGGGCGGCGGCCAGTATGTGCTGATGAAGGACATCTCGGCCCCCGTTTTCGTCAACGGACGCCACTGGGGCGGGCTTCGCCTGGCAATACGGGTATAGCGCTCGCCGGAGCCCCGATCGACATGCGACAGATTGCTAGAGCCGTACCATCGATATTGCGCGGATGACGATCTCGTCCTGCCGGAAGGTCCTTTCCAGTTCCTGCCGGTAGGCCCGCCACCAGGCCTCGTCCAGCGTCTCGACCATTACCTCGGCGGTGACGATCGCATCGCGTTGGACTCCGCCCTCGCCGAGCCAGAGCCCCTCGGCCGGCGCGCTCCGGTGGAAGGTGATGCCTCCGAATGACCGGGCGAGATGATCGCGGACGGATGCAAACAGCCCCGGCGGGAAGGGCTGTCCGTCAGGATCGTTGGCAGGGAGCAGGATCTGAACGAGATGCATGCCTCCCTCAGCCATGTTTACTCCCACTCGATCGTGCCCGGGGGCTTCGACGTGACGTCGTAGACGACCCGGTTGATGCCGCGCACCTCGTTGATGATGCGGGTGGCGGTTCGGCCGAGGAAGTTCATGTCGTAGGGATAGAAGTCGGCCGTCATGCCGTCGACCGAGGTCACCGCACGAAGTGCGCAGACGAAGTCATAGGTGCGGTAGTCGCCCATCACCCCGACCGTCTGGACCGGAAGCAGCACGGCGAAGGCCTGCCAGATCGTGTCGTAGAGGCCCGCCTTGCGGATCTCGTCGAGGTAGATGGCATCTGCCTTGCGCAGGATGTCGAGCTTCTCGCGGGTCACGGCGCCCGGGCAGCGGATGGCGAGCCCCGGTCCCGGGAAGGGATGGCGGCCGATGAAGCTCTCCGGCAGGCCGAGTTCGCGGCCGAGCGCGCGCACCTCGTCCTTGAAGAGCTCCCGCAGCGGCTCGACGAGCTTCATGTTCATGCGCTCGGGCAGGCCGCCCACATTGTGGTGGCTCTTGATCGTCACCGACGGTCCGCCGGAGAAGGAGACGCTTTCGATGACGTCGGGATAGAGGGTTCCCTGCGCCAGGAACTTCGGCGCGCCCTTGCCGTCCTCGGCGATCTTGGCGGCTTCCGCCTCGAACACCTCGATGAACAGCCGGCCGATCGTCTTGCGCTTCACTTCCGGATCGCTGATGCCCGCAAGTTCGGTAAGGAACAGGTCGGATGCATCCACGTGGACGAGCGGGATGTTGTAATGGTCGCGGAACATGCCGACGACCTGCTCGCTTTCGCCCATGCGCATCAGCCCGTGGTCGACATAGATGCAGGTCAGCTGGTCGCCGATCGCCTCATGGATGAGCACGGCCGCGACGGAGGAATCGACACCGCCCGACAGGCCGCAGATGACGCGTCCGGAGCCGACCTGCTCCTTGATCTTGCGGATCATCTCGGCGCGGTATGCCGCCATGGTCCAATCGGATTTCAGGCCGACGATCTTGTGCACGAAATTGGAGAGCAGCTTCGCGCCGTCCGGCGTATGCACGACTTCCGGGTGGAACATGGTCGTGTAGTAGTGGCGGCTCTCGTCTGCGGCGATTGCGAACGGCGCGTTTTCGGAGGTGGCGATCACCTCGAAACCTTCCGGCAGCCTGGTGACGCGGTCGCCATGGCTCATCCAGACGGGATAGCGTCCGCCGACCTCCCAGAAGCCCTCGAACAGCGGGCTCGACGCTTTCACCTCCAGGTCCGCACGACCGAACTCGGCCGCATGGCCGCCTTCGACAACACCGCCGAGTTGCGTGCAGAGCGTCTGCTGGCCGTAGCAGATGCCGAGGATGGGCACACCGGAATCGAAGACCGCCTGCGGCGCCCGTGGGCTGCCTTCAGCCGTCACGGAGGCGGGGCCGCCGGAAAAGATCACGCCTTTCGGCTGCATCTTCTCGAAGGCGGCGGCGGCGTTCTGGAAGGGGTGGATCTCGCAATAGACGCCGGCTTCGCGAACGCGGCGCGCAATCAGCTGCGTTACCTGGCTGCCGAAATCGATGATGAGGATGCTGTCGGGATGGGCGATCTGGGTCATGGCGAGCATTTAGAGAAAACTTGGCCTGCGCGCAACTGCGTCAGGACCTCAATTCGCCACTCTCCAGGGCGCCGAGGAGGCGATCGACGGCGACCGCCAGCTTCTCGTCGATCACGTGGAGGTATTCGGTCCAGTTGCCGACATGCTTGAGTTCCTCCTTGCCATCCGAGATCCCGCGCAGGCCGATCAGGGGGAGATCGAACCGGTTGCAGCTTCTCAGTAGCGCGAAGGTCTCCATGTCCACCATGTCCGCGTCGATCGCATCATAGGCGGAACCGGAGACGATATTGCCGCCGGTGGACAGCGAAGCCGCGGGGATGCCCGGGATCCTGTGGGGAAGGTCGATCGTCGCGGGATGGTCGAGGAACGGTGTCCTGCCCCGCTCGAAGCCGAGCGGCGAGGCGTCCATGTCGCGGTAGGCGACCGAGGCGACCTGGTAGACCCCGGTCTGCTCGAGGGTCCGGGAACCGGCAGAGCCGAGCGAGACGACATAGTCCGGTAGGGTCGACGCGGCCGCCAGCTGCGTCAGCGCCTGCGTGAGGACGACGGCGGCCTCGACGGGGCCGACGCCTGTCATCAGCGGCGAAATGCGCTGGCGCAGATGGACCCCGTATTCCGCGTCCACCGCCATCACGAAGAGCAGGGAGCGGCCGGCCACCTGTTTCAGGGTGGCGTTCATCCGACGATGTCCTCCCGGCCGCGTACCACCATCATCGTCGCCGTCATCGAGGCGATCAGCTTTGCCGGCCCGTCGGCGAGAGCATAGGCGCGGCCGTCAGCCACGACGATCGTGGAACCGGGCTTGGTAATCTCGCCGCGAAACAGGAAACGCTCACCACGGCCGGGCGACATGAGGTTCACCTTGAACTCGATCGTCAACAGGGACGCATCCGGCGGGATGACCGAAAAGGCGGCATAGGTGCATGCCGTGTCGAGCGCGGCGGAGATGATCCCGCCGTGCAGAAGGCCGTGCTGCTGGGTCAACTTCTGGTCGAACGGCAACTCGATCTCGACCATCGCCTGTTCGATGCGCGTCAGCGTCGCGCCGATCGTCTCCATCGCCGGCTGGCGACCGTAGCTTTGCCTGATCCGTTCGCGGAAATCGTCCGTCTCGCTCATGTCATGCCCTCTCGCAGGTGCGAAATTGGCATGTCCCCGACGGTCGGGCAAGCGGGATCAGGTCCGGCGTCAGTTCAGGAGCGCAATCGACAGGTTGAGGATGGAGGCAAAGGTCACCCAGGCCGCATAGGGGACGAAGAGCCATGCGGAGATCCGGTCGGCGTTCCAGCTCATCCGGATGAACAGAAGGATGGCGACGAGCATCGGTATGATCACGACAAGGCCGAGCAACGGGCTCTGGTAGCCGAAGAAGGCCGGCGACCAGAGGAAGTTCAGGATCATCTGCACGAACCAGACCTGCATCCGTCCCGAGGCCGGGGCCTGAAGCCAGTTACGGGCGCCGGCTACAGCGATCAGCACGTATAGCGTCGTCCAGACCGGCCCGAAGAGCCATGGTGGTGGCTGGAAGAAGGGCTTTTCCAGCGACTGGTACCACTCGCCCGGCATGTTGCTGATACCGCTGAGTGCTCCGAGACCGACGATGATGGCGATGAAAAGAATGTAGATGAGTGCTTTCTTCATGGGCGGGAACATAGGGCACCGCTTTTGCGGCGCCAGCCCCCTTATCCGAGCCGAACGATGTGCTGGTCCCAGGCGACGGGGCTGCGGATATCGTTGAAGGAACCGCCATAGGAGGAGACCGCCAAGCCCTGTTTGCCCGGCGCGACGCCCGCCGCTCCCGGCACGGGCCGTTCGCCAAGGACCGCGCCCGTCCTTGCATCGAGGCTCACCGCGAGCCCGCCCTTCGGCGAGGTCAGTCCGACGATCCCGTCCGCCCGGTTGACGGCGATCGCTCCGACATAGTTCGCAAGCCCTTCCGTCACGTGCTCCGGCAGGTCCACGAAACGCAACTCTTCGCCGCGGGCCAGATGGCCGACGAGGGGCGGACGGGCATTGCGCGCTCCCTCCCACTGGCACGCGAACCAGATCCGCCCGTCCTCCGCCAGGGCGATGTGGCGGGTGGAGAGCTGGCGCAGCGAGGTCGGCAGTCTGTGCTTCTGGAGGAGCCGCCCGTCGCGGGCCCCGAGCAGCACCAGCGAAGGCTCCATATGGTCGAGGTTGAGCTTGGCGCGGCCGAAATCCGGATGGGTTTCGATGCCGCCATTGGCGATCACCAACATCGAACCATCGTCGGAGACCGCCATGTCGTGGGTGCCTATCCCGTGCGCCTCTAATTCGCCGACGCGCCGGAACCGGTCGCCGGCATCGTAGATGCCGATCATGCCGCGGTTGGCGTCGAAATCGTTCTCGCTGGCATAGAGCAAGCTCCCGCCCGGCGAAAAGGCGCCGTGCCCGTAGAAGTGACGTCCTTCGGGAGCGGTGATGACGACGGGTTCGGCCGTTCCGAACGGGTCGGTCGCAAGGGCGAATGTTCCCGGGCGGCGCGCAAAGGCGACGAGCCTGAGGGTCGCCCGGCTGAAGGCCATGCCGTGGGATCGGGCGGGAAGCCGAGTGCGGTCGATGATCTCGCCGCGCTCGGATACCGTGGCGATGCCGAAGGAGCCATCCGGCGCGCGGAAGCCCGAGGCGTAGACGGCGTCGGCCCGCTCCAGCGCCAGCAATGAACGGGGGGCGAGCGTCGCTGCAAAGCCGATGCCGGCAGCCCTCATGAAGCTGCGGCGGTCCATGAGGTCGCTCCGCCGGCGCATCGTCAGTCGCCGTCCGAGAATGAGAAGCCGGAGGTGAGGCCGATGGCGCTGCCGTAGTCGTCGTTCAGCCGGTTGATGAGGTCGCGGCCATTGACCAGCACGAAGTCCAGCTTCTGGCGTCCGGCGGGAGCCCCGACGATGGCTTCGACGTCGGGGTGCAGGGTCTTCACGACCCGCGACAGCGACTTCAGCACGAAATCGATGGAGCCGATGATGGAGTGCTGGTCGGAGGGGAGCAACTCGACCAGTTCCGACGTGAGGACGAGGTCCCTCAGTCCCTCCAGGTTTCCGTCCACCATCGTCCAGGTGTTCTGCGATCGCCAGAAGATCGCCTGCTTCGGAAAGGCCGGGCGGTCCGCGCCCTTGTAGAAGGTCTCGATCCGCTGGTCGCGCACCATCTCGGCGCCGTGGACGAGAATGCCGAGCAGGGCGGTCATCGCCTCCTGCTCCGTGCGGAACAGGGGATTGTCCGGGCCTGGTTGCTTCCAGTGGCGTTGCACGCCGTCCGGCGCGTCCCAAAGCACCACGAGTTCAGACGCGATCTCCTCGATGTTCTGTGCCACGGCGCGCCCGTAGCGGCAGCGGAAGTCTCCTTGCCGGGTGGCGAGGTTCTCGGAACCGGTTCCGGCAAGCACGAATTCGAGCGCGCCGAAGCCCTGCATGGCGACGCTCTTGCCTTTCAGGCCCGCGGCTTGCGTGGCGGACTCGTCCGAATTTGCCAGCAGCGCCTGCACCTGCTTCAGCCCGGTGCTCTTGCGGTCCGGGTAGAAGAGGATGCGCTCAAGGCGGTTTTCCTCGATGGCCGGCCACGTCCGGACGATTTCGATCCTTGCCCAGCTTCGGGCAGCCTTAGCGAAACCTTTTCTCGCGACGGCGAGGGTCGTCGGAGACGGGGTCCGGCAGAGCGCGTCCATGTCCGCGGCGAGCTCGACGGCTTCCCGGTGAAAGTTTCGATATCCGGGGCGGATGAAGCTGTCGACGGCCTTTTCGACCACCTGACGGACAGCTTCCGGCTCCGGAACGGTGCGGCTCGTCGCCCCTTCCTGTGCCGTGGAGGCGGAAACGAAAGCAAGAAAAGCCATGGCCGTGGCAAGCGCTTTCAACATCAGAGCGACTCCAGGAAAGCGATCAGCGCAATGCGGTCATCCTTGTCGAGTGCGGCGAAGGCGTCGCGGGCGGCCTGCGCCTCGCCGCCATGCCAGAGGATCGCCTCGGTGAGATTGCGTGCCCGACCGTCGTGGAGGAAGAAGGTGTGCTCGTTCACGGTTTCGGTCAAGCCGATGCCCCAGAGCGGCTGCGTGCGCCATTCCTGCCCTCCCGCGACGCCTACCTGCTGCCCGTCCGCCAACCCCTCGCCCATGTCGTGCAGCAGGAAGTCGGAATAGGGCCAGATCAGCTGGAAGGCGTGGGCCTTGTTCTCCGCATCACGACGGGTGACGAATTTCGGCGTGTGGCACGAGGTGCAGCCGGCTCGGTAGAACAGTTCCTTGCCCTTCAGCACCTTGACGTCGCCAGGCTCGCGCCTCGCCGGCACGGCAAGGTTTTCCGCGTAGAATGTCACCAGTTCGAGAACCGGATCAGGCGCCTCCGTGGTTCCCAGTCGCTCCTGGACGCCGGACGGGCGGGCAAGGCAGTCCGCCTGTGCGGTCGTGCAGTCGCCGTGGTGGAAGGGCGCATCGGGATTGGAAATGCCGAGATCGCCGACGAAGGCGGACGCCGATTGGTCGCGGATGGAGGCGTTCTGCGCCTTGAACCCGAAGCGGCCGAGCTTGAGCTCTTGCGTGCGATGGTCGCGCACCAGGGCAGGCTTGCCGGAAATGCCGTCGCCGTCGGCATCGTCCGGGTCGGCCTTGGCAAGGATATCGGCCTCGTGGATCGCCTGGATAAGGCCCATCCCGATCATCGGCGGAGCAATCCGCGGCGACAGGGTCACGTCCGGCTCGAGCGGGCCGTAGTTAAGGTTTCTGACGGAATAGGATGGCTTGCGCAACGACACCACCTCGCCATCGGCAAGCGTCACGGGGATTTCCTCGTAGGAGATCGCCATGGTGCCTTCCGACCGGAGGCCCGGAATGGCGAGGTCCTGCAATTGCTTGCCGTAAGTGACGTCGGGAAAGTTCAGCGCCTCGTGGCGGGCGACAAGGGCCGCTTCCTGCTCGGTCCTGGCCGGGCGGGCGAGCCTGAGGAACATGGATGTCGCATCGGCAGATCCCTCCGGCGGGTGCCCGCGACCGTCCTTCAGGTGGCAGCTCTGGCAGGCCCGGGCGTTGAACAGGGGGCCAAGTCCGTCGGAGGCCTGTGTCGAAGAGGGCGAGGAAACCCAGAGCTTGCGGAACAGCGCGTTGCCGAGCTTGAACTCTTCCTCCTCCGCGAAAGTGAGGTTGGCGGAAAAATGCGAGAAGGCATCGCCGTTAACGATCGCCTTGGTGGTCGCAGCCCCGCCCTGCATGGTCTCGAAGTTCTCTGCCCTGGAGAATTCCGCCGTGGGGCGGGTTACCCCGTCCACACGCTTCCTGTCCTTCGGCGACAGGTCCGTGCGTTCGGTCGGAAATACCGGGCCTTCGCCGGTCGCGACGAGCGGCGACAGAACGAGAGCACCCGACAGTATCGGGAATAGCAACAGGCTCGCCTTAGGTGCTCTCATCGCGGCACGAAGCCGCCGCGAACGGGCGGCTTCCTCCCTTTCTTACTGGAAAACGGCGTCGGGATTGTCGAGGCTGTCGGAGCCTTCAAGCTCGATCGTGCCGAGTTCCAGCGACGCGATCACCCGCTCGATCGATCGTGTCTGGTCGATCAGGCCGTCGATCGCCGCCTGGACCAGCGCATTGCCTTCGACATTGCCCTCGCCGATCATCTGGTCGTAGGCCTCGCCACCCTCCGCCCGCGCGGCCATGGCGTTCATGGCGGCAAGGGTCGCGTCGAGCTTTTCTCTTACCTCCGTGTCGAGCGCCGCATCCCGCGCCGAGACGAGGTCGGCGATGGACGGGCCGGTCATCTTCGTGCCGTCGACGCGGGTATATTCCCCCGTATAGGCCGAGGCGATGCCGACGGCATCGTTCAGGTGCGAGGCGTGCGTGTTGTCGGAGAAGCAGTCGTGCTCCTCCTCGGGATCGTGCAGCAGGAGGCCGAGCTTCATGCGCTCGCCCGCAAGCTCGCCGTAGGAAAGCGAGCCCATGCCGGTCAGCATGGCGCGGATGCCCGTTTGCGGATCCGCCGCGACGCTCTTGGCGGCTTCGCCCTCAGGTGCCCAGGCGGCGACCATTTCCTCCAGGTCGGAGATGAGCAGTTGCGATGCCGCCTTCAGGTAGGCGGCGCGGCGATCGCAATTGCCGTTGGTGCAATTTGCCTTGTCGAAGTCGGTCGGGGGCCGCGTGCCGGCGCCAGCGTCGGTACCGTTCAGGTCCTGGCCCCAGAGCAGGAACTCAATTGCATGATACCCGGTCGCGACATTGGCCTCGATCTCCCCAGCTTCATGCAGGCTGCGCAGAAGGTCCGGCGTGATCTGGCTGGCATCCAGTTCCTCGCCGTTCACGTTCAGCTTGGGGTTGGCGATGATGTTGGCGACATAGAGCGTGTTCTCGTCGCTCTCTGTGCCGTAGGAGGCATCGACATAGTCGATCAACCCCTCATCGAGCGGCCAGGCGTTGACCTTGCCTTCCCATTCGTCGACGATGGGGTTGCCGAAACGATAGACTTCGCTCTGCTGATAGGGGACGCGCGCCGCGATCCAGGCGTCGCGGGCGGCCTTCAGCGTATCATCGCCGGGATCGGCAATCAGCGCGTCGATGGCGGCATCCAGGGCCTTTGCCGTGGTGAGGGAATCCTCGTACTTGGCATGCGCCAGGGCCGCATAGTGCTGGACGACGCCAGCCGGTTCCGTGGCAGCGGCAAGCGAGGGCACGGATAGGGCCGAGGAAGCGGCCAGAAGCGCGAACGCCGCGCCGAAATACGTCTTGCGGATCATGATCCCTCCTTCGGCAGCCTCTTCCCTCGGCTGCACCGGAAGTGCATGACGCAAATGAAAACTGGTGTCAAACTATCTAGTTTAGAATGGTTTTCGTATGCTCTCGACGATTGATCATCGTCAATTCGCCGAGGACGCCCTGCGCACCCTGCAGAAGAAGAAACCATCCGTACCGGTGCTTGCGGGCGTCAGCGTCAGCATCTTTCCGTCCCGGCTGCGGGGGCGCGGTGTCTCGCCGCCGAACAGGCTGCTCCATCCCGCCATGGCCTCCTGGGGCGAAAACTCCGGGTGCTCTTCGCAGAAGCGTTCGATCTGGCGATCATTCTCTTCCGGCAGAACCGAACAGGTGACATAGACGAGGCTGCCGCCGGGCCTGACGAAGGCCGCCGCGTCGCCGAGCGCCTCTTGCTGCTGTGCGATCCGTTCCTCGATATTGCGGGACGTCAGCCGCCATTTCGTATCGGGCCGCCGGCGCCATGTGCCGGTCCCGGTGCAGGGCGCATCGACGAGCACGACATCCAGCTTTTCCCTCAGCCTGTCGAGCTGGCGCGCGTCGTCATGGACCTGCACATTGCGGGTGCCGGCGCGGCGAAGGCGCTCGACGATCGGGGCCAGCCGCTTGCGGTCGGCGTCATAGGCGTGCACCTGGCCCTTGTTGTTCATCGCGGCTGCCATGGCCAGCGTCTTGCCGCCGCCGCCGGCGCAGAAGTCGAGCACCTGCGAATGCTCCGGCGGCTGGATGAGATCGGAAACGATCTGCGAGCCTTCGTCCTGCACTTCGAACCAGCCCTTCTGAAAGGAGAGCTCGGCGGTGACGTTCGGCAGCCGGGAGGCCCCTTCGCCGGCCGGAATCCGGATTCCGTTCCGTGCGATCGGGGCCGCAACGGCGCCGGCGCGCTCGAGCGCCTTGACGACCTTGTCGCGCGATGCCTTGAGCGTGTTGGCGCGAAGATCGAGCGTCGGCCGTTCCGCAAGCGCCTTCGCCTCGCTCAGCCAGTCCTCGCCGAAGGCGCCTTCGAATGACGGCTGGACCCAGTCCGGGATGTCGCCCTGAACGTGAAGGGGAGCTTCGGCGAGATTGCGGGAGGAAAAGGCGGAGAGATTTGCTTCGGTCGGGAGGGGCGGCGCGAAACGGTCGTCGGCGAATTCTGCGGACAGGGCCTCGGGGGAGAAACCCCATTGCCGGATGAGAACCGCATATGCGAGCGCCGACGGCGCGTCGTCGTCCATGAGGAAGGCATGGGAGAGGCGCATGCGCAGCGCGTCATAGACGATGTTGCCGATTGCGGCACGGTCGCCTGAACCCGCGAAGCGGTGGGCGAGCCCCCAGTCCCTCAGCGCTTCGGCGACGGGGCGCCGCCTGTCTTCGATATCCTTCAGGACATCGATGGCTCCTGCAAGCCTTCCGCCCAATCGCATGTCAATCTCCGCTCCGGTTGAACCCGCCTGTGCGGGTCCTAACCATCATCGGCGTCAAGAGCAAGTGCGCGCGGCCTCAGCCGCCCTTGACGCCCTTGCCGGAGGCCTTGCCATTGCCCGCCTCGACGATCTGGTAGCAGACCTGGGCGGTGCCGGATCGGACCATGCCGATGTTGTGGGCTGCGGCTTTCGAGACGTCGATGACGCGGCCCTTGATGAACGGCCCGCGATCGTTGATGCGGACGATCACGCTCTTGCCGTTGCGTTTGTTGGTAACCTTCACCTTCGTTCCGAAAGGAAGCGAGCGGTGGGCGGCGGTCAGCATGGCTGGGTTCATCCGTTCGCCGGATGCCGTCTTGGAGGTCAATGCATACCAGGAAGCGTGACCGCAACCGGGTGCGGCGTGAGCGGATGTGGAGCCGAAGGTCGCGAGGGCAGCAAAGGCCGTTGCCGCGAAAATCGAGCGTCGAATGATCGTCAAATCTGTAGTCCCCGTCGGTAGTTCCCGCACAAGCTGTGCGCAGTCCCAAAAAGCACGGCCAAATTTGGCGAAAAAAGGCACAACGCGATCACGGAATGTTACACAATGCAACATTGTGAGTTACATCGACGGCTATGTAGCTTCCATGCCAGCGTAGAATTTTGGGCAAGCATGCCCAGAATTCCGCGGTTAAGAGGAACTACGTTTCGTAACTCGCTGACGGAGGCCTGAGATCACGAAATCCGTGAATTTTTTTGCTAAAAGGGCTCAGAGATCAACCGGGAATGGGCAAAATTTGACAGGAATGTGGCAGGCCGGTGCGTCTTTGTTCCCGCACATGCCTCGAAAATGAATTTTTCATCCGCCGGGGCTAAGGTCATTTTCATCCCAGGAGCGGCTTTCCCACAACTGCCGAAGCGACATGCGGTAGTCCGGGAACTGGAACTGAAACCCGAGATCGCGAATCCTCCGATTGGAAATCCGCTTGTTCGAACCGTAAAACGATCGCGCCATCGGGGTCATTTCGGCCGTCTCGAACAGCTCCTCCGGAGGCGGCTCGACGCCCATCAGCCGGGCCGCTTCGGCTATGACGTCCTGCGGAGGGGCCGGTTCGCTGTCCGTGACGTTGAAGACGCCGCCACGGAAGGAGCGCGCGAGAAAAAGCGTAGCGCGGGCGACGTCCTCCACCCGGATACGGTTGAAAACCTGGTCCTTCTTGACGATCCGCCGCGCCGTCCCGCGCTGGAGGTTCACGAATGCGTTGCGGCCGAGCCCGTAGATGCCCGACAGCCGCAATACGGCGACCGGTACGCCCATGGCGCTGCCCGCGGCGAGCCATGCCTGCTCTGCCTCAAGTCTTTCGCTGGAACGGCCAGGAGCAGGGGTGCAGGGGGTATCTTCGTCGGCCCAACCCCCGGCCTGGTCGCCGTAGACGCCCACGGTCGAGAGATAGCCCACCCAGGCGAGCCTCGGGCAGAGCGTCGCGAGGTTTTCGCCCGCAAGACGAAGCAGGGGATCGCCGGCCGCGCCCGGCGGTATGGACTGGACGAGATGAGTTGCCCGCGAAAGTGCATGCCTCAACGACTCGTCGAGGCCGGTTCCGTCGAAGACGAAGGCGTCTACGTTCTGCGCGGCGAGCGCCCGGGCCTTTTCGAGCGTGCGGTTCGTTCCGGAGACCGTTGCGCCGGCCTCGAGCGCAGTTCTGGCAATAGCGAGGCCCGAATAGCCGCAGCCGAGGATCATCATCTCCATCACGCCGCTCCCGCCAGTCGCCATTCCTCAAGCACGTAAGGGTCTTCCTCCCCCGCGCGCGAACGAGCGAACCGCTCGAAGTCCTCCGGCGTCATCAGCCGCTTGAGCGCCCAGACGGCCATGCCGCGCACCACCGGTGAGGCATCGTCTGCAAGGTTCAGGCACGGCTCGATCAGCGCCGCATCCTCGGAGTTCCCGGCCGCCAGCAGGGTATTGCGGATGAAGCGATCCCGGCCGATGCGCTTGATCGGAGAGCCGCTGAAGAAGCTGCGGAACTGCGCGTCATCGAGCGTCATCAGGAACGAGAGCGCCGGCGCCTTCAGGTCTTCCCGTGCCTTGAGCTTCATCTCCGAGGCGCTGGCCGCAAACTTGTTCCAGGGACAGGCCGCCAGGCAATCGTCGCAGCCATAGATCCGGTTGCCGATCAGCGGGCGCAACTCGGGATCGATCGGTCCCTTGTGCTCGATCGTCAGGTAGGAAATGCAGCGCCGCGCATCGAGCCGGTACGGGGCGGGAAAGGCGGCTGTCGGGCAGGCGTCGAGGCAGGCCCGACAGGAACCGCAATGATCGGTCTCCGGCGCATCAAGCACGAGGTCGGCGGTCGTGAACAGGCTGCCGAGGAAAAGCCATGACCCATGGCTGCGGCTGACGAGATTGGTGTGCTTGCCCTGCCACCCCAACCCGGCGGCCGCCGCGAGCGGCTTTTCCATCACCGGGGCGGTATCGACGAAGACCTTCACGTCCTCGCCCGCCCGGGCGGCGAAGCGCGTCGCGATTTCCTTCAGCCGGCCCTTGATGACGTCGTGGTAGTCGCGATTGCGGGCATAGACGGATATTGCCCCGCGATCCTTATGTGCCTGCAGTTCGCGCGGGTCTTCGTCAGGGCCGTAGTTCATTCCGAACATGACGATCGACCGGACGTCCGGCCAGAGGGTGCGGGGATTGCCGCGCCGATCGCGGGTCTCCTCCATCCATTCCATCGTGCCGTGATGGCCTTCCGACAGGTAGGTCCCGAGACGGTCGGCCGCTTCGGGAATGCTTCCGGCATGGGTGATGCGGCAGAGGTCGAAGCCCTGGGCCCCGGCTTCCTCCTTGATGAACGCGGTCAGCTTTTCCCGTCGCCTCGCTTCGGCGTCGGGGCGCTCCGCAGTGATCTCAGAAGTCGAGGTCCGCATAGTGGGAAACCGGTGTAAGGCCGCGCACCCTTTCGGCCAGCAGCGGTCGGAAGGATGGACGGGATTTCAGGCGTTGATACCATTCCTTGGCGATCGGCGTCTCGGTCCAATCGATCTCCCCGAGATAGTCGAGGACCGAAATGGAGGCCGCGGCGGCCAGATCGGCATAGGTCAGGCGCTCGCCCGCAAGCCAGGGACGCGAGCCGGCAAGCCAGGAGAGGTATTTCATATGCTGGCGGATGTTGGAGCGCGCGGTCCGCAAGGCCTTGGAATCGGGTGCCCCGCCGCCCTGTGCGGCCGTCATCTGCAGCTTGTAGACGCGTTCGCGAACGAGCGGGCGGGTGACGTCCTGCTCCATCTTGACGAGAAACCACTCCGTCAGCCGGCGGATCTCGGCGCGCTGGAAGGGATCTTCCGCAAAAAGCCTCCGGTCCCGCTTCAGCACGCCATGGGTTTCATCGAGGAATTCCATCAGCACCGTGGGGCCGCAGAGCGCACGCATGCTGTCGTCGACATAGACGGGAAGCGTACCGGCGGGATTGAGGGCGAGGAATTCCCGGCGCTTCTCCCAGGGCTGTTCTTCGACAAGCTCCGCTGGAAAGCCATATTCCGACAGGATAAGCCGGACGAAGCGGGAGCTGGAAGACATGGGATGATGGAAGAGCGTGGGCATGGATACGTGAGCTTTACAATTTTTGTGTAGGAGGGGCGGGCTGCTTCGCGTGGCGCCGCAATAGCCCAGCTATATGGTTTTGGTAAGGGGCAAGGCAAGCAAACAGCCGGTTGCGGTTCGCAACATCATGCCGGCTGACCATCAAACAAAGGGTGAAGAATGCCGGATCAATCAATAGTCAGCGCTCTCGTCCTGGGGGTTATCGAGGGTCTGACGGAGTTCATACCCGTGTCTTCGACTGCGCATGTGCTTCTCGCCAGTCATTTCCTGGGGTTCAAATCGCCCGGCAACACCTTCGCGGTCCTGATCCAGCTGGGCGCAATCCTGGCGATCCTGCTCGTCTATTTCCGAAAGCTCCTGGAGATCGCCCTGGCCCTGCCGACGTCGGCAAGGGCGAGACGCTTCGTGCTGACGGTCCTGCTCGCCTTCCTGCCGGCGGCGGTCATCGGGTCCCTGGCACACGGGTTCATCAAGACCATCCTTTTCGAGACTCCGGTGCTGATCTGCATCGTGCTCATTCTGGGCGGCTTCGTACTGCTCGCGGTTGACCGCATGGCGATCCGGCCGAAATACACGGACATCATGGATTACCCGCCGTCGCTTGCCTTCAAGATCGGGCTGTTCCAGTGCCTTGCCATGATACCCGGGACGTCGCGTTCGGGCGCCACCATCGTCGGCTCGCTGCTGATGGGAACCGACAAGCGGTCGGCCGCCGAATTTTCCTTCTTCCTGGCCATGCCGACGATGCTCGGCGCCTTCGCGCTCGACCTGTACAAGAACCGGGACATCATTCGCGCCGAGGACGGGGTCGTCATCGCGGTGGGCTTCGTTTCCGCATTCTTCATGGCCCTGATCGTCGTCCGCTCGCTCCTTGATTTCGTTTCCAGCCGGGGCTACGCCCCCTTCGCCTGGTGGCGGATCGCCGTGGGAACCGCAGGCCTGATCGGCTTGCTGCTGGTCGGCTGATCAGCGGCGGTCAGTGTGGTGGTAGGCGACGAAGTCGTAGCCCGCCATCAGCAGCGTGATCGCGAACAGGATGCCGAGGTCGAGGCGCGGCACCCGCCAGAGGAAGATGAAGAGGAATGCGCATAGGGTGAGAAAGGCAAGCGTGGCCAGGATCCGGTGCATTTCCTTATGTCCTTTCCAGTATCGAACGTCAGATGCCGCCGCGGTTGATCCGCGACGGCAGGCGTGAGCGTCAGCGCCCGTAGACCTGGTCCGGCAGGTAGAAGACCAGTTGCGGGAAGAGGTAGACGAGCACCATGCTGACGATCACCAGCCCCATGAACGGCAGCATCCCCCAGAAGATCTGCGTCAGCTGCACGTAAGGCGGCGCGATGCCTTTCAGATAGTAGGCCGACATCGCCATGGGTGGCGACAGAAAGGCCGTCTGCAGGTTGAGCGCGACCAGGATGCCGAAGAACAGGGGATCGATCCCGAACATCGGCAGGAGCGGCAGGAAGATGGGCACGAAGATCACGATGATCTCCGACCACTCCAGCGGCCAGCCCAGGATGAAGATGATCAGCTGCGCCAGCAGGAGGAACTGCAAAGGCGTCAGGTCGAGCCCTTGCACGAAGTTCGAGATGACCTGCTCGCCGCCCAGATAGGCGAAGACCGAGGCGAAGGTGTAGGAGCCGACGAACAGCCAGCATACCATGGCCGAGGTGCGGATCGTCAGGTAGACGCTCTGCCGGATACGGTCCCACGTGAGTGCCCGGTAGGCTACCGCAAGCACTAGTCCGCCGAGTGCGCCGATCGACGCCGCTTCGGAAGGGGTCGCCAATCCGAACAGGATCGACCCCAGCACCGCCAGGATCAGGAACGCGAGCGGGAAGAAGGACGTCAGGAGCATGACGAAGAGCTTGAGGAAGGGCACGTCCGGCACTTCGTCCTTCGTCGGCTTAGGCGCCACGCTCGGCTGAAGGATCGAACGGATCACCACATAGGCGAGATACAGGCCGAGCAGCAGAAAGCCCGGGATCAGCGCGCCGGCATAGAGACGCACGATCGAGACGCCGGAGGTTGCCGCATAGACGATCAGCATGATCGACGGCGGGATCAGGATGCCGAGCGTTCCGCCGGCGCAGATGATGCCGGCCGCGAACGAGTGGTTGTACCGGACCTTCAGCATGGCCGGGAAGGCCAGGAGGCCCATCAGCGTGACCACGGCACCGACAATGCCGGTCGCGGTGGCGAACAGGCCGCAGGTGATGAGTGCCGCAACCCCCATGGAGCCCGGAAGGTTCTTCGAGGCGACGTTGAGGGTGCTGAACAGCCGATCGACGATGTTGGCCCGCTCGACGATATATCCCATGAACAGGAAGAGCGGGATGGCCGTCAGGACATCGTTGGCCATGACCGAATAGGTCTGGTTGACGAAGAGGTCGAAGATCCGGTTGTTGAAGAAACCCTCGATCCAGAGGCTGGTGCTTTCCCACCAGCCCGCGCTCTCGTCGAGACGGTTGAAGGCCCGCCACATGCGGCCGGGCTCGTAATAGGCGTAGTAGCCGAAGCCGATCCCCATCGCCATGAGCGTGAATGCGATCGGGAACCCCAGGAAGATGATGAATATGAAGAGGCCAAGCATGGTCATGGCCACTTGCGGATCAGTCATTCTTTCCCCCGGCCAGTTCAGCCTGCTTTTCGCGGATCAGGATCGCTTCGGTTTCCTCGACATCCACTTCCGCTTCGAACCAGTAGCCGTCGCGGATGCAGAGGATGCAGCGAAGCACCTGTGCGATCCCCTGGATGAACAGGAGGATGCCTGCGGCAACCATGACGCTCTTGAACTGATAGATCGGGATGCCGGCGGGGCTGTTGATGCTGACCTCGCCGTAACTCCAGGATCGGGCCGAGTATTTCCAGCCGGTGAAGATGAGCGCGGTGACGCCCGGGAAGAAGAAGATCAGATAAAGCACCAGGTCGAGAATGGCCTGTGTCCGGGGCTTCCATAGCCGGTACAGGAAATCGCCGCGGACATGCCCCCCGAGCGACAATGTGTAAGCCCCGCCCATCATGAACAGCGTGCCGTACATGATGAAGGAAAGGTCGAGCGCCCAGGGTGTCGGCCGGTTGAGGAGGTAGCGGACGAAGACCTCGTAGCTCGTGGCGAAGGTCATCAGGATAATCAGCCAGGCGAATGCCTTGCCGAACCAGGCCGACGTCGCGTCGGCGAAACGAATGAATGCCACCATAAGGGACGTCTTTCCGTGTCGGGTAAAAGGCGGCAGGGGCAAGCCCCTACCGTTTCAATGCCGCCGGCCGGACGCCGTCAGAGCTTCAGCTTGTTTGGGAAGTGATGGTTGTACGCCAGGGTATAGTCCGGCGAGGCCATCAGTTCAAAATAGGTCACCCGCTCCACCCAGGCGCGCTGGCTGTCCAGGACCTTCTTCATGAAGGCGTCCTTCTCGAGCTCTACGATGAGGTCGTCCCATGCCTTGATCTGCGCGTCGAGGATTTCCGGAGGCGTGCGATGCACGTTGACGCCGGCCTCGTTCTGCAGCTTCAGCAGGTCGGCCGAGTAGTTGTCCATCGCCGACGCGGTATTGGCCGTCGACGCGGCCTCGACCGCATACTTCACGATCGCCTGAAGGTCGGGCTCGAGGTCCTCGTAGAAGTCCCGGTTGAAGATGAACTCGAAGCACTCCGACGCCTGGTGATAGGAAGACAGATAGTAGTGCTTGGCCACGTCCTGGGCGCCGAAGCGGATGTCTGACGAGGGGTTGTTGAACTCGAAGGCGTCGATGACGCCCCGCTCCATCGCTGGAACAATTTCCCCGCCCGGCAACTGCGCGACAGACATGCCCATCGCCTGCATCAGGTCGGCAGCGAGACCGACAGTGCGGTACTTGAAGCCGTTGATGTCGGCGACCGTGTTGACCTCGCCCTTGAACCATCCGAACGGCTGGGCAAACATCGGGAAGCCCATGAACCCGACGACGTCGAGCCCGAGGATATCCTGCTGGAGCTCGCGGTAGAACTCCGCGCCGCCCCCGGAATAGAACCATGAAAGCATCGTCGTGGCCGAACCGCCGAAGACGGGTCCGGTGCCGAAAAGGGAGGCAGCCTTGTGCTTGCCGTACCAGTATGCCGGGACCGAATGGGCGGCATCGATGACGCCGTCATGGCACGCATCCAGCACCTGGAATGCGCCGACCACCGACCCGGCAGGCAGGAGATCCACCGTCAGCCGTCCTCCCGACATCTCCTTGACGCGATCGGTATACTGCCGCGCGAAGTCCATCCAGATGTCCGAGGCAGGCCAGGAGGTCTGCATCTTCATGACCAGGGGTGACTGTGCAAGCACGGCGGGCGCTGCGAGCGTACCGGCGGCGGCACCGCCGGCGGTTGCGCCGATTTTCAGAAACGAACGGCGCGTGTGCGCCTTCTTCTCAGGCGTGTCCATTGATTTCTCCTCCCAATCGGGCGGGCCATTGCCCTTCTCCCGAAATCAGTATTGAGGAAAAGAAAGCGGACATCAATACAGTAATATTCCTACCCCGTTGCTGCGATTCAACGTGGAGAATTAGTGTATTGCGGGGAGAATTTGCTTACCGGGCAGAGGTGCCCGGTATGGCTCCGGTTGCGCAGGGGTCCACCCCATAGGCGGGGGCGCACTTGCTGCTGCCTGTCGCGCCCGTCTGCGGGGCGATGAAGGAGCCGACGAGGATCGTCAGTGCCGCACACGCAAAAAACAGTGCGATGGGCTTGCCCATGGGGGAATGCCTTTCAGAGAAGGTGATTGAATGCGCGAGTTTCGCTGCAGCCGTGTATGACCCGGCCACGGGTTTTTCAATAGAGGATCTTGCTGAATGCCCCGTTAATGCTCAACGCTCCAGCCGGGTGGGGCGTTTGCGCCACAGGGGCGAGAAACGGCACCGAGGTGCCGGCATATCGGTTCAGACCGCTTTGCCGCTATTGGTGAACTGGCCCTGCGGACGATACTGGACGAGGTAGGAGGGGATGACGGATTCCAGCAGCGTCGGGCGGATCCCCATGCCCTCCAGCGTGCGTCCCTCGCGAATTGCCTCTTCCGAAACCACGTTGTCCCGCTTCAGAAGCGTGACCTGGTCGCTGGTGATCGGTGGCTTGATGAAGGGGATGAGCGACGCAATGCTGCCGATCAGCGAGGCGATGGCGAACGGCAGCGAAACAAGCGGACGCTTGCGGGCCGTCTCCCGCAGCACGATCTCCATGCATTGGCGGAAGCTCAGCACTTCCGGGCCGCCCAGTTCGTAGATACGACCGCCCGCAATGGCGCCATCGACCGCAAGCGCGGCCGCCTGGGCGACATCCTCGACATAGACCGGCTGGAACTTCGTCTTGCCGCCGCCGATCAGGGGAAGCGCCGGAAACATCTTCGCCATGCCGGCGAACTTGTTGAAGAAGCTGTCTTCCGGTCCGAAGATGATGGAGGGACGCAGGATCACCGCGTCGGGAACGGTATTCAGTATGGCAGCCTCGGCGCGGCCCTTGCTCTGAGCATAGACCGATCCGGCATCCTTGTCGGCGCCGATCGCCGAGATATGCACGAGCTTGGCGCCGGCGGCGCGCGCCGCCTCGGCCACTGCCCGTCCGCCGAAGTCCTGTACCGCGTTGAAGGAGTTACGTCCGCTTTCAAAGAGGATGCCGACGCAGTTGACCACGAAGGAAGCGCCTTCGACAGCACGGTCCACCGAATAGCGATACCTGAGGTTTGCCTGCACCAGCGCGATCTGCCCGACATAGCCGTAGGGCAGGAGGAAGCCCGCGAGGTCCGGACGCCGAACGGCGACGCGGACACGGTAGCCCCGCTTCGCCAGGCTGCGCACCACGTGTCGTCCGACGAAGCCTGAGCCTCCGAATACTGTGACGAGGGGCGGCAGGTTGGGCACGGACATGTGTGGCTCCGGGAGCTGTGATGGTCAGGTTGCAAGCGGTCTCTTAGACCAAATGTTCTTGGACGGGAAGCGGAAGAAATACTGCAACTGACAAGTGTCAGATGCTTTCGACGACGACCATTTCGGCGTCGGCGCATTCCTGCCTGATCTTCGCGGCGGCCTGGTACTCCGGAGAATTGTAGCAATCCACCGCCGACTGCATGGAGGGAAACTCGATGATGACGTTGCGGCCGCGCGCCTTGCCCTCAAGTTCGGTGAATGGCCCCCCGCGCGCGAGAAAGGTCGCGCCGAACCTCTCGAAGGCGGGCTTGGCGGTGCTGACATAGTCCTTGTAGCGTTCCGGGTCGCGGACATCGACGCGGGCAATCCAGTAGGCCTTGGACATGCTTGTTCCTCCTTGCCGTTCGTATCTAGAGCGCCGATGTCATCTCGGCGAGGATGGCCCGCGCGGCTGCGCCCGGATCGCTTGCCTTGACGATGGGGCGACCGACCACAAGGTGGCTCGAGCCGGCGCGCAACGCGTCCGCCGGGGTCATTATCCGCTTCTGGTCACCCGCATCGCCGCCGGTCGGGCGTATGCCGGGGGTCACCACGGCCATGCTGGGGCCGACCGCCTGCCGCACGGCGGCGGCTTCTTCGGCCGAGCAGACGATTCCGCCCATGCCCGCATCCCGCGCCTGACCGGCGCGGCGAAGCACGAGGCTCGCGGTATCACAATCGTAGCCGGCTTCACGCAGGTCCGCATCGTCCATGGAAGTGAGCACGGTAACGCCGAGGAGCGTGAGGTCGCTGCCCTTTGCGGCCTCGACCGCGGCCCGCATCGCCTTCGGGTAGGCATGCAGCGTCAGCATGGAAACGCCCATCCTGGCGATGTTCTCGACGGCCTTCGCGACGGTGTTGTCGATGTCGAGGAGCTTCATGTCGAGGAAGACCTTCTTGCCGTCGGCGATCAGGTCGCGGGCGAAATTCAGTCCTCCCGCGAAGGTGAGCTGGTAGCCGATCTTGTAGAAGACGATGTCCTCGCCGAGAGTGGAAACGATCGCCCGCGCCTCCTCGACGCTCGGTATGTCAAGGCCAACGATCAGTCTATCTCGCGCATCCATCCCCATATCCCTTCCATTCTTCCATAGGTGTCCAGTCGCATGACAGGCGACGGTCCGCAAGGGAGAAGGCGAAGAGATTGCCGCCACCGGCAGGCTGGTCGAAATCGCGGGAGATCCACGCGTTCGCTAGGTGGCACTTGAGCAGGGTCCCGACCCCTCCGTGCCCGACGAACGCTATCGGGACCGCAGGATCCTGATCGGCGAGGATGCGATCGACGGCATTCACGATCCGCGCCTGCGCATCGATGGCGCGCTCCCAACCCCGGAAGCTTTCCTCCGGATGGGCGAAGAACCAGTCGGCGGCCTCTTCGAACTCGGCCGGAGGCGGGAAGCCTGTGGCGCTTCGATCGTTCTCCTTCAGGCCGGCGACGACCTCCACCGGTGCCCCGGAAAAACTTGCCAGTATCTCGGCGGTCTCCACGGCCTTGCGCTCGTCGCTGGAAACGACGCGTTGCAGGGTCGCGGCCCATGGGCTCTGCGCGGCCCTTGTCGCGCGCGCCCTGCCGATGTCCGAAAGGCCCCATTGCGGCACGGCGACCAGCGGGTCGATGTTCACCTGGGGATGGGTGATGTAAACGCCGAACATGGCGTTCTAGCCCCGGCTGTAGACCCAGAGCTGCGCCGGCGGGATATTGCGGACCACGAAGTCGAGGTGCCGAATATGGAAGCGATCTGGGCGCGCGTCGATCGGCGACACCGGGCTGTAGGTGATCTGGACGACGGGCCGGCCGGGAGGCATGCGGTCGAGCAGGTCCTCCAGGAGCGCGATCCGTTTCTCCATCGGGAAGCTCAGCATCGGGATGGCGGAAACCACCGCGTCGAACTTGCGGTCGCGCCAGTCTGCCAGCGTCGTCTCGAGATCGAAGGCGTCGCCGTTGATGAAGTTGACCCCCGGGATCGTCTTCTTGAGGTGCCGGTAGAAATCCCTCGAATACTCGATCGAGACGATGTTTTCCGGCGCGACGCCGCGACCGAGGATCGCCTTGGTGATGATGCCCGTGCCGGGCCCGAGTTCGAGGACCGGCAGGCCGGAGGCCGGGCTGACGACGCTCGCCATGCGACGCGCGGTAACCGCTGAGGTTGGCAGGATGGCCCCGACGCTCTTGGGGCCGTCGATCCAGCCCTTGAAGAACCTGATTTCCTCGTCGAACTTCCGGCCGAGCCGTTCCTTAAGTCGCAATTCCATCAGTCTCTCCTCCCTGTTTGCTCAGGACTTATGTGGGGTCAATGGCGCAAAAACAAGGCAAAATGTCGCATTCAGAAAATGTCATGAAAAAAGCGGCTGGTTTCCCGGCCGCTTTATTTGGTCAGACGCGCATCGGCATCAGGACATAGAGCGCGTCATCGCCCGCCGTGTCCCTCACCAGCGTCGGCGAACCGGCGTCCGCGAGCATGAAGATCGCATCCTCGCCGGAAAGCTGGGCGGTGATATCCAGCAGGTACTTCGCGTTGAAGCCGATCTCCAGCGGATCGTTTTCGTAGCCCACGGCGACCTCCTCGGTCGCGCTGCCGGAATCCGGGTTGTTCACGGTAAGGGTCAGCTGGCCCTCGACCAGTGCAAGCTTCACGGCGCGCCCGCGCTCGGAAGAAATCGTCGAGACGCGGTCGACGGCGCGGGTGAAGCTCTTGCAGTCGACGCGCATCTCCTTGTCGTTATTGGTCGGGATGACGCGCTGGTAGTCGGGGAATGTCCCGTCGATCAGCTTGGACGTCATGATGATCGAGCCGATCGTCAGGCGGATTTTCGCGTCGGATACCTCGACGGTGACCATCAGCTCGGGATTGTCGACCAGCTTCTGGAGTTCGCCCACGGTCTTGCGGGGAATGATGATCCCCGGCATCCCTTCCGATCCCGAGGGAGCCTCGACGTCGGCGCGCGCGAGGCGATGGCCGTCGGTTGCGACCGCACGCAGCTTGAGGTCGCCGCCCGCCTCGATCGTATGGAAGAAGATGCCGTTCAGGTAGTAGCGCGTCTCCTCGGTGGAGATGGCGAACTGGGTGCGGTCGATCAGCATCTTCAGATCGGTCGCCTTCAGCTTGAACGTGTGGCTGAACGTGCCGGCCGTGAGGTCGGGGAAGTCCGCTTCCGGGAGGCACTGCAGCGAGAACTTGGATCGTCCCGACTGGACCGTCATGGATCCGCCGTCCGGATTGGTGGCCAGCCGGACTTCCGATCCTTCCGGCAGCTTGCGGACGATTTCGTAGAGGAGATGGGCGGGCACGGTCGTCGCGCCGGGCTGTTCAACCATCGCCGCGACGGCTTCGGTGATCTCCAGGTCGAGGTCGGTCGCCTTGAGCTCCAGGTCGGCGCCGGACGCGCGCAGGAGGACGTTCGACAGGATCGGGATCGTGTTGCGACGCTCCACGACACGATGGACGTGGTTCAGCGACTTCAGGAGATTGGACCGCTCAAGAGTAATACGCATGGACGCTACCGCTTCTGACCGGGACGCCGGCAGGGAAGGGCGTCCGCATGGTTGCCGGCCGCGAGGCCGGAAGATGTGGACGCGCAAAATGGCAGAACATTCCCATAGAAAGCAAGAGCCGGAAGGCCCGCCATCGGTTTGAATGGAAACTTGTTGCCACGATTCACAGGGAAAACTTCGCCGCGTTCCGCTTGCCCACGTAGCGCGCCTTGCCCATAAGAGGGAGTGAACATGCCAATTCAGCCGGATACTCTCGTGAGCGACGAAAAAAAGACAGCGGGCCGCACCTACAGGGTCGGCAACACGGCGATCCCGGCACGCCCCCTGGAGCCCGGCCTTTACCTGGTCGCCACCCCGATCGGAAACCTTGGCGACGTCACGCTGCGTGCGCTCGAAACGCTGGCGGGGGCGGACGTGCTCGCCTGCGAGGATACCCGCGTGACCCGCGTGCTCCTCGACCGCTACGGCATCGTCAACCGCCCCTTCGCCTATCACGAACACAACGCCGCCGAGGCGGGGCCAAAGCTGATTTCCGCCCTCGACAGCGGGCAGTCGGTGGCGCTGGTCTCGGATGCCGGTACGCCCCTCGTTTCCGATCCGGGCTACCGGCTTGGACGGATGGCGATCGAGGCCGGGCATCGCGTGATACCGGTCCCCGGCGCCTCCGCGCCGCTTGCGGCGCTGGTCGGGTCGGGGCTGCCCTCCGACAGCTTCCTGTTTGCAGGCTTCCTGCCCGTCAAGGACAAGGGCAAGCGGGATCGGCTGGCGGAACTGTCGCGCGTGCCGGCGACGCTGATTTTCTTCGAATCGCCCCATCGCGTCGGGGCAAGCCTTGCCGCCGCCGCCGATGTCCTGGGGAAGCGTCGCGAAGCCGTCGTCTGCCGCGAGTTGACGAAGGCCTTCGAGGAGTTTCGGCGCGGAACGCTGGAGGAACTGGCGGACCACTACGCCGATCGTCCGGTCAAGGGCGAGATCGTGCTCCTCATCGCTCCGCCCGAGATCGACGACGTGCCGGGTGCGGTCGAAGTGGACGTCCTTCTGAAGGAACTGTCGGCTTCCATGCCGACCTCGAAGGCTGCGGCGGAAGGCGCGCGGCTGACCGGCCTTTCCAAGAAGGACCTCTACCAACGACTTCTCGCTCTCAAGGGGGAGGCGGGTGACGATTGACCCTCTCCATCGGCGACGGCGGGCCGTTCTGCGCGGACACCTCGCGGAATATCTTGCCGCCGGGCTGCTGCTCCTGAAGGGGTACCGGATCCTGGCGATCCGTTACCGGACGCGGGCCGGGGAAATAGACCTCATCGGCCGGAAGGGTGATCTCGCGATCTTCGTCGAGGTCAAGGCGAGGGTGGGCGAGCGGGAGGCGATCGATGCCGTCAGCGCAACCGCCCAGCGACGCATCCGCGCCGCAAGCGACATCTGGCTTTCACGACGAGCCGATGCCGCCCGGCTATCGCAACGCTATGATGTGGTGGCGGTTCTTCCCGGTCGCGTGCCGCGGCATTTCCCGGACGCCTTCTGAACTTGGCACCAGCCGCTAGGCGGCGTCGTGGATTGTAATGATCCCGACATATTACTGTTACGTCAGCGTCATGCTGCGACCCTATTGCGGTCCCGTTCCGACAACGGAGTAAGGGATCACAACAATGTTCAAGACGCTCTCATTCGCCACGCTCGCGGCAGCCATGTCCACTTCCTCGGCGCTCGCCGCGACCGAGATCAGCTGGTGGCACGCAATGGATGCCCAGCTCGGCCAGAAGCTGGAAGCCATCGCCGAGGCCTTCAACAAGAGCCAGAGCGAATACAGGATCGTGCCGACCTACAAGGGCACCTACGCCGAAACGCTGACGGGCGCGATCGCAGCCTTCCGCGCCAAGGAACAGCCGGCCATCGTCCAGGTCTTCGAAGTTGGCACCGGCACGATGATGGCGGCCAAGGGCGCCGTGAAGCCGGTCTACCAACTCATGCAGGAAGCCGGCGAGCCCTGGGAACCCTCGGCATTCCTCGCGCCGGTAACGGGCTACTATTCGGATACCGAAGGCAACATCCTGTCGCTGCCGTTCAATTCGTCGACGCCCATCATGTACTTCAACAAGGACGTCTTCGAGAAGGCGGGCCTCGACCGTAACGCGGCACCCAAGACCTGGGCCGAAGTGGAGGAATTCTCCAAGAAGATCGTCGAGTCCGGTGCTGCCAAGTGCGGTTTCACGACCGGCTGGGTGTCCTGGGTTCAGCTGGAGAACGTCTCCGCCATCCACGACCGGCCCTACGGCACGCTCGAAAACGGTTTCGGCGGCCTGGAAACCGAATTCACCTTCAATGGCGACGTCCAGGTCAAGCACTGGAGCAATCTCAAGAAGTGGGCGGATGCCGGTCTCTTCCAGTACGGCGGCCCGGCCGGCGGTGCCGATGCGCCCGCCAAGTTCTACTCGGGTGAATGCGCCATCTACATGAACTCCTCCGCCTCGCGCGCCGGCGTCGTTGCGAACTCCAAGGAATTCGAAGTCGGCTTCGCGCCGCTTCCCTATTACGAGGACGTCATCGCCGAACCGAAGAACTCCATCATCGGCGGCGCCACCCTCTGGGCTCTCGCCGGTCATAGCGACGACGTCTACAAGGGCATCGCCAAGTTCTTCACCTATCTCTCGCAGCCGGAAGTCCAGGCCGACTGGCATCAGGCGACCGGCTACCTGCCGATCACCAACGCCGCCTTCGATCTCGGCCAGGAACAGGGATATTACGAACAGAACCCGGGTTCCGATGTCGCGATCAAGCAGATCACCCGCGGCACGCCGACGCCCAATTCCAAGGGTATCCGCTTCGGCAACCTCACCCAGGTCCGTAATGTCGTGGACGAGCAGTTCGAAGCGCTTCTGGCCGGCCAGAAGGATGCGCAGCAGGCGCTCGACGACGCCGTCGCCGGCGGCAACCAGATCCTGCGCGACTTCGAAGCCGCCAACAAGTGAGACCTTGAGGGGCCGGCCTGCCCGGCCTCTCCACCTTTCCAGGCACCCGCCGGCACGGCGGGGCTTGCCGCGTAGGCAGAAAATACATGCAAACCAAACGCGTCATCTTTTCCAACAAGCTGCTGCCGTATCTGTTGCTCGCGCCTCAGCTCGTCATCACGCTTGTCTTCTTCATCTGGCCGGCACTCCAGGCCGGCAGGTCCTCGTTCGAACGGGAAGATCCTTTCGGCTTCCGCACGACATTCGTCTGGTTCGAGAACTACCGGCGCATTTTCGCTGACCCGAGCTATCTCAATTCTCTCGCCAATACGGCCGTCTTCGCCGTCTCGGTGACGCTCTTGTCGATGAGCCTGTCGCTGCTGCTCGCCGTCTGCGTGAACAGGGTCATGCGGTCCGGCAGGGTCTATACGACACTGCTCGTCTGGCCGTATGCGGTAGCCCCGGTTGTCGTGGGTATCCTGTGGTGGTTTCTCTTCAATCCGTCGATCGGCCTTCTCCCCTATATCCTCGATGGCCTCGGCGTGACCTGGAACCATCGGGTGAATGGCGAGCAGGCGATGATACTCATCATCGTCGCGGCGTCGTGGAAGCAGATCTCCTACAATTTCCTCTTCTTCCTCGCAGGCCTGCAATCAGTGCCCCGTTCTCTGATCGAGGCCGCCGCCATCGACGGTGCCGGACCGTTCAAGCGTTTCTGGACGATCGTGTTTCCGCTGCTCTCCCCCACCACGTTCTTCCTGCTCATCATCAACATCAACTACGCGATGTTCGACACCTTCGGCATCATCGACGCGACGACGGCGGGTGGGCCGGCCCAGGCCACCAACACGCTCGTCTACAAGGTCTATACCGACGGCTTTGTCGGGCTGAACCTCGGCTCGTCCTCCGCCCAGTCGGTCATCCTGATGCTGATCGTCATCGTGCTGACCGTGGTGCAGTTCCGCTACGTCGAACGCCGCGTGCAGTACTGAGGTGGCCGGACATGGTTGAAAACAGACCCTTCCTCGATTTCCTGACCCATCTCGTCCTGATCGCCGGCGTCGTGATCGTCGCCTTCCCGGTCTATGTTGCCTTCATCGCCTCCACGCACGGGACCGGCGCCTTCGTCAGCGGTGCGATGCCACTCCTGCCGGGCGGGCACATGATCGAGAACTATGCGCTGATGTGGAACGAGGGCCTGACCTCTTCCGGGGCGCCGCCGCTCTGGGTGATGATGTTCAATTCGCTCTGGATGGCGCTGATCATCGCCATAGGCAAGATCGTCATCTCGATCGTCTCCGCCTATGCGATCGTGTACTTCCGCTTTCCGTTCCGGACGCTTGCGTTCTGGATCATCTTCATAACCCTCATGCTGCCGGTGGAGGTGCGCATCCTGCCGACCTTCAAGGTGGTGGCGGATCTCGGCATGCTGAATTCCTATGCCGGGCTGACCTTGCCGCTGATCGCCTCGGCGACGGCGACCTTCCTGTTCCGCCAGTTCTTCCTCACGATCCCGGAGGAACTGATGGAAGCTGCGCGTGTCGACGGCGTAGGCCCGCTAAAATTCTTCCGCGATATCCTTCTGCCGCTCAGCCGCACCAATATCGCCGCGCTTTTCGTCATCCTCTTCATCTACGGATGGGTTCAGTACCTTTGGCCCTTGCTGGTCACCACGGACAGCAATTTCTACACCATCGTCATGGGCATCAAACGGCTGTCGGCGAGCGCCGATGCGGAACCGCTGTGGCACTTCGCCATGGCCGCCGTGATGATGGCCATGCTGCCACCCGTCCTCATCGTCATTTGCATGCAGCGCCTGTTCGTCAAGGGCCTGGTCGAAACGGAGAAATAACCATGGCGTCCATCCAGGTCGTAAACGTCGGCAAGGTGTATGCGGGCGGCGTGCGTGCCGTGAGCGGCATCAGTCTCGATATCGCCGACGGGGAGTTCATCGTCCTCGTCGGACCGTCCGGCTGCGGAAAGTCCACGCTGCTGCGCATGGTGGCGGGTCTCGAAACGATCACCGAGGGCACGGTCGCCATCGCCGATCGCGTCGTGAACCACCGGGAGCCGGCTGAACGCGATATCGCCATGGTCTTCCAGAATTACGCGCTCTACCCGCACATGACCGTCCGCCAGAACCTGGAATACGGCCTGAAGAACAGGAAGACCCCGCGGGCCGACATCGATCAGCGCGTCGCCGAGGCGGCGCGGATGCTTGAGATCGCCCCCTATCTGGATCGAAAGCCGCGGGAGCTTTCCGGTGGCCAGCGGCAGCGCGTCGCCATGGGGCGCGCGATTGTCCGCAAGCCGGCCGCCTTCCTGTTCGACGAGCCGCTCTCCAACCTCGACGCCAAGCTGCGCGTCTCCATGCGCGGGGAGATCAAGCGTCTTCAGCGGCGCCTCGGCACGACTTCGCTCTATGTCACCCATGACCAGTTGGAGGCGATGACGCTTGCAGACCGGCTGGTCGTCCTGAACGGCGGGCTTATCGAGCAGATCGGATCGCCGCTCGAGGTCTATCATCAGCCGGCATCGACCTTCGTGGCGAGCTTCATCGGATCACCCGCCATGAATCTCATGCAGGGCGAACTCTATGGCGACAGACTGGCGATCGGCCCCTCCCTGCTTTCACTTCGCGGCTATGCGCCGGTCTCAGGCCCGGTGACGGTCGGGGTGCGGGCGGAAGATATGCGCCTGGCCGAAGCCGGCGCCGAGGCCCTTGTCCTGCGCGTCGACTATGTCGAGGAACTGGGTGCCCACCGGCTCGTTCATGGCCATGTGGGGGATCAGCCGCTGACGGTGACGCTGCCGATGGAGGTTGCCCTTGAGGACGAAATGCGTCTCTCGGTGGAGCCGCGGCGGCTTCATTTCTTCGACCGCGAGACAGGCATTCGCCTGCCGACCGTTGCGGTGGTCCCCCAGAACGTCATGGAGCGGGCCTGAGATCGGGGCCGCGCCCATGGGGCGTTGCCTTCCGCGAACGGTCGTCCTAAATCAGGCGGGCAATTCTCAAGGGGCAGGGCTATGGCAAGAATCCGCCGGGTGGCATTCCAGATGGACCATGTGTCCACGATCAACATCGCTGGCGACTCGACCTTTGCCATGGCGCTGGAGGCGCAGGCGCGCGGTTACGACCTCTATCACTACACGCCCGACCGGCTGAGCATGCGCGACGGCAGGATTTTCGCGGCCGTCGAGCCCCTGCAGGCCCGGGACGTCAAGGGTGACCACTTCAGCCTCGGCGAGCGCGAGCGCGTCGACCTCTCGACCATGGACGTGATCCATCTCCGTCAGGATCCGCCCTTCGATATGGGCTACATCACCTCGACGCATCTCCTGGAGCGCATTCATCCGCAGACGCTGGTCGTCAACGATCCGGCATGGGTGCGCAACTCTCCGGAGAAGATCTTCGTCACGGAATTCGCGGACCTGATGCCCGCGACGCTGATCAGCCGCGACGTCGTGGAAATCGCCCGCTTCCGCGAGGAGATGGGCGACATCATCCTCAAGCCGCTTTACGGAAACGGCGGCGCCGGTGTGTTCCATTCCGCGCGCGACGACCGCAACTTCACCGCGCTGCTGGAATTGTTCGAACAGGTCTACCGGGGTGAACCCTACATCGCCCAGGCCTATCTGCCGGCCGTGCGCAAGGGGGACAAGCGCATCCTGCTGGTCGACGGCAAGCCGGTCGGCGCGATCAACCGGGTGCCGGCCGAAACCGACAGTCGATCCAACATGCATGTCGGCGGACGGGCCGAGCCTGTGGAGCTGACGGCGCGTGACCGCGAGATCTGCGAAAGAATCGGGCCGGCGCTCCGCGCGCGGGGGTTCCTTTTCGTCGGTATCGACGTGATTGGCGACTACATGACGGAAATCAACGTCACGTCGCCGACCGGCATACGCGAAGTCAGGAAGTTCGGCGGCGCCGATGTCGCGGCTCTCCTGTGGGATGCCATAGAGGCAAAGCGCGGCTGAGTTCCCGCTGCAGAGCAGTTTTGTTCTCCCCTTGCAACCTGATGCAACCGTGAAGCAACGACCGCGGGAAATAGTTCCTGCGATGTTCTTGTTTTATTCTCTTTACTATGCCAGATTGCATTTGCCGACGCAGAAAGCGTGTGTCGCTTGCGTTTCGGACATGAGGTTTGGGGGCGGTTCATGGTGGCGCGTGTCTCTACGGTTGCATTCCACGGCATAGAAGGCGTGCCTGTCGAAGTGCAGGTCATGGTCTCCCCCGGCAAGCTGCTGATGCCGATAGTCGGTCTTCCCGACAAGGCGGTGGCCGAGAGCCGCGAGCGGGTCCAGGCGGCCCTTCACGCTTCCGGCCTGTCGCTTCCGCCCAAGAAGGTAACGGTGAACCTTGCGCCGGCCGATATTCCGAAGGAAGGCTCGCACTTCGATCTCGCCATTGCCCTCGGTCTCATGGCGGCCCTCGGTGCCATTCCGGCAGATGCCCTGTCCGGCTATGTGGTGATCGGCGAACTCAATCTCGACGGGACGCTCGCACCCGTTGCCGGCGCGCTGCCGGCGGCGATCAGTGCCAACGCTGTCGGCAAGGGGCTCATCTGCCCGGCAGACAGCGGCGCGGAGGCCGCCTGGGCGGGATCGGAAATCGACATCCTGGCACCCCGCAGCCTGATCGCACTCGCCAATCATTTCCGGGGCACGCAGGTCCTCTCCCGGCCGCAGCCGGCGGTGCGGGCTCTGCCTGCCAACCTGCCGGACCTCATCGACATAAAGGGGCAGGAAAGCGCAAAGCGGGCGCTGGAAGTGGCCGCGGCAGGGGGGCACAACCTCCTGATGGTCGGTCCGCCGGGGTCCGGAAAGTCCATGCTGGCGTCCCGGCTTCCTTCGATCCTGCCGCCGCTTTCAGCTGCCGAACTGCTGGAAGTCTCGATGATCCACTCGATCGCCGGCCAGCTTTCCGGGGGCAAACTTTCCGATCGGCGCCCGTTCCGGACCCCGCATCATTCGGCGACCATGGCGGCCTTGGTGGGAGGCGGACTGCGGGCCAGACCCGGCGAGGCGTCGCTTGCCCATCACGGCGTGCTTTTCCTCGACGAGTTTCCGGAGTTCGCGCCCCAGGTGCTCGATGCCCTGCGCCAACCGCTGGAAACCGGCGAATGCGTCATCGCCCGCGCCAACCATCGGGTCGCCTATCCGGCCAGCATACAGCTTGTCGCGGCAATGAACCCCTGCCGCTGCGGCATGGCCGGGGAGCCGGGCCACACCTGCGCCCGCGGCCCGAAATGCCTCTCCGACTACCAGGGCCGGATTTCTGGACCGTTGATGGACCGGATCGATATCCGGATCGATGTGCCGGCGGTTTCCGCGGCCGATCTGATCAGGCCCCGCCCCGCCGAGGCGAGCGCCGACGTCGCCCGGCGCGTGGCTGCCGCGCGCGAGCGGCAGCAGGAGCGCTTCCGTTGGGCCGGAGCCCCGCAGGTCTCGACCAATGCCCGCTGCTCGACGGCCCTCATAGAGAAGATCGCCGAGCCGGACGCGGGCGGGCTTCAATTGCTTCGCGATGCGGCCGAAAAGCTGAAATTTTCCGCCCGTGGCTATCATCGCGTCCTCAAGGTCGCGCGCACGCTTGCCGACCTCGACGGGAGCGACACGGTGAGCCGCATCCACCTGGCGGAAGCTATCTCCTACCGCATGGCAGGCGAGCGCCTCTCCGCGGCCGCTTAGGTCCGGACGAGGGTTGGCGGCGAAAACAGGAATTCCAGGTCGCGTGACGCCGGTCGTCCTTGCACGGGAAACCGACGCCTGTTCGCGACCCGCCTGGCTCAGCCGCCGAGGCCTTCGAACAGTGCCGTCGACAGATAGCGTTCGGCGAAGGAGGGGATGATGACGACGATGTTCTTGCCGGCATTCTCCTCGCGGCTGCCGACCTTGATCGCCGCCGTCAGTGCCGCGCCGGAGGAAATCCCCACCGGCACGCCCTCGAGCCGGGCGACCAGCCGCGCCATCTCGAAGGCTTCGTCATTGGAGACGGTAACGACTTCATCGTAGATGCCGGTATCCAGGATTTGAGGGGCAAAGCCTGCACCGATCCCCTGGATCTTGTGCGGGCCAGGATTGCCGCCGGACAGGACCGGGCTGTCGGCGGGCTCCACTGCCACGATCTTGATCTCAGGCTTGCGGCCCTTCAGCACCTGTCCGACGCCGGTGATCGTCCCGCCGGTGCCGATGCCGGAGACGAGAATGTCGACCTGGCCGTCCGTGTCGTTCCAGATTTCCTCCGCGGTCGTCTTGCGGTGGATTTCCGGATTGGCCGGGTTTTCGAACTGCTGCGGGATGATGGCGTCGGGAAGCGAGGAGGCCAGTTCCTCCGCCTTGGCGATTGCCCCCTTCATTCCCTTCGGACCCTCGGTCAGCACCAGTTCGGCGCCGAGCAGCGAGAGCATCTTGCGGCGCTCGATCGACATGGTCTCCGGCATGGTCAGGATCAGCTTGTAACCCTTTGCGGCGGCGGCGAAGGCCAGGGCGATGCCCGTGTTGCCTGAGGTCGGCTCCACCAGCGTCGTCTTGCCGGGGGTGATCTTGCCCTGCGCCTCGAGGCTTTCGATCATCGCCACGCCGATCCGGTCCTTGACCGAGGCGATCGGGTTGAAGAATTCGAGTTTCGCCAGGAGGTTGGCTTTTACGCCCTTCTCCTTCGCCAGCTTGTCGAGGCGCACGATCGGCGTGTCGCCGATGGTCTCGGTAATGGAGGCATAGATGCGGCCGCGGCCGGGCTTCTTGTCGCTTGTCATGTTACTCTCCCCTAGGATGCGGACAAATTAGGGCCGGTTGCCGCGGAAGGCTAGCCAAGACGCATCCGCTTGGGCCGGATGGGCGGAAATTTGTTCCAAGTGTGAAGCGTGCCGGGGCAGCCGTTTGCGCGTGTTAGACCCCTGTCGATCCGAAACCGCCGGCCCCGCGCACGGTTTCTCCCGCTTCCCCGACCTCGTGAACCTCGACCTGGCTCACCGGGGCCACGATCACCTGGGCAATGCGCATTGCGCGGGTAACCTCGAAGTTCTCCTGCCCCAGGTTCACTAACAGCACCTTGACCTCGCCACGGTAATCGCTGTCGATCGTTCCGGGCGTATTGAGGCAGGTAATGCCGTGCTTGAAGGCAAGGCCCGATCGCGGCCGGATCTGCGCCTCGAAACCGTCCGGAATCTCGAAGACGAAGCCGGTCGGCACCAACGCCCGCTCACCGGGTTTCAGCACCATGCTCTCACCCTCGGGAAGGGCGGCCCGCAGGTCCATCCCCGCTGCTCCGCGGGTTTCATAGGCCGGCAGAGGGAGCTCCGCGGCGTGGGGGAGCCGTACCAGCCTGAGGACCGGACCGATGATGTCGCGCATATGCAAACTCCTTTGTCACGGAGGTGAATTGCATAAAGCCGGCCAAATCGCTAGATAGGCGCCAACCTACAGGATTTACCGGACATGGCTGAAAGTCTCGCAGAGGCGGTCTCCCGCCGCCGCACCTTCGCGATCATCGCGCACCCGGACGCGGGTAAGACCACGCTCACCGAAAAGCTTCTTCTTTTCGGCGGTGCGATCCAGCTCGCCGGAGAGGTCAAGGCGAAGAAGGACCGTATCCAGACCCGTTCGGACTGGATGAAGATCGAGCGCGAGCGCGGCATCTCGGTCGTCACTTCGGTGATGACCTTCGAATATGAAGGCAACGTCTTCAACATCCTCGATACGCCCGGCCACGAGGACTTCGCCGACGACACCTACCGCACGCTGACCGCCGTGGACGCGGCGGTCATGGTCATTGACGCCGCAAAGGGCATCGAGCCGCGCACACTGAAGCTCTTCGAAGTCTGCCGCATGCGCGACATCCCCATCATCACCTTCATCAACAAGATGGACCGGGAAAGCCGCGACCCATTCGAGATTCTCGACGAGGTCGAAGAAAAGCTCGCTCTCGACACCGCGCCGATCACCTGGCCGGTCGGTCGCTCGAAGAGCTTCTGCGGCTCCTACAATCTCGCGGACAACACGTTCCGGGGTTCCGATACGCAGGTGCAGCCGCTCCCGGTGAACGGCCCGCAGAGCGTCGCTGACCGGCTCCCCGAGAATGAACGGGAGGCCTTCGTCGAGGAGACCGAGCTTGCCCGGGAAGCCTGCCGTCCGTTCGATCGCCAGTCCTTCCTTGAAGGGCACATGACGCCCGTCTTCTTCGGCTCGGCGCTGCGCAACTTCGGGGTTCGCGATCTCATCAACGCGCTGGGCGCCTATGCGCCGCCCCCGCGCGACCAGGTGGCGGACGTCCGCACCGTCCACGCCAGTGAAGACAAGATGACCGCCTTCGTCTTCAAGATCCAGGCGAACATGGACCCCAACCATCGCGACCGTATCGCCTTTGCCCGCATCTGCTCGGGCAAGCTGGAGCGCGGCATGAAGGCAAGGCTCGCGCGGACCGGCAAGCAGCTTGGGCTGACCGCGCCGCAATTCTTCTTCGCCTCGCAGCGCCAGCTCGCCGATACCGCCTATGCGGGCGACGTCGTCGGCATCCCCAATCACGGGACGCTGCGCATCGGCGACACGCTGACCGAGGGCGAGGCGCTGGTCTTCCAGGGCGTGCCTAACTTCTCGCCGGAAATCCTGCGCCGCGTGCGGCTGGAGGATGCCATGAAGGCGAAGAAGCTGAAGGAAGCCCTGCAGCAGATGGCGGAGGAGGGGGTCGTGCAGTTGTTTTCACCGGAAGACGGCTCGCCGGCGATTGTCGGCGTCGTCGGCGCGCTGCAGCTCGATGTGCTGAAGGAGCGCCTGCAGGGCGAATACGGCCTGCCGGTCTCGTTCGAAATGGCCCGGTTCTCGGTCTGCCGGTGGATCTCGTCGGACCAGCCGGCCGAACTCGAGAAGTTCATGAACCAGCGCCGCGGTGATATCTGCCGGGATCTCGATGGCGATCCGGTCTTCATGGCGCAGGATGCCTTTTCCCTCCGCTATGAAGCCGAACGGTATCCGGCGATCAGGATGGCCGCGATCAAGGAGTATCACGTCGCCAAGGCGGCGTGAGGATCGCCGTTCCCGATCCCAATTGACGGCGGCGACACTCGCGGTGTCGCTGCGTCTGGCCGCTCAGTCCCGCAGGTCGTTCAGGAAATCATCGCACCAGCGCATGACGTCTCGTTCGAGAAGGTGGTCCATCATCCCGCGCCACCGTTCCTTCCGTTCCTCCAACGACATGCTGAGGCCGCGGGCGATGGCATTCGCCGTTCCCTCGATGTCGTAGGGATTGACCAGCAGCGCCCCGCGCAATTCCCGGGCAGCTCCGGCAAAGCGCGAAAGCACAAGGACGCCCGGGTCTTCCGGGTCCTGGGCAGCAACATATTCCTTGGCCACGAGGTTCATCCCGTCGCGTAAGGGTGTGACCAGCCCGATCTTTGCAAGCCCATACAATCCGGCGAGCACCGGACGTCCGATCGATCGGTTGATATAGCGGATCGGCACCCAGTCCACAGTCCCGATGGCGCCGTTCACCCGGCCCGCCTGTTCGGCGACCGTCCGCTGCATGGCCTCGTATTCCGGCACTTCCGAGCGGGATTTCGGCGTGATCTGGAGGTAGGTCACCTTGTTGTGGTAGCCCGGGTTGGACATCACGAAGTGTTCGAACGCGTCGATGCGCTGGGTGATGCCCTTCGAATAATCCAGCCGGTCGACGCCGATGATCAGGTTGCGGCCCTCGATGCTCTGGCGGGCCTTCCGCACCATGATGTTCGATGCGGCCTTCCGGGCGAATTCCGAGAACGCGTCCGTCTCGATTCCGATCCCGTAGTGGCCGCCCTTGAACGTCCTGCCGTAGGAGGTGAAGCGCCCGTCTCCGAGCGCATCGCCGATCCCTTCGCGAACGAGGCCGGCCGCGAAGTTCGAAAGATCGTGGTCGGTCTGGAAGCCGACAAGATCGTAATGCGAGAGGCCCCGCATGATCTCCTCGTGGACCGGCATGGCGAACAGCACGTCGGCGGGGGGCCAGGGAATGTGCAGGAAGAAGCCGATCTTGTTCTTCAACCCCATCTGCCGCAGTTCCGCCGCCAGCGGGATCAGGTGGTAGTCATGCACCCAGATGACGTCGTCCTCCTCCAGAAGCGGGGCCAGACGATGGGCGAAGAAGCGGTTCACGCGGAAATAGCCGGCCATTTCCTTGCGACCGTATTCGGCAAGGTCGAGGCGGTAGTGGCATATGGGCCAGAGAACGCGGTTTGCGAAGCCTTCGTAATATTCCTCGACGTCGGTCTTGGTCAGGTCCGTCAGCGCATAGGTGATGTTGCCGTGCTGCTGATAGGCGAGCGGCTCCGGTTCCCTGGCGCCGCTCGATTTCCCCGACCAGCCCATCCAGATGCCGCCACGCTCCTGCAAGGCCGCCTGGAGCGCGACGGCCAGTCCCCCGGCCGGTGCGGCTCCACCCTTTGCCGGCAGTGTCACACGGTTCGAAACGACCACAAGGCGGCTCAAGAGATTTTTCCTTTCAGCGATGATGTCGATGAAGCTGGCGAAGGCGTGGGGGCAGCATCTCCCCCTGCGGCGACCCTGCCGAGAACCTGGCGAAGGGCCTCAGTCGAACCAATGATGCCGCGTGCCTCGGTGCCCTCCGGCGACGGGGCGATGCGGATCGAATGCCCCCCGAGCTGGTTGGCGATCCGGAACATCTCCTCGTCGGTCACGTCGTCGCCGATGGCGATCGGGCGTCGGCCCTGGAACGGCCTTTCGCGAAGATAGGCTTCAACCGCGCTCCCCTTGTTGGCACGGGCGGGCCGGATCTCGAAGACCATCTTGCCCCGCTGCAGGGTGAAGTCCGGCCCCGCCTGGAGACGATAGAATTCCATCGCCTTCTCGACCTCGTCTCGCCATTCCGGTGCCTGCCGATAGTGGGCAGCGACCGCCGCCCCCTTGTCCTCGACAAGGACGCCCGGCCACTGCCCGGCGGCTGCCGCAAGCTCGGCCTTGACCTCCTCGAAGGCGGATGTGGCGGCCACCGCGTCCACGGTTCCGTCGGCCGACCGCCTCTCGGCGCCGTGAAGCCCGGCAACCGGAAATTCGTAGGGCAAGAACAGCGCGTCCGCATAGGGAAGGGCCCGGCCCGTCGCCAGTGCCAGCGCCCCGTTGAGACGTCCGGAAAGCGCCATGAGTTGGCCCGGAAGATCCGGCGGCACGGTGATCTCATCGGGCGACGGAGCGATGTCTATGAGGGTGCCGTCGATATCGAGGAACAGGGCCCACGCGTCCGGTTCACGCGTCAGCACATCCGTCAACCAATCGATCTGCTGAAGCGGGTTCCCTGGGCTCCCGGGTTGCGACGGATCTGAGTGTTGCATGAGCCGCTATCTAGTTCGGCGGCCCGATGTGGCAAGGCCGAAGCAGACTCCGGCTGGTATGCAGGACGAGAGCGTCGTCATGAAAGCGCCCGATCGGGCGACCGATTTACGTCCGGTTAACCATCTGTGTCGAAACTTGCCTGCGGCAGCCCGCTTTGCTGCCCGCGACCGAGTCAGAGGGAACATGTGCCGCTGGGCAGCCTATCGAGGTGATCCGATCTACCTGGAGGAGCTCGTCTCCTCTCCCGCCCATTCGCTCATCGAGCAGTCGCATTGCGCGACGCGGGCAAAGACCGCGACGAATGGCGACGGCTTCGGGATCGCCTGGTACGGGGATAGACCGGAACCCGGACGATACCGCGATATCCTGCCGGCCTGGTCCGACTGCAACCTGCGCAGCATCGCGCGCCAGATCCGCTCGCCACTTTTCCTCGCCCATGTACGCGCGGCAACCCATGGCGCAACCCGCCGCGAAAACTGCCATCCTTTCGTGCATGGCCGCTGGTCCTTCATGCACAATGGCCAGATCTCCGGCTTCGACCGCATTCGCCGGCGCATGGAAGGCCTGCTTTCGGACGACCTCTTCCATGCCCGGACCGGCACGACCGATTCCGAACTGCTTTTCCTGCTCGCTTTGGAATTCGGGCTGGAGCGCGATACCCATGGGGCGATCTCCCGCGCCATCGCCACGGTGGAAACGCTTTCCTCGGACGTCTGCGGCGATGTCCTCGTTCGCTTTACGGCGGCCTTTTCCGATGGCGACGCGCTTTACGCCGTGCGCTATGCGACGGACGACCGGCCGCCGACGCTCTATGCCGGGCCGCTCGGCAATGCGATGGGCTATTGCCTGGTGTCCGAGCCGCTGAACGACGACACGGATTCATGGGCGGAAATACCCAACGGATCGATCATCGTGGTCAGCGATCGCGGTCTCGACGCAGAGCCGTTTCTCCCCCGGACGACACCCGCGCAGCCTAGTTTTCTGCAAGCCGCTCGACGATCAGCCTGGCCAGCCGGTCGGCCACCTCTTCCTTGGACAGATCGGGCCAGTCTTCGATCCCCCCACGCGAGAGGATCTTCACCCGATTGCGGGTTCCTCCCATGATCCCCGTCTGCGGGGAAACGTCATTGGCGACGATGAGATCGGCGCCCTTCCTTTCGAGCTTCAATAGGCCGTTCTCTTCGACATTCTGCGTTTCCGCCGCGAAGCCGACGACGAGCCGCGGCCGCTTTTCGTGATGACCAACGGTCTTCAGGATGTCCGGGTTTTCCTGCAGCATGAGCGGAGCGGGAGCCTCTCCCGCCTGCTTCTTGATCTTCTCGTCCGAGGAGGCGGCAACGCGCCAGTCCGCGACCGCTGCCACCATGACCGCAATGTCGACGGGGAGCCGCGACAGGACCGCATCGCGCATCTCTTCCGCACGCTCCACATGAATGGTCTTCACCCCGGCGGGATCGGGAATGGTGACCGGTCCCGACACGAGCGTGACGTCGGCGCCGAGCCGGGCGAGGGCGCTCGCTATGGCATGGCCCTGGCGCCCGGACGAACGGTTGGCGATATAGCGGACCGGGTCGATCGGCTCATGGGTCGGCCCGGAGGTGACGATGGCCCTGCGGCCTTCGAGGGGGCGATCCTCGCCGCCAAGCAGGGTCGCGGCCGCTTCCGCGATATCCACCGGTTCGGCCATGCGGCCGAGACCTGCCTCACCCGCCTCGGCCATTTCGCCCCGCATCGGCCCAACGAACCTTATTCCGTCGGCTCCAAGGATATCGACATTGCGCTGGGTAGCCGGCGCCGACCACATCCTCGGGTTCATCGCGGGCGCGGCGAGCACCGGCTTGTCGGTCGCCAGCAGGATGGTACTGGCAAGGTCGTTGGCAAGGCCATTGGCCATCTTCGCCAGAAGGTCGGCGCTTGCCGGGGCAACCAGCACCAGGTCGCAGTCGCGGGCGAGACGGATATGACCCACGTCCTGCTCGTCCTCGCGAGAGAAGAGGTCGGTATAGACATGAGAGGCGGAAAGGGCGCCGACGGCGAGCGGCGTCACGAATTCCTGTGCGGCAGCCGTCATCACGGGTCTTACCGATGCGCCCCGCTCCCTGAGGCGCCGGATCAGGTCCAGGCTCTTGTAGGCGGCGATGCCACCCGAGATGATCAGAAGAATACGCTTTCCGCCAAGTTCCATGGAGAGACCCGCCCTGAATTTGCAGCGGAAGCTAAGCCTTCACCTCCAAACATGCAATGTCCGGTAGGGGAGCCGGAAACGGAAGCGGTTTCGGCTAATTGCCGGCCTCTCCGGTTGCGACCTCTTGCGTCGTCAGCTTGAATTCGGCCATCTCCTCGGACGTCAGGTAGTAGAGCCTGTCCGGCGGCGTTTCCAGAGCGTTGATCCAGAGGCCTGCCCCGATGCCCATGTCTTCCAGGTGCCTGACGATGCGAGCCGTGGTGTTCTGGGCGCCCGACATCGCCTCTTCGGCTGTCGGCCGCACCTGTCCGCCGTTGAAGACCTGGTGGACGCCCACGATGGCATCAGCCTCCGCCTCGCGCCAGACGCCCCCGGCAAAGACGAGAGGGCAGGAGGACGCGCAGAGGGCTCTCGCCTTGACCTTCGTGTTCAGTCCGCGTTCCCGGATAAGCCGCGAGATCTGCAGCGCGTCCTCGACCGATCCTCCCGGCGAATTCAGCGCCACGGAGGTCACATACTCGCCGCGTGCCTCGATCTCCTGCGCGAAGCGCGCCGCCGCGCCGACATCGATTGACCCTTCCGCCTTCAGTTCCCCGCCGGAGCCGAGCTCGAACCGAATGGGCTGGCGCAGCACTTCCGAGGGGCTGTCCGGCTGGAGGGGCGGAGCCTGCGGCACCCCGTCGGTCAGCGCGGGCGGCAGGACCGGGGCATCCGTTCGCATCGGGTCATGCCCGGGAGGGGATGCACTGGAAAGGCTCAGTTCGCGGATGTCGACGGCGACGAAGACGCCCGTTGCAGCCAGGAGGGTGAGGAAGGCGTAGCGCATCAGCGCTCCGTCGTCGGTCCGAAGGAGGGTCTCCCTGACGCGGGAGGCGAAACCGGACGGGGTCATGCCGGCGGCCCCTTTCTCGGGACCTTGGGCGGCATGTCGAGATTGGTGATGTTGGTTGCGTGATCGGGCTCGGCGACCTCGGCCTCGGTCCGCCAGATGGCCTCCTCGGTGTTGGTCCCCGACCGCTCGATGGCCTTCTGTACCTCGAGCGCCTCGAGAAGCTCGGCTGCGGTGATGCGGTCTGCAAACGGCAGGCGCTCGTCCTGCCTGCGGATGGCGCCGTGTACGACGGCCAGCATGAAAACCAGTACCGCGGGAAGAAGGTCTATGGAGATCGCACCGGCCCAGGCCGGAATGAAGTCTCCCGCATAGCGCAATACCGCTTCGGCCGATGAAAGCGGCACGAACCTGCGCTCGGCGACCGGCTCCCGCGCGAGGATTTCGTCGGCCGCCTGGGACAGGACCGTCGATTGTGCCGCGACGGACGTGCGGATTGTCGCCATCACCTGGTCCTGCCGGTCGGCGAGATCCGCGCCCTGGCCGTCCGCGACCGGAGCGATGAAGCCAAGGGTGAGATCCTCCGCCGCGCGCTTGACCGATGGCGCGATGGATGTCTGCTGAAGCGAGGTTATGACCCCGGAAAGAGCCACCACTTCCGCGGAGAACTGGTCGCTGCGTGGGGCGATGGCGCCGGGCGCCGAGACGAGGGTGCGCATCGTTTCGAGATGGGTGCGGCCCTGGTCGAAGAGGCTGGTGACCCGCTCGCGCGACGCGATGATGCCGCCTTCCAGTTCACCGAGCTGTGCCGACATCTGCGTGAGGAGCTGGACGACGCTGCCGGAACCCGTGGTGCCGGTAAGCGCACCGGATTCCCGCTCGTCCCCGGCAAGACGCGCAAAACGCTCGGAGGTTCGCTGGATGTCCGGCAGGAGGCTCTGTGCGGCAAGCGCGTTCTGGTGCGCCCTGTCGAGATCGGCCGTATAGTCTTCAAGCGTTTCTGCAAGGTGTTGCTCCAGCGCCGCCGAACCGGCAAGCGCCGCCGCGTTCAGCCAGCTGGACATGGCAATGATCATGGCACAGCCGAGCGCCATGACGCCCAGCATCGCGCCGCGGGCGGCGGGTCCTGTCACATGCGGATAGAAGCGGGTCATGTATGACCAGAAGGCGTAGATCGCGACTGAAACGGCGGCGGAATAGATGATCGCCGCAAAGAAGACGGCCGTGGGCGATCCGTCGAGCAGGCTTCGGACGCCGAGATAGGTATAGACACCGGAGGCGAGAGCCAGGACCGCCAGCGCGAAGCGGGTCATGGTTTCGACGGCGACCACCCCGTCCTGCAGTCGCTGCGATGCGCCAAGTGCCATGAAGCTACTCCAGACGATTGAATTTCTTAAGAGATGGAGAGGAAACCGGCGAAATGAAGGCCGGTTCCGGCGCGCTCATACGCCAGAGTCCGCACGTTTCCGGCATCGGTGCCGGCCGAGGATCGGCCCGGCCGGCCGTGGGCTCAGGTGAGAGCGATGGCGAGATAGACGAGGCTCAGCGCAATGATCCAGAGGGCGACCCGCCCTGACCGGCTGTGGCGAGCTTCCGAGCGGCCGATGGCCTCGGTGGTTTCGGGATCGAAACGCAGCCCGTGCTCGCTCATGTGAACGACCTGGTGATGGAACTTCTCGGTCTGGGCGGCAATCTCCGGCAGGGCTTCGGCCAGCTTCACCGCGGCCTTCACCCCGTCCTTCAGGTCGCTGGCGATCCGCCTCGGGCCGAGATTGTCCCGGATCCAGTCGCCGACCACCGGCTCGGCCGCCTTCCACATGTTGAAGCGCGGGTTCAGCATCCGCGAAACCCCCTCGACGACGACCATCGTCTTCTGCAGGAGGATCAGTTCCGGTCGTGTCTGCATCTCGAAGAGATCGGTCACCTCGAAGAGCAGCGCCAGCAGTCGCGCCATGGAAATCGTCTCAGCCGGCTGCCCGTGAATGGGCTCTCCGATGGCGCGGATCGCCTGGGCAAAGCTCGCGACGTCGTGATGGGCAGGCACATAACCCGCCTCGAAATGGACCTCGGCGACGCGCCGGTAATCCCGGACGATGAATCCGTAGAGGATTTCCGCGAGGAAGCGCCGCTCCTTCTTCCCCAGGCGTCCCACGATCCCCATGTCGACGGCGACGATCGTGCCGACATCGTCGACGAACAGGTTGCCCGGATGCATGTCGGCATGGAAGAAGCCGTCACGCAGCGTATGACGCAGGAAAGACTGGATCAGCGTTTCGGCAAGTCGATCGAGATCGTGGCCGGCAGCCCGCAACGCATCCATGTCCGACAGCTTGATGCCGTCGATCCACTCCATGGTGATGACGTCACGGCCAGTCCTTTCCCAGTCGACGACCGGTACCCGGAAGCCCGGATCGTTCCTAGTGTTTTCTGCGATCTCGGACAGGGCCGCCGCCTCGAGGCGAAGGTCCATCTCCACCTTGGTGGTCTGCTCGAGCGTTCGCGTAACCTCGACGGGGCGGAGCCGGCGGCTGGAGGGCATGAACCGCTCCTGCATCCGTGCGAGCAGGTACATGCTTTCGATGTCGTGGGCGAAACGCTGCCGCACGCCCGGTCGCACCACCTTGACCGCCACCTTGCGTCCGTTGACATGGGCGGGATGGACCTGTGCGATGGAGGCCGCCGCGATCGGTTCGCCGAATTCGGAGTAGAGATCGGCGATCGTTCGGCCGAGCGAAAGTTCTATCTCCGCCTTCGCTGTCTGCGTCGGGAAGAAGGACATGCGGTCCTGGAGCATGGCGAGATCGAGCGCCCAGTCCACGCCGACCACATCGGGACGGGTGGCGAGGAACTGTCCGATCTTCACGTAGGACGGGCCGAGTCGGTCGACGGCGCGCGACAGGCGTATGCTGCGGGCCTCGCGTTTTGCACGGAAGCGGGCGAACGGCTCCGTCAGCGCCTTGAGGATGCCGATGGAGGGCGGCATGTCCTGCGTCGGGAGAGCCGAGACCACGCCCTCGCGGACGAGCACCCAGCCCACGCGGGCTAGCCGGAAATAGGCCCCGATCGTGCTCATGGGCAGGCCCCGACGCGATGCATTTTCATCCGCATCATACGCTCACAGCTTCCAGCCGGAATGAAGCGCAGCGATGCCGCCCGAATAATTGGTATAGCTGACGCGGGAAAAGCCGGCATTGCGTATCATGGCCGCGAAGCTCTCCTGATTGGGGAACTTGCGAATGGACTCGACGAGGTACTGGTAGGGCTCGCTGTCACCGGTGATCATCTTCCCGAACCGCGGGATCGCCTTGAACGACCATTCGTCGTAGATCCGGTCGAGGAGCGGCAGTTCCACTTCGGAAAACTCCAGAACCAGCAGGCGGCCGCCGCGCTTGAGCACCCGGTGGGCTTCCGACAGCGCCACATCGATGCGGGGCACGTTGCGGATGCCGAAGGCGATCGTATAGGCGTCGAAAGTGTTCGGCTGGAACGGCAGTTCCTCGGCATTCGCCTCCACGAAGGTGAGGTTGTCGGAAAGGCCCTTCTTGCGGGCCCGCTCGGCCCCCACGGCGAGCATGGAGCCGTTGATGTCCAGAACGGTCGCGTGAGCCTTCCGGCCTGACGCCTCGACGATCCTGAAGGCGATGTCACCCGTACCGCCGGCGACATCCAGCACATTGAATGCGGGGTCCTTGCGCGGGTTGAGCGCGGCCACCATGGCGTCCTTCCAGAGCCGGTGAAGCCCGCCCGACATGACGTCGTTCATGATGTCGTAGCGTTTTGCGACCTTGTGAAAGACGTCGTTGACGAGGTGCTGCTTCTCGCCCTCGGCGACCTGGCGGAAACCGTAGGACGTTTCCATGCCGCCATCTGCGGAGGTGCGTGCTTCACTCATCGGAACTCCTTGTTCGTCATCCGGTCGGCGACCATAGCGAAATCGCTTTCGCCTCGCTATCTGTGCCGCATGTCGACGACGATGCGGCCGCTGGTCTCGGTCTATAGACGAGGCGGGCGGGGCTTGGAACAGGAAGTTAGATACTCATGCCGGAATTGCCAGAGGTGGAGACGGTGCGGCGCGGGCTTTCGCCGGCAATGGAGGGGGCCACCATCGACAGGCTGGAGCTTCGCCGGCAGGATCTGCGTTTTCCGCTTCCGGAGAATTTCGCCGCCGCGGTGGAGGGACGGCACATCCTCTCCTTGGGGCGGCGTGCAAAATATCTGCTGATAGAGCTCGACGGCGACCTGACCATCATCTCCCACCTCGGAATGTCCGGCTCCTTCCGGATCGAAGAAGGGTCGGGTTCGCAATTGCCGGGAGACTTCGCCCTTCCACGCTCGAAGGACGAAAAGCATGACCATGTCGTCTTCCACCTGCAGTCTCAGCAAGGTCGCTGCCGGGTGATCTACAACGATCCGCGGCGCTTCGGCTTCATGCATCGTTGGAAACGCAGCCAGCTGGATGCCTATCCCCCCTTCGTCGGGCTTGGCCCCGAGCCCACCGGCAACCTGCTCGATGCCGGCTATCTTGCAAAGCGGCTGGCCGGCAAAAGCCAGCCCCTCAAGGGTGCCCTTCTCGACCAGAGCCTGATCGCGGGGCTTGGCAATATCTATGTCTGCGAGGCGCTCTGGCGCTCGCACCTCTCGCCGCTTCGCAAATCAGGATCCCTGGTGACGCCGACAGGCAAGCCGAAGAAGGAACTCCTGCTCCTGACGGACGCCATTCGCGCGGTCATCGCCGATGCCATCGCAGCCGGGGGCTCTTCGTTGCGGGACCACATCCAGGCCGACGGTTCGCTGGGCTATTTCCAGCACTCCTTCTCCGTCTACGACCGGGAAGGAGAGGCTTGCAGGACGCCGGGGTGCAGCGGTACGGTCTCGCGCATTGTCCAGGCTGGCCGCTCTTCTTTCTATTGTGCCAGTTGCCAGAAATAGGGGAGGAGCCACCACCATGCAGGATTTCGAAACGCTGCTGATCGAGACGCGCGGCAATGTCGGGCTGATCACGCTTAACCGTCCGAAGGCGCTGAACGCCTTGAACTCGACCGTGATGCGCGAACTTACGCAGGCGCTTCGCGCCTTCGAAGCCGATACGGAGATCGGGGCGATCGTGCTGGCCGGATCGGAGAAGGCCTTTGCCGCCGGCGCCGACATCAAGGAAATGCAGCCGGTGAATTTCGTCGATGCGTACCTCGAGGACCTGCTCGGCGGCTGGGATGCGATCGCCGCGACGCGCAAGCCTCTGATTGCAGCGGTCTCGGGCTATGCGCTAGGCGGGGGCTGCGAACTTGCCATGATGTGCGACTTCATCATCGCGGCGGAGAACGCCAGGTTCGGGCAGCCGGAAATCACCCTCGGCGTCATTCCCGGCATGGGCGGATCGCAGCGGCTCACGCGGGCGGTGGGCAAGGCGAAGGCCATGGACCTCGTCCTGACCGGCAGGATGATGGACGCGGCAGAGGCCGAACGGGCAGGTCTCGTTGCCCGCGTGGTTTCCACGGAGCGCCTGCTCGATGAAGCGCTTGAGGCGGCCGCGAGGATTGCGTCCTTCTCGCGGGTCGCGGTGCTGATGGCGAAGGACGCCGTCAACAGGGCCGACGAGCTGACGCTGGCCGAGGGACTTCGCCTGGAGCGGCGCCTGTTTCAGTCCCTGTTCGCCACCGCCGACCAGAAGGAAGGAATGGCAGCCTTCGTGGAGAAGCGGAAGCCCGACTTCACCAACCGCTGAAGCAAAATGCGCGTTGACGGCGGGCGTCATTCAAGTTATATGCCGCGCTACAGTTGGGAAAGCCCGTCAAGGCTTCCTCTAATGCTCCCGAATTGCTGAAGGTTTGGTCGCTGACGACCGCGGCAACGGTGGAGTTTGGTTCGAATTCGTAGAGAGGCATAAATGGCCAATACAACTTCGGCGAAAAAGGCGACCCGCAAGATCGCTCGCCGTACCGCAGTCAACAAGGCTCGCCGTTCGCGCGTTCGCGGCTTCATCCGCAAGGTGGAAGAGGCGATTGCCACCGGTGACGTCGCAGTTGCCGCCGAAGCTCTGAAGGCGGCTCAGCCCGAGATCCACCGCGCAGCGACGAAGGGTGTCCTTCATCGCAATACCGCGTCTCGCAAGGTGTCGCGCCTGGCGGCCCGCGTGAAGGCTCTCTCGGTCTAATATTAGCAAATCAAAAATCTGTGATGAGCCTGGCCCTTGTGCCGGGCTTTTCTGATTCCGGCTTTTGCACGTCAGTTGAATGACGGAGACCGGCCGCAACGTGTCACTGCAGTGACAGAAAAAATATATATTTATCAATAGCTTGTTAGAGGTTGTCACGGCGTGCTGGTTTCGGGCTCGCTTTGAATGAGGCGAAAACCGAGTCAAGTTCTTTTTTATTTTTTCTGTGTGCGGCGGGTAATTTGAGGTGGCGTTTTTGAATCTCGTTGATTCAACAGCGATTCTCCAAAACCCGTTTCCGGTGATGCCAATCCGCTCGAAAGAGTCAACGGTCGCCAATTAATTTAGGGTAAAAATCGGCATTGATCTCCAACCCTGATCCTGCCTAAATGACTTCAGCAAGGGCACGGGGACGACTTCATAAAGGCCGCAGCCATTCGCGTTTTCATTGCGCGGAGCAGCAGCTTTTTGACCCTTGCTGCGGACTGCCATGTCCGCTTTCCATTGTAACCGAAGGTTGTGTGCCGGTTTCCGCCAGGAATCCGAACGCGATTGCTTTGTCTATGAGTGCCGACCATCTTCGGCCGAATAGTGAGGGGAGTGGAGACGGCTCTCGCCGTAACGAGGACGAGAGCCGGCAGGCATGGTCGCGAAACGTCGCGACAGGGGAAATCGATCGGCCGATGTCTCTTGGCTGGCATCGGACACGACGAAGAATGTAGGACGGATCCACGATTTCGCGGCAGCGGGTCGGGGTCCCGGGGATCGAAGATAGTCGGCGGCAGCGGTGCCGCCGGTACAAGAAGTGGAAGGCGGCAGAATAAATGCACACCAACACGGCGACGGCACGTGCGCTGAACGAGGCGGACCATGCAGGACAGGGATTCGGACCGGCATCACAGGCCCAAGAGAACAGCGCGGACATGACGCATGAAGCCCTCTTCGGTCGTGTCAAGCAACGGCTGAAGGCCCAGGTTGGGGCGGATGTATACACCAGCTGGTTCGGGCGACTGAAGCTTCATTCATTCTCCAAGAGCGTCGTTCGCCTGAGCGTACCGACCACCTTCCTGAAGTCCTGGATCACCAATCGCTACCTCGACCTGATCACCAGCCTCTTCCAGGCGGAGGAGGCCGGTATCCTGAAGGTGGAGATCCTGGTTCGGACCGCCAGCCGCAATCCGCGCCCCGCTTCTGCCGATACCCATCCCCGTGTGGCGGAGGCGGCTCTTGCCGCGGCCGTAACCAGCTCCGCCGCGCGCCAATCCGCCGTGCGCGAACTGGGCAAGATCACAACGGTTCAGGCCGGCGCGGCCACGCCGCGTCCGAACGCCGCCGCTCCGCTTTTCGGATCGCCGCTTGATACCCGCTACACCTTCGAAACCTATGTCGTGGGCCCGTCCAACCGCGTGGCCCTGGCGGCAGCGCGAACCATCGCGGAGGCCGGTGCGGGCGCCGTGCGGTTCAACCCGCTGTTCATCCACTCCGGCGTCGGGCTGGGCAAGACGCACCTTCTGCAGGCGATTGCCAACGCCGCCGTTTCAAGCGCCAGGGCGCCGCGGGTCGTATACCTGACCGCCGAATACTTCATGTGGCGTTTCGCAACCGCGATCCGTGACAACAATGCCCTGACCCTCAAGGATTCCCTGCGCAATATCGACCTGCTGATCATCGACGACATGCAGTTCCTGCAAGGCAAGATGATCCAGAACGAGTTCTGCCATCTCCTAAATACGCTGCTCGACAGTGCCAAGCAGGTCGTCGTTGCGGCTGACCGCGCCCCCTGGGAACTGGAATCCCTCGATCCGCGCGTCCGTTCGCGTCTGCAGGGCGGCGTGGCTATCGAGATGGAAAGCCCCGACTTCGAAATGCGCTTCGAGATGCTGAAGCGCCGCCTCGAAGTGGCCCAGCAGGAAGATGCCTCGCTCGACATTCCGGTCGATATCCTCTCGCATGTCGCCCGCAACGTCGCAAACAGCGGCCGCGAACTGGAAGGCGCCTTCAACCAGCTGCTTTTCCGCCGTTCGTTCGAGCCTTCGCTTTCGATCGAGCGCGTCGACGAATTGCTTGCCCACCTGGTCGGAACGGGAGAGGCCAAGCGCGTCCGGATCGAGGACATCCAGCGCATCGTCGCCCGCCATTATAATGTGTCGCGGCAGGAGCTCGTCTCCAACCGTCGGACGCGCGTCGTGGTGAAGCCGCGCCAGATCGCCATGTACCTGTCGAAGACGCTGACGCCGCGGTCCTTCCCGGAGATCGGCCGCCGTTTCGGCGGACGCGACCACACGACGGTGCTGCATGCCGTCCGCAAGATCGAGGAACTGATCTCCGGCGATACCAAGCTCTGCCACGAGGTCGAGCTTCTGAAGCGCCTGATCAACGAGAACAACGCCTGATACCAGAAGGCCGGCAGAGATGCCGGCCTTTCACTTTAAGGGGTTTCTGATCGGCGCTGTCGGAACGTCAGCAGGCCAGATCCGCGACCACGGCGTCCAGGATCAGCATGCCCTTGGGCGTGCAGCGCAGCCTCGAATTGCCGAGGCGCTCGATGAAGCCGTGTTCCAGTAACGTCTGCTCCCGCGCCGGATCGGGATCGCGTCCGGAAAGCTGTTGCCAGCGGGCAAGATCCACGCCTTCCGTCAACCGGAGGCCCATCAGCAGCAGTTCGTCGGCCTGTTCGTCGCGGCCCAGCTCTTCCTGGTCGACAAGTCCATGGCCCTGCCGCTCCACCATGTCCAGCCATGTCTCGGGGCGCCGCTCGGTCGCGGTCGCGATCTTGGACGCGCCGCGCGTCAGTCGCCCGTGCGCCCCCGGGCCGATCCCGGCATAATCGCCATAGCGCCAGTAGGTGAGGTTATGGCGGCTTTCGGCGCCCGGTCGCGCATGGTTGGAAACCTCGTAGGCGGGCAGCCCGTGCCGTGCGGTAATTTCCTGCGTCGCCTCGTAGAGGTCGGCGGACTGATCGCCGTCGGGAACCACGAGCTTGCCGGCCTTGTGAAGGCCATAGAAGGGCGTGCCTTCCTCGATGGTAAGCTGGTAGAGCGAGAGGTGGTCCACCGCATAGGAGATCGCCTGCACGAGTTCGGCCTCCCAGGCCGCGACGGTCTGCCCCGGGCGCGCGTAGATCAGGTCGAAGCTCATGCGCGGGAAGATCTCACGCGCCAGGCGGATCGCCTTCAGGGCGTCGGCCACGTCATGAAGACGGCCGAGAAACTTAAGGTCTGGATCGTTCAGTGCCTGCACGCCGAGCGATACCCGGTTGACGCCCGCCGACCGATAGCCCCGGAAACGTTCCGCCTCGACGCTGGAGGGGTTGGCCTCCATGGTGATCTCTATCCCGTCGGGCACATGCCAGTGGCGGGAAATGCCGTCGAGAATTGCGGCGACCGTGGCCGGCTCCATCAGCGACGGCGTGCCGCCGCCCAGGAATATGCTCGTGACGGTCTTCGGGCCGGCCATCTGACGCGTGGTGGCCATTTCCCGCAGGAAAGCCTGCGTGAAGCGCGGCTGATCCACCGGCTGGTGGCGGACATGGCTGTTGAAGTCGCAGTAGGGACACTTGGCCGCGCAGAACGGCCAATGCACATAGACGCCGAAGCCCGGCTCGCCGGTATCGGGCAGAAGGGTGGTGGCGAGGGTCAACGCGCTCAGCCCTCCAGGCAGGTTTCCACGAAGCGCTTGAACGCGCGGGCTCGGTGGGAAAGCGCCTCGGGTTCGCCGGGACGCCAGCCGTGTTTCTCGTCGGAACTCATCTCCCCGAATGTAAGGTCGTGGCCTTTCGGTTGAAAGACCGGGTCATAGCCGAACCCCTTGTCTCCCCGTGGCGGCCAGACGACGGTGCCTTCCACTTCGCCGCGGAAGAACTCCGTGTGGCCGTCCGGCCAGGCAAGGCAAAGCACGCTCACGAAGCGCGCGGTGCGCTGCCCGGCGGTCGTCGCCCCGCGCTCTTCGAGTGCGCGTTCGACCTTCTCCATCGCCATCGCGAAATCCCGGCTGCCGTCGTCACGTTCGGCCCAGTTGGCGGTGTACACCCCGGGTGCTCCGTCGAGCGCGTCGATGACGAGCCCGGAATCGTCGGAAAGCGCCGGAAGCCCGGAGGCCTTGGCGGAAGCCAGGGCCTTGATCCCGGCGTTCTCCTCGAAGGTCGTCCCCGTTTCGTCAGGCTCCTGAAGTCCAAGTTCCGCCGCTGACTTTGCACTGAAACCGAGCGGACCGATCAGTTCGGCGATCTCCCGGATCTTGCCGGCATTGTGGCTGGCGACGACGATCGTTTTGGTGTCGAGCTTGCGCATGGTTCCGATATCCTCAGCCGACGGACCAGAGGCCCGGTTCGGCACATTCAAGACTGTTGCCCGCGGGGTCGCGGAAATAGATGGACCGAGCCCCGCCCGGCCAGACCACGTCGCTTTCGATCGCAACGCCCGCCGCCTTGAGCGCGCCTGCGATTGCGTCGAGATTGTTGCGGGCAACCCGGAAGCAGGCGTGGCCTGCGCCTCGAGCCCCATGCGGTGGCACCTGCGGCCCATCAGGCGCAGGCGGCTTCACGGTTTCGTCGGGATTGAAGATCAGCAGCACGCCCGGCCCGCAGCGGAAGAAGACGTGGCGGTTGTCGGCGCGCACGATGCGTTCGAGTTTCAGGATGCCGGCGTAGAAGGCCTCGGCGGCATCGAGGTTCTCCGCATAGAGGGCCGTCTCCAGCATCCCTTCGATCAGCACCGCTCTCTCCTAGGCTGCGATCGCCTGCTTCTGAAGCGCCACCAGCTCCTCGGTGCCGGCCCTGGCAAGCGCCAGCAGGGAAAGGAATTCTTCCTGGCTGAAGGGTTCCCCTTCGGCGGTCCCCTGTATCTCAACGATGCCGCCCTTGCCGGTCATGACGAAATTGGCATCCGTCTCGGCGGCGGAGTCTTCCAGATAGTCCAGGTCGATGACCGACTGCCCGGCGAAGATACCGCAGGAAATCGCCGCGACATGGTCCTTGAGAACCTTGTCGACCTTCGTCATCGAACGGGCTTCCATCCATTTCAGGCAGTCGTGCAGTGCGATCCAGCCGCCGGTGATGGCAGCCGTGCGGGTGCCGCCGTCCGCCTGGATGACATCGCAGTCGATGGTGATCTGCTTTTCCCCGAGCGCGGTCAGGTCGACCACGGCGCGCAGCGAGCGACCGATCAGGCGCTGGATTTCCTGCGTGCGGCCGCCTTGCTTGCCGGCGGCTGCCTCGCGCTTCATCCGGTCGCCGGTGGCGCGCGGCAGCATTCCGTATTCCGCCGTCACCCAGCCCTTGCCGCTGTTGCGCAGCCATGCCGGCGGCTTCTCTTCCAGGCTTGCCGTGCACAGGACGTGGGTGTCGCCGAAGCGGACGAGGCAGGACCCTTCCGCATGTTTCGAAAAGTTGCGCTCGAAGGAAACGGCGCGCATCTGGTCGGTTTTTCTGCCTGAAGGCCGCATGTCATGCTCCTGAGAATTGGTAAGGCGTTCTACGGGCCTCGCCCGTCATTTGCAAAGAAAAAGGCTCGGAGCGGCCTCGTGCATCCGCAACCGTGCAGAACTTTCCGTGTGGCGAAGACATCGGCGGATGACTATATTCGTCCAGTACGAAGCAGAGAGCTCAAAGAAAAAATGGGATTGATGGGACGAAGGGAAAGCCGCGCGGTACTCGACGACCGTTCGCGCGAGATCTTCAGGAGCATCGTTGAAAGCTACCTCGAAACGGGAGAGCCGGTCGGGTCTCGAAATCTCTCGCGCCTCCTGCCCATGTCGCTCTCGCCGGCATCCGTCCGCAATGTCATGAGTGACCTCGAGGAACTGGGCCTTATCTATGCGCCGCACGTCAGCGCAGGACGGTTGCCGACCCAGTCCGGCCTGCGCTTCTTCGTCGATGCCTTCATGCAGGTCGGCGATCTTTCCGAGGAAGAGCGGACCAGCATCGACCGCCAGATCCGTCTGGAGGATCGCGACCGGCCGCTGGAAAGCCTGATGAACGACGCGAGCCGGATGCTATCCGGTGTGTCGCGCGGTGCGGGCATCGTGGTGACGACCAAGAACGACCCGCTCCTCAAGCATGTGGAGTTCATCCGTCTGGAGCCGACCAAGGCGCTCGCCGTCCTGGTGGGAGAGCACAATCAGGTCGAGAACCGGATCATCGAACTGCCTGCGGGCGTGACGTCTTCGCAGCTGACCGAGGCGGCAAATTTTCTGAACGCCCATCTGGCGGGCCAGACGCTCTTCGAGCTTCGCTCCGAGCTGGAGAAGCTGAAGACGCAGGTCCAGACCGAACTCACCGCCCTGTCCCAGGAACTCGTTGAGCGTGGCCTGGCGGTGTGGTCGGGAACGCGCGAGGACGGCAAGCCGAACCAGCTTATCGTGCGCGGCCGGGCCAACCTCCTGGAAGGCATGACCGATCTTGACGACCTGGACAGGCTGCGCCTGCTCTTCGACGACCTGGAGAAGAAGGACAGTCTTATCGAGATCCTGAACCTTGCCGAGAGTGGCCCGGGCGTCAGGATCTTCATAGGCTCGGAGAACAAGCTGTTCTCGCTGTCGGGCTCCTCGCTCATCGTGGCGCCCTACAGGGATCAGGAGGAACGCATCGTCGGCGCCGTCGGCGTGATCGGCCCCACGCGTCTCAACTATTCCCGTGTCGTCCCCATGGTCGATTACACCGCCCAGCTTCTTGCAAGGCTCACCCGCCAGCCCCGATGACATCCCATTCTTGCATCAGTCTTGATTTTTGAGGTTCGAACCTCGATATCGGGCACGACTTTGTGAACGAATACACCGGAGAAGGTCATGACCGACGAAACGAAGAAAAACGGACCTGACGCGGGCCAGCATGAAACTGCCCTGGACAGCGCTGCGGAGGCCATGGCGCCCGGCCTGCAGGATGAGGCAACGGCTGCGGGAGATGCACAGGCTGCGGAGCCGGATCCCGTCGAGACCATCAAGGCTGAAAACGCCGAACTTCGCGACCGTTTCCTGCGCATGGCCGCGGAAATGGAAAACCTTCGCCGGCGCACCGAGCGCGACGTCAAGGACGCCAAGTCCTATTCCGTCGCCGGTTTCGCACGCGACATGCTCGCCGTGTCCGACAATCTTCGCCGGGCGATCGATGCCGTGCCGGCCGAAGTCCGGGCCGCGGCCGACCAGAGCCTCACCGCGCTGCTTGAAGGCGTCGAGATGACCGAGCGTTCGATGCTGTCCGCGCTGGAGCGTCACGGCGTGAAGAAGATGGACGCAGAGGGCCAGAAGTTCGACCCCAATTTCCATCAGGCGATGTTCGAGATCCCGAACGCCGACGTGCCGAACAACACCGTTCTCCAGGTCGTCCAGGCGGGCTACACGATCGGCGACCGCGTGCTGCGGCCGGCCATGGTAGGCGTTTCGAAGGGCGGCCCGAAGGTGGAAGCGGCTGCTGCCGGAGAGAGCGAAAAGACGGGCGGTTGACCCGGCCCTGAAAAAGAGAAAGCCGCCCGCTGCCATCGGCGCCGGGCGGCTTTTTTTGTTTTGCCTTCAGCCCTGGCGATCAGGCCGCGTTGGCCTGTTCCTCGTTCAGGAAAGCATAGATGGCCGATGCGGAATCGGTCTGACGCAGCTTGGCGACCAGTTCCTGATCGCGCAGCACGCGAGCAATCCGCGAAAGGGCCTTGAGGTGGTCTGCTCCCGCGCCTTCCGGAGCGAGCAGAAGGAATACGAGGTCGACGGGCTGATCGTCGAGAGCCTCGAAGTCCACCGGCGTTTCAAGACGCGCAAACACGCCGCTGATGGACGAAATGCTGCTGAGCTTGCCGTGCGGAATGGCCACGCCATGGCCGACACCAGTGGAGCCCAGTCTTTCCCGCTGCAGGATGACGTCGAAGATCTCCCGCTCCGCAACTCCGGTGAGCTTGGAGGCCTTCGCGGCCAACTCCTGCAACAGTTGCTTCTTGGAATTCACTTTGAGGGCGGGAATAATCGCATCTTGCTGCAGCAAATCTGCCAAAGCCATTCTCTTCTTCCTTTTTACCACCGCAAGGTGGAGGGAGCGCCGTTGCCGACGCTCTCCCAGAATCGTTAGCCTTTGATATTGGTGGAGTCGATCCAGCCGATATTGCCGTCATTGCGGCGATAGACGATGTTCAGGTCCTCCTTGCCGGGGCTCCTGAACAGCAGGATCGGTTCGTCGGTCATGTCCAGAGCCATGACGGCAGTGGCAACCGACATTGTACGCAACTGCTTCGAACTTTCCGCCACGATAGTCGGCGCGAAATCCTCGGGCAGTTCCTCATCTTCTTCCGGAATGGCATCCATGACGGTATAGGCGATTTCCGCCTGCCCGTTGCCATGGGAACCCCCATGATGGTCCTTCAGCTTGCGCTTGTAGCGGCGAAGGCGCTTTTCGATCCGCTCTGCGGCGGCATCGAAGCACAGCTGCGGATCGTTGGCCTGGCCTGCTGCATGCAGGACGATGCCGGTATCGAGATGTATCTTGCAATCGGCCGAGAAACGCGACCCGGATTTCTCCACGATCACCTGACCTGCGTAGCCCCCGTCGAAGTACTTGGCCACAGCCTCGCCGATCTGATCCTCGATCCGCTGGCGGAACGAGTCACCGATCTCCATCTGTTTACCAGATACACGCACGTTCATGGATTGGTTCCTTCTTATTGTGACTTGCGTGTTTCAGTCTACGCCAACCATCCACCTCATCCAAGCGCTTCACGCGGCGCCGGGACGCTTTTAGAAGGTATGACCGAAGTGGGTAAGGGTGCTTGCTTTTGTCCGTTGCAATTGCGGCGGGCTTCTACGCCTGTGGATTGCGAAAGTCAACGCATCCCTATTTGAGGGCCCCGAGAAGGGGCCTTCCGACAGGCTTTTGTAGTCTTTAAAGTCCTTTGCCAACAGGCGGGCCGATGCTATTTGCACCCGAAACGTCAACCGATCGGACATGCAGTGAAGAACAGGGAAAAACGTACGGAGCGGAGGCCCGGGAGGAGCGGTAGCCCGCAGTCAAGCCGTCCCCGTCCTGACAGGCCGGCCAAGCCACAGAGGCAGGAAGCGGCAATCGCCGGCGGCAAGGCGGCGACCGAGCCTGCCCCGCAGCGAGCCCTCATCGCGAGGCTCGGCGAACGGCCCCCGGAGCGGGTCCCGGTGATCCTGGAATCCTCCGGCGCGGGAGACTTTCACCTCATCGACAGCGGCAACGGCCTGAAGCTGGAACAGTACGGCCCCTATCGGATCGTCCGGCCCGAGGCGCAGGCTCTGTGGCAGCCGTCACTTTCCGCCGCGGAGTGGCAGAAGGCTGATGCCGTCTTCACCGGAGATACCGACGAGGACGGTATCGGGCGCTGGCGCTTTCCCAAGGAAGCGCTGGGTGAAACCTGGCCCCTGACGCTGCTCGGGGTCGATTTCCTCGGTCGCTTCACCTCGTTCCGCCATGTCGGCGTGTTCCCGGAACAGATCGTCCACTGGGAATGGATGAAGCGGCAGGTCGAGGCTGCGGATCGTCCGCTCAAGGTGCTGAACCTGTTCGGCTACACCGGAGTGGCTTCGCTCGTCGCAGCCGCTGCCGGTGCGGAGGTGACCCATGTGGATGCATCGAAGAAGGCGATCGGCTGGGCTCGCGAGAACCAAGCATTGTCGCGCCTTGATCGGGCCCCGATCCGCTGGATATGCGAAGACGCCATGAAGTTCATCCAGCGGGAGGAGCGCCGCGGCAACCGCTACGACATCATTCTTACCGATCCGCCGAAGTTCGGCCGTGGTCCAAACGGCGAGGTCTGGCATCTGTTCGAGCACCTGCCCGTGATGCTGGACGTGTGCCGTGAACTTCTGTCACCACGTGCTGTCGGGCTGGTACTGACTGCCTATTCCATCCGGGCGAGCTTCTACTCTATTCATGAACTGATGCGCGAAACGATGCGCGGCGCCGGCGGATTGGTGGAATCCGGCGAGCTGGTGATCCGCGAGACAGGCATCGACGGCAATGCTTCCGGCCGCGCCTTGTCCACGTCTCTCTTCAGCCGCTGGGTGCGCGAATGAACTACGACAATAACAAAGGCGGCTCCGGCCGCGTCGGCCAGGTCAAGGAGGTCACCAGCCTCTCCAACCCGATCGTCAAGGACATCAAGGCCCTCAGCAACAAGAAGGACCGCGAGCAGAGCGGAACCTTCATGGCGGAAGGGCTGAAGCTCGTCATCGATGCCCTGGAACTCGGCTGGACGATCCGCATACTCGTCTACGCCAAGGCGGCCAAGGGAAAGCCCCTCGTGGAACAGGTCGCCGCCCGGACGGTCGCCAAGGGCGGGCTGGTGCTCGAAGTGAGCGAGAAGGTTCTTTCCTCCATCACGCGGCGGGACAATCCGCAAATGGTTGTGGGGATTTTCGAGCAGCGCTGGGCGCCGCTCAATGATCTGCAGCCCGCGAAGGGGACGACCTATGTGGCGCTCGATCGCGTGCGCGATCCGGGCAATCTCGGCACGATCATCCGTACGGCGGACGCGGCCGGGGCCTCCGGGGTGATACTCGTCGGCGAATGTACAGACCCCTTCTCGCTTGAAACCGTTCGCGCCACGATGGGATCGGTCTTCGCAGTACCGCTCGCCAGGGCGACGACGGAGGAGTTCTTCGCCTGGCAGAAGCGCTCGGGGGCGCAGGTGGTCGCGACGCACCTGGCCGGCGCCGTCGATTACCGGACGGTTGATTACGACAAGAAACCGACGGTCCTGCTGATGGGCAACGAGCAGTCCGGCCTGCCCGAGGCGCTCGCCAAGGCGGCTGATCGACTGGTCCGCATTCCGCAGCAGGGCAGGGCCGACAGCCTCAATCTTGCGGTGGCGACCGCCGTCATGCTCTTCGAGGCCCGCCGACACCTCCTGAAACTCGAGGATGCGAAATGACTGCGGCGAACCCGTCCATGTTCTCCCGGCCGCTCGTGATTGCAGCGCTGATTGTCCTTGCCGTCCTGCTGGATCAGGCGATCAAGCTTGCGGTGGAGCACTATCTGCCGCTCGAGGAAGCCGTTCCCGTGCTTCCGATGCTGGCGCTCTACCGTACCTATAATCTTGGTGTGGCATTCTCCCTTCTCTCCGGAATGGAGCGGGAGTTCATCGTCGGCATGCGGATAATCATCGTCGCCTTCGTCTTCTGGCTGTGGCGCCGGACGCCCGCGGAGCGGTGGCTCGCCCAACTGGGCTTCACCCTCATTGTCGCGGGAGCCATCGGCAACCTGATAGACGGTTTCGTCTACGGGCACGTGATCGACTACATTCTCTTCTATACGAGCACCTGGTCCTTCGCCGTCTTCAACCTCGCCGACAGCTTCATTTCCGTCGGGGCCGCTCTCGTCATCCTGGACGAACTCGTCGGTGCAAGGGCGTCCCGCGCCCGCACGAAAGAGTAGAAATCTCTCGGCCCTGCGGCGGCGGCCCGGCCATATGCCCGCGCCGGGAGCAGGGCGAGGAGGCGGGCACGCGCCCTTGTCGAAGGAACTGCATTGACGACGGGTGCCGCTGGAACCTATTGTGACAGTTGCTGTCATTTTTCTGTTGCGGGAAGATGATTAGACGGCGGTGAATTGGACCTGCGGGGCAAATCACCATGGCGCTAGACCTTCTGAAGCATGACGTGAACGCGAACCCCACCCACATCGTGGTTCAGCATCCGGCCGACGAGATTCTCGGGCGGATCGGCAGCCTTGAGACCCGCCTGGCCCGAACCGCGCGGGAAGTGGATGCGGCACAGGCTGTCCGCTACCGCGTCTTTGTCGAAGAGATGAAGGCCCAGCTGCCGCCAGAGGCCATGCGCCTGCGCCGAGACATCGACGCCTTCGATGCCATCTGCGACCATCTTCTGGTGGTCGATCGCTCTGTCGACGGCGAGATCGAGGAACAGATCGTCGGTACCTATCGCCTGTTGCGCCATCAGGTGGCGACCGCCAACGGCGGCTTCTACAGTGCCTCGGAGTTTGACCTTGCACCGCTTCTGGCACGTCATCCGGACAAGCAGTTCATGGAACTCGGCCGCTCCTGCGTGCTGCCGGCCTACAGGACGAAGCGCACGGTCGAGCTTCTCTGGCAGGGCAACTGGGCCTATGCGCTGAAGCACGGCATCTCCGCCATGTTCGGCTGCGCATCCTTCCCGGGCGTTCGCCCGGAGGAGCACGCGCTGGCGCTGTCATTTCTCCATCATAACGTGAATGCGACGGGTGAATGGGCCGTCCAGGCCCGGCCGGAACTTCGGCGGGATATGGATCTCATGCCGCGGGAAGGCGTGAATGCGCGCAAGGCGCTGGCGGCGATGCCGCCGCTGGTGAAGGGCTATCTCCGCCTCGGCGCCATGATCGGAGACGGCGCCGTGGTCGACGCCGCCTTCAATACGACCGACGTGCTGGTCGTCCTTCCGATCTCCGCGATCTCTCACCGCTATATCAACTATTACGGTGCGGACGCCGGACGCTTTGCCAGTTGATCGCTAAGTGCCGGCGTTGTAGGCGGCGATCGCCGCCATGTTCACGATGTCGGAATCCTTGGCGCCCATCGAGGTGATCTGCACCGACTTGTCCAGCCCCACGAGCAGCGGGCCGATCACCGTCGCGGCACCCAGCTCGGCCAGCATGCGCGTCGAGATCGACGCGGAATGGATGGCAGGCATCACCAGCACGTTCGCGGTTCCGGAGAGGCGGCAGAAGGGATACTGTTCCATCCGCTGCGGGTTGAGTGCCACATCGGCACCCATCTCGCCGTCATACTCGAAGTCCACGCGGCGACGGTCGAGGATTTTCACGGCTTCCCGCACCCGTTCGGAACGTTCCCCGGTAGGCTGGCCGAAGGTGGAATAGGCGAGGAGCGCGACGCGCGGCTCGTATGCCATGCGGCGCGCGACGCTCGCTGCCTCGACCGCGATATCGGCGAGTTCCTCGGCGGTCGGCATGTCGTGAACCGCGGTATCGGCGACGAACACCGTCCGTCCGCGGGACAGCGCAAGCGATACGCCGATGACGCGATGGCCGGGCTTCGTGTCGATGCAGCGGCGGATATCCTGCAGCGCCGTTGCATAGTTCCGGGTTGTCCCCGTCACCATCGCATCCGCATCGCCGACTGCGACCATGGTCGCGGCAAAATGGTTGCGGTCATTGTGGATCAGGCGCTGCACGTCCCGCAGCAGGAAGCCCTTTCGCTGCAGGCGTTCGTAGAGATAGTCGACATAGGCGTCCACGCGCGTCGAAAGGCGGGCATTGACGATCTCGATGTTCGGCCGGTCGAGATCGATTCCGGCCTTTTCCGCGGTCGTGCGGATGACGTCGTCGCGTCCGAGCAGGATGGCGGTGCCGAGCTGGTGATGGGCAAACGAAACGGCCGCCCGCATGACCTGCTCTTCCTCGGCCTCGGCGAACACGACGCGCTTGGGGAAGCGACGCACGCGCTCGTAGATGCCCTGTGTCGTCGCCGCGATCGGGTCGCGTCGTGCCGACAGTTCGCGCGCATAGGCGGCAAGGTCGGGAATGTTCTTCTGCGCGACGCCGCTTTCCATGGCGGCTTGGGCAACCGCGACCGGAATGGCCGAGATCAGTCGCGGATCGAAGGGCACGGGAATGATGTACTGCGATCCGAATATCGGGCGGTTCCCCTGATACGCTGCGGCGACATCGTCCGGCACGTCCTCGCGGGCCAGGCTCGCGAGAGCCCGCACTGCGGCGATCTTCATCTCGTCGTTGATCTGCGTCGCCCGCACGTCGAGCGCGCCGCGGAAAATGTAGGGGAAGCCTAGAACGTTGTTCACCTGGTTGGGGTAGTCGGAGCGGCCGGTCGCCATGATCGCGTCGTCGCGGATGCGGGCGACTTCCTCCGGCGTGATCTCCGGGTCGGGATTGGCCATCGCAAAGATGATCGGCCTGTCGGCCATCGATCGGATCATCTCTTCGGAGAAGGCGCCCTTCTGCGACAGGCCGAAGACGACATCGGCACCGTTCATCGCCTCAGCGAGCGTCCGCCTGTCCGTTTTGACGGCATGGGCGGATTTCCACTGGTTCATGCCCTCGGTGCGGCCCTGGTAGATGACGCCCTTGGTGTCGCAGAGGATGATGTTGTCCGCGTTGAAGCCCATCGCCTTGATGAGTTCGACGCAGGCGATCGCGGCCGCGCCGGCGCCGTTGCAGACGAGGCGGGTGGTGCGGAGGTCCCGTCCTGTCAGCTCAAGCGCGTTGACGAGGCCCGCTGCCGCGATGATCGCGGTCCCGTGCTGGTCGTCATGGAAGACCGGGATATCCATCAGTTCGCGAAGGCGGCTCTCGATGATGAAGCATTCCGGCGCCTTGATGTCCTCGAGGTTGATGCCTCCGAACGAGGGGCCGAGGAACCGCACGCAGTTGACGAACTCGTCGACATTCTCCGTGTCGACCTCGAGGTCGATGGAATCGACATCGGCGAAGCGCTTGAACAGCACGGCCTTGCCTTCCATGACCGGCTTCGAGGCCAGCGCACCCAGATTTCCCAGTCCCAGGATGGCGGTGCCGTTGGAGATCACGGCCACCATGTTGCCGCGCGCCGTGTAGTCGTAGGCGGTGGCGGGATCGGCGGCGATCGCCTTGACGGGAACGGCGACGCCCGGCGAGTAGGCCAGTGACAGGTCCCGCTGCGTCGCCATTGGCTTGGTGGGAGTGATTTCAAGCTTGCCGGGTCGGCCTTCGGCATGAAAGGCAAGCGCTTCGATCTCCGTTACCGACGTGCGCGATCGGGTGGCCTTCTCGTTCAGGGGCATTCTTCCTCCCAGCTTCCTGTGGGCAGCCGTTGTTACGGCCGCGGCAGCTGTTGTATTTCCGGGGCCAACATCGATAGTGTTGCCAATTCCCCTGCGCAACAAAAAACCGGTTCCGTGACGCAATTTGAAAGATTCTCCATCGACGCCCTGACCGCCGCCGAACTGGCCACGGCGGAAAGCCGCGCATCGGCCACGCCGATGATGGAACAGTATATCGAGATCAAGGCGAACAACCCGGGATCGCTCCTGTTCTATCGGATGGGAGATTTCTACGAGCTCTTCTTCGAAGATGCGGTGGAAGCGTCGCGCGCGCTCGGGATCACGCTGACCCGGCGAGGGCAGCACATGGGTCAGGACATCCCGATGTGCGGCGTCCCGATCCACGCTGCCGACGACTATCTTCAGAAGCTGATTTCGCTAGGCTTCCGGGTCGCGGTTTGCGAGCAGGTCGAGGACCCGGCGGAAGCGAAGAAGCGCGGCTCGAAGTCGGTGGTGAAGCGCGACGTCGTCAGGCTCGTGACGCCGGGGACCCTGACCGAGGAAAAGCTGCTTTCTCCCTCGGAATCCAATTACCTGATGGCGCTTGCCCGTATCCGCGGCGGCGCTGAACCGCAGCTGGCGCTCGCGTGGATCGACATCTCGACGGGCGTCTTCCGGCTCGCCGAGACCGATCAGTCGCGGCTGCTTGCCGACATCCTGCGGATCGACCCGCGCGAGTTGATCGTGCCGGACACCATGTTCCAGGACGCCGACCTGAAGCCGGTTTTCGACGTCCTGGGCAAGGTCGCGGTCCCGCAACCGGGCATCCTCTTCGACAGCGCGAGCGCCGAGGGACGTATCGTCCGCTATTTCGGCGTCGGCACCCTCGACGGTTTCGGCAGCTTTTCCCGCGCGGAACTGGCGGCGGCGGCAGCGGCGATCGCCTATGTGGAGAAGACGCAGATTGCCGAGCGGCCGCCGCTCGGCATCCCCGAGCGCGAAAGCGCCGCATCCACGCTCTTCATCGACCCTGCCACGCGCGGCAATCTCGAGCTGACCCGGACCCTTTCCGGAGATCGGGAGGGGACCCTCCTGAAGACGATCGATCGTACCGTGACGGGCGGTGGCGCCCGCCTACTCGCCGAAAGGCTGATGTCGCCGCTGACCGACCCGTCGCAGATCAACCGCAGGCTGGACTCTATATCCTTCCTGATCGAGGAACCTTCGCTGTGCTCCGAACTTCGTGCGGCCTTGAAGCATGTTCCCGACATGCCGCGGGCGCTTTCCCGTCTCGCGCTCGACCGCGGCGGCCCGAGGGATCTCGGAGCCATCAGGCGGGGGCTTGAGGTTTCGCGTGCCGTCGCGGCCTTCCTGGAAAAGTCCATGCTGCCGGAGGAACTCGGCGCGGCGCTCGAAGACCTCCGGTCGCTGCCCGAAAATCTGGAGCAGCAGCTCGGGGAGATGTTGGCCGACGACCTGCCGCTCCTGAAGCGCGACGGAGGGTTCCTGCGGGAGGGGGCCGACGCTGACCTGGACGAGGTGCGCGCCCTGCGCGACCAGTCCCGCCGGGTCATCGCCGGGCTGCAACTGCAGTATGCCGAGGAAACCGGCATCCGCTCCCTCAAGATCAAGCACAATAACGTCCTGGGATATTTCATCGAAGTCACCGCCGGCAATGCCGGTCCGATGACCGAGGGGCCGGAGGCCAAGGCGCGCTTCATCCATCGCCAGACCATGGCGAATGCGATGCGCTTCACCACGACCGAGCTTGCGGACCTGGAAAGCCGGATCGCTAATGCCGCGGATCGCGCGCTGGCAATCGAGCTGGCGGCCTTCGACCGCATGGTCGAGGCCGTGACCGGCAATGCCGAAGCGATCAAGAAGGGTGCCCGGGCAATCGCCGTGATCGACGTGGCGGCGGGCCTTGCCCTCCTGGCCGAAGAGTGGGGCTATCGCCGGCCGACGGTGGACGCTTCTCGGATGTTCGCCATCGAGGGCGGCCGCCATCCCGTCGTGGAGCAGGCGCTTCGGCGGCAGTCGGAAGGGCCCTTCATCGCGAATGACTGCGACCTCTCGCCGTCGGAGGACGGGGAATTCGGCGCGCTCTGGCTGCTGACGGGCCCCAACATGGGCGGCAAGTCGACCTTCCTCCGGCAGAACGCGCTGATTGCCGTGCTCGCCCAGATGGGTTCCTTCGTGCCCGCGGCCTCCGCGCATATCGGCGTGGTAGACCGGCTCTTTTCGCGTGTCGGCGCTTCCGACGACCTCGCCCGCGGCCGGTCGACATTCATGGTCGAGATGGTCGAGACGGCGGCGATCCTCAACCAGGCGACGGACCGCTCGCTGGTCATCCTCGACGAGATAGGGCGCGGAACGGCGACCTTCGACGGCCTTTCCATCGCATGGGCGGCGGTCGAGCACCTGCATGAGGTCAATCGCTGCCGCGGGCTCTTTGCGACGCATTTCCACGAACTGACGGTCCTGTCGGAGAAGCTGAACCGGCTTTCCAATGCGACGATGCGGGTCAAGGAGTGGGACGGCGAGGTGGTCTTCCTCCATGAAGTCGGCCCCGGTGCCGCAGACCGCTCCTACGGCATCCAGGTCGCCCGCCTTGCCGGCCTTCCGGCCTCCGTTGTGGCCCGGGCAAGGGACGTTCTGACGAAGCTGGAGGATTCCGACCGGAAGAACCCGGCCAGCCAGCTGATCGACGACCTGCCGCTGTTCCAGGTGGCCGTCCGGAGAGAGGAACATCGTAAGGCAGGGCCATCGAAGGTGGAGGAGGCGCTGAAGGCCATCAATCCCGATGACATGACCCCGCGCGAAGCCCTTGAGGCGCTCTATGCGTTGCGCAAGGAATTGCGGAGCGAATAGAGACAGTGTGAACACCGCATGATGATAAACGTTGGCCAGCCTGCAGCGGAGCGGATATAGCCTCCAGTCGGGCCGGCAGCAGCAGGATAACATGGTTCAGGACGCGATCGATCTCTCCGACATCCTCGATGTGGAAAAGCTGCGGGCCGATTGCCTTGCTGCCCTGCAGGACGAAAACGAGCCTGTTCTGGACCGGCGCGCCAAGGTGCTTGCGGTCTTGCGGACTGCAAACACGGAAGGTCGCAAGACGATCCGGCGACTTCTCGACGAGGATGGCGGTGGCCTTGCCTGCGCCCAGCGCCTGTCCTGGCTTCAGGACAACCTGATCCGGGCACTGCACGAAGCGGTCGCCGAGAAGCTCCATCCCGAAGCCGGCATGACCGCGGCGGCCGCGGTCGGCGGCTATGGCCGGGACACGTTGGCTCCCGGTTCGGACGTGGACCTGCTCTTCCTTCTTCCCGCAAGGAATTCCGACGCCATGCGCAAGGCGATCGAGTTTCTGCTCTACGTGCTATGGGACATGGGCTTCAAGGTCGGCCATGCGACGCGCACGGTCGAGGAGTGCATCCAGCTTGCCAAGTCGGACATGACGATCCGCACGGCGATCCTGGAAAGCCGCTATATCTGCGGCGCCGAGGGCCTTGTTTCCGAACTGGAAAAACGCTTCGACACGGAGATCGTCGCCGGCACGGGCGAGGAATTCGTCGCCGCGAAGCTCGCGGAACGGGACGTGCGCCACCAGAAGGCCGGCGACACCCGTTATCTGGTCGAGCCGAATATCAAGGAGGGCAAGGGCGGCCTGCGAGACCTCCACACGCTCTTCTGGATCGCCAAGTACTACTACCGCATCCGCAATGCCCAGGAACTCGTCAAGCTGGGAGTCCTGTCGCGCCACGAGTGGAAGGTCTTCCAGAAGTCGGAGGATTTCCTCTGGGCGGTCCGTTGCCACATGCACTTCCTCACGGGCAAGGCCGAGGAGCGGCTGTCATTCGACATCCAGCGCGAGATCGCCGAAAGCCTCGGCTATCATTCGCGGCCCGGACTTTCGGCCGTCGAGCGCTTCATGAAGCACTACTTCCTGGTGGCGAAGGATGTCGGCGACCTGACGCGCATCTTCTGCGCCGCCCTCGAGGACGAGCAGGCCAAGGAAGCGCCGGGCCTGAAACGGGTGATCTCGCGCTTCACCAAGCGTCTGCACAAGATCCCCGGTACCGTCGATTTCGTACAGGACCGCGGCAGGATCACCCTTGCCGATCCCGATGTCTTCAAGCGTGACCCGGTCAACATCATCCGCTTCTTTCACGTTGCCGATATCAACGGCCTCGAATTCCATCCGGACGCCTTGAAGCGGGTAACCCGCTCGCTCTCGCTGATCAGCGGCGAGGTGAGGGAAAACGAGGAAGCGAACCGCCTCTTCCTCTCGATGCTGACGTCGCGGCGGCAGCCGGCGCTGATGCTGCGCCGCATGAACGAGGCAGGCGTGCTCGGCCGGTTCATTCCCGATTTCGGCCGGATCGTCTCGATGATGCAGTTCAACATGTATCACCACTATACGGTGGACGAGCATCTGATCCGCTCCGTCGATGCGCTGGCGGAAGTCGATAACGGCCGCGCGGCGGAGATCCACCCGCTCGCTAACAAGCTGATGCCGTCCGTCGAGGAGCGCGAAGCCCTCTATGTCGCGGTGCTGCTGCACGACATCGCCAAGGGGCGGCAGGAAGATCACTCGATCGCCGGAGCTCGCATCGCCCGCAAGCTCTGCCCGCGCTTCGGCCTCAATACCAAGCAGACCGAACTGGTCGTCTGGCTGATCGAGGAACATCTGCTGATGTCGATGACAGCCCAGACCCGCGACCTCCACGACCGCAAGACGATCACCGACTTCGCCGAGAAGGTCCAGTCCATGGACCGGTTGAAGCTTCTGCTGATCCTGACGATCTGCGACATCCGCGCGGTTGGCCCCGGTGTCTGGAACGGCTGGAAGGGGCAGTTGCTGCGCACGCTCTACTACGAGACCGAGCTTCTGCTTTCCGGCGGGTTCTCGGAACTCTCGCGCAAGGAGCGGGCCCAGCAGGCGGAGGAGGAACTGTTCGACGCCCTCGCCGACTGGAGCCAGAAGGACCGGCGGGTCTATTCGCGGCTGCATTACCAGCCCTATCTTCTCTCGGTGCCGCTGGAGGACCAGGTCCGCCACGCTCGCTTCATCCGCGACACCGACCAGAAGGGGCAGGCGCTGGCGACCACGGTCAGGACCCATTCCTTCCACGCGATCACCGAGATCACGGTTCTCGCCCCGGACCATCCCCGGTTGCTGTCCGTCATTGCGGGCGCCTGTGCCGCGGCCGGAGCGAATATTGCCGACGCGCAGATCTTCACGACGTCCGATGGCCGTGCGCTAGACACGATCGTGGTCAATCGGGAGTTTCCCGGCGACGAAGACGAGCTTCGCCGCGCCGCAACGATCGGCCGCATGATCGAGGACGTGCTCTCGGGCAGGAAGCGGTTGCCGGAAGTCATCGCCACGCGGGCGAAAGCCAAGCGACGCACCAAGATGTTCACGATCCCGCCTTCGGTGATCATCTCGAACGGCCTGTCGAACAAGTTCACCGTCGTCGAGGTGGAATGCCTCGACCGTCCGGGCCTGCTGGCGGAAGTCACGGCGGTCCTTGCCGATCTTTCGCTTGACATCCACTCGGCACGCATCACCACCTTCGGCGAGAAGGTGATCGATACGTTCTATGTGACGGACCTCGTGGGGGCGAAGATCACCAACGAGAACCGGCAGGGCAACATTTCCGCGCGGCTGAAGGCGGTGATGGCCGAGCAGGAGGACGAGTTGCGCAGCGGCATGCCCTCCGGCATCATTGCCCCGGCTCCCGCGCCGGCGCGTCGCGTCCCGGCCACGCCGCGCCGACCGAAGGCCGACGCATGAGCCTCGTCCGCAAGTTCGCGACTGTCGGCGGCGCCACCCTCGGCAGCCGCATCTTCGGTTTTGCGCGTGAAACCATGATGGCGGCCGCGCTCGGCACGGGGCCAATGGCGGACGTCTTCTATGCGGCTTTCCGCTTTCCCAACCTGTTCCGCCGGCTGTTCGCCGAGGGCGCGTTCAACGCCGCCTTCGTTCCGCTCTTCTCCAAGGAAATCGAGGCGCATGGCGTCGAAGGTGCCAAGCGGTTCTCCGAGGAGGTCTTCGGCGTTCTGTTCTCGGCGCTGCTGCTGATCACGATCGCGATGGAACTGGCCATGCCCTGGCTGGTGGACTGGATCATCGCCCCGGGCTTTGCCGGCGACGAGGCAAAGTCGGCGCTGACGGTCCGGCTCGCGGCGGTCATGTTTCCCTATCTCATGTGCATGTCGCTCACCGCCATGATGAGCGGGATGCTGAATTCGCTGCATCGTTTCTTCGCGGCCGCAATCGCGCCCGTCTTCCTGAACGTCGTAATGATCGCGGCGCTCGCCTATGCCTGGTGGGACGGGGCCGATCCGCTGGCGACGGCCTGGTACCTCTCCTGGAGCGTCCTCGTTGCCGGTGTTCTCCAGCTTGCGGTCGTCTATGTCGGCGTGCGCCAGGCCGGCATCAACATCGGATTTCGCCGTCCGCGGATGACGCCCAACGTCAAGCGGCTCCTCATCCTTGCGGTCCCGGCGGCAATCACCGGCGGCATAACGCAGATCAACCAGATCATCGGTCAGGCAATCGCGTCCGGCAAGGAAGGAGCTATTGCGGCGCTCCAGTATGCCGATCGCATCTATCAACTGCCGCTGGGCGTTGTCGGGGTGGCGGTCGGCGTGGTCCTCCTGCCTGAACTGTCGCGCGCGCTGAAGGGCGGGCACATGAAGGAGGCAGCGGGCATCCAGAACCGGTCGCTCGAATTCGTGCTGTTCATGACGCTGCCGGCTGCGGCTGGCCTCTGGGTCCTTTCCCAGCCGATCATCCGCGTTCTTTACGAGCGCGGTGCCTTTTCCGCGGAGAACACGGCGGTAGTCGCCTCGATCCTTGCGATCTACGGCATAGGGCTTCCCGGCTTCGTGATGATCAAGGCGCTGCAGCCGGGCTTCTACGCACGGGAAGATACCCGCACCCCCATGCGCTTCACCATCATCTCGGTCATCGTCAATTCGGGACTGGCGATCACCCTGTTCCCGATCCTTGCCGAGCGCGGAATTGCCACCGCGGAAGCGGCGGCAGGCTGGATCAACACGATCCTGCTTTTCTCGACGCTCCTTTGGCGAGGCGACATGACGTGGGAATGGGCGCTCCTGCGCCGCACCCTGCTGCTTATCGTTTCGGCGGGAATGATGGCCGGGGCGCTGGTCTATGCGCTACCTTATGCCTCGCCCTGGCTCGCGCCACAGGCGTCGCTTCTCCAGCAGGTCGGGGCGCTAGCCGGGCTGATCGGCCTTGCCGTGATCGTCTACTTCCCGGTCGCCTTCCTCATCGGCGGCGCCCAGGTGGGCGTGATCCGTAGGAACCTCAAGCGGACGCGCCCGAAGGCCTAGGGGTCATTTCCGCCTACCGCAGTGAGCCCAGCGGCGTTTCGGTCCGATGTCCACGTGCACGAGGCCGTTGCAGTATCGGCCGATACCGCCGATGCCGGGAGCAGACGCGGCGACCGCCAGGATCGTCCTTTCGGATACCCCCGGAACGCGGATGTCTGCGGCATAACAGTTGCTGTGCTGCGACCGGCCGGAGCGCGGACGATGGCCCGACGTCACGACCGGCTTCTTGCCTGTCGTGACGGCGATATGCGCGAGGATCGCCTTCAGCTTCGAGGGAAAGCAACTGGTCCTGACGCTGACCCGCTGGACCGTGTAGGCGGCGGTATAGTCGTGCTTGAAAAGATTGCCGCGACGCTTTTGCGCGCTGCCGGCTTCGGCCACCCCGCTCAGGCCGATGGAAAGTAGCGAGGCAAGCGCGAGACGAGTAACAGTGCGCACGGTATCCCCCGAATGTCGGCCCAAAATCATCTCGGGCCCTCTCTGCGGGACGGAAAATGTTTCCGGAAAGTGACCTAAATAAGGACGATTATTCTGAGGTGATTTCATGGTCGTCGCGACGCCGCCTTCGTCAAGCGTCGTCGTGGGCGCATTTTGTGGAAGGAATTTTCAAAAGTGCAAGAAATTCAGTATGCAACCGTGCATATAGGCAGCTATGCAAATATGCGGCATCAGGTCGCGCGGCTGCTTAAATCCAGGTCGAGCGCAGGAATCGCCGCGCGCTGTCGGAGGGCGCGTTTGAGGCAAGGGATGGCGAATTGTGGCGGGAATGGGGCGTCTCCACGCCAGGTTGCGCGCGCCGGCGCTCTTGATCGCTGAAACGCGGAGGTGCATAAGCCCGAGCGTTAGCTACATGGCCCGATGGGCCTGGGGCCCTCCACCAGCCTATTGAGGACAGTATGACCACTTTTCAGCCGCTCGTGTTTTCCGGCGTGCAGCCTACCGGCAACCTTCATCTCGGCAACTATCTCGGCGCGATCCGCAAGTTCGTCGCCCTGCAGGAAAACAACGATTGCATCTACTGCGTCGTCGACCTTCACGCCATCACGGCGCAACTGGTCCATGATGACCTGCGCAACCAGATACGCTCGATTGCCGCGGCGTTCATCGCCTCCGGGGTGGATCCCGTGAAGCATATCGTCTTCAATCAGTCGGCGGTGCCCCAGCACGCGGAACTGGCGTGGATTTTCAACTGTGTCGCCCGTATCGGCTGGATGAACCGGATGACGCAGTTCAAGGACAAGGCCGGAAAGGACCGCGAGAACGCGTCCCTCGGCCTCCTGGCCTATCCGAGCCTCATGGCGGCCGACATCCTTGTCTACCGGGCCACGCACGTGCCGGTGGGCGACGACCAGAAGCAGCACCTCGAACTCGCCCGGGATATCGCCCAAAAGTTCAACATCGACTTCCAGGACAAAATACGGGCCTCCGGCACCGGCGTCGACATGGTGGTCGGCGAGGAGCCGATCCATGCCTATTTCCCGCTCGTCGAGCCGCTGATCGAGGGGCCGGCACCGCGCGTCATGTCGCTCAAGGACGGTACCAAGAAGATGTCGAAGTCCGATCCGTCGGATTTGTCGCGCATCAATCTCATGGATGATGCCGACGCGATCCTGAAGAAGATCCGCAAGGCCAAGACCGATCCGGACTCGCTTCCGTCAGAGGTGGAGGGCCTCAAGGGCCGCCCCGAAGCGGACAATCTCGTCGGCATCTATGCGGCCCTTTCGGACCGCAAGAAGGAAGATGTGCTGAAGGAGTTCGGCGGTCAGCAGTTCTCCACCTTCAAGCCGGCTCTCGCCGATCTTGCGGTTCATGTCCTGTCGCCGATCACCGGTGAGATGCGCCGGTTGATGGATGACACGTCGCATATCGACGCCATCCTCCGTGACGGTGGCGAGAGGGCGCGGGCCCGCGCGTCGAAGGTCATGGGAGATGTCTTCGACATCGTCGGCTTCCTGCGCTGAGCGTGCGGCTTCGTCGCATCGCCCCCGGTTTTCATTTCGTCGCGTTCGTATAGATTCCGCGGCTCGGCCATCCGTGCCGAGCTTCGGGAGGAAGAGGCTGCCATGGTTTCAAAACGCCTGTCTCGACTTGAGGGACACCGCCGCAAGTTCATGGCGATCATCGATGGGACGCCGGAATGCGAGCGGGCGGTGCATTACGCCGGTCGGCGCGCCAAGAATTCCAACGGCGGGCTCGTCCTGCTGTTCGTCATTCCGGACGGGGATTTCCAGCAGTGGCTCGGCGTTGAGGCCATAATGCGCGCCGAAGCCCGCGAGGAAGCGGAGGCGATCATGGCGAAGGCAGCCCAGAAGGTGCGCGAATCGATCGGTATCGATCCGGAAGTGGTGATCCGGGAGGGCAATGCGCCGGACCAGATCAACGATCTCGTCGAGGAGGATCGCGACATTGCCATCCTTGTTCTGGCCGCGGCGTCGGCCAAGGAAGGCCCCGGTCCGCTGGTCTCGGCCATTGCCGGACGAGGCGCGATATTTCCTATCCCGGTCACCGTGCTTCCCGACAGCCTGTCGGACGAGGAGATCGACGCGCTGTGCTGACACGCCTTGACGGCGCGGGTCGAAACGCGCACTTGAACCCAAAGATGATTGGGTCTATCTTCTTTGGAAGAATTCTAAACTAAGTGCCCTGGCACTTCGGAGACGCAAAATGTTCATTCAGACCGAGGCAACGCCGAACCCGGCAACCCTGAAATTCCTGCCCGGCAAGATCGTCATGGAAAAGGGTACGGCCGACTTTCGCAATGCAGGCGAGGCGGAAGCGTCGCCGCTCGCGTCCCGCCTCTTTGCGGTTCCCGGAGTGACCGGGGTCTATTTCGGCTACGACTTCATTACCGTGACCAAGGAAAGCGGCGAGTGGCAGCACCTGAAGCCCGCCATCCTCGGCTCGATCATGGAGCACTTCATGTCCGGCCAGCCCGTGATGGGCGGGGGCACGACCACGGCGGAAGCCTTCGACGAAGAAGGCGAGTTCTATGACGAAGGCGACGAAACCATCGTCGCGACGATCAAGGAACTGCTGGAAACCCGCGTCCGCCCGGCGGTTGCCCAGGATGGCGGCGACATCACCTTCAAGGGCTTCAAGGATGGGACGGTTTACCTGAACATGAAGGGTGCCTGCTCCGGCTGCCCGTCCTCCACCGCGACCCTGAAGCATGGCGTCCACAACCTGCTTCGCCACTTCGTTCCGGAAGTGCAGTCGGTCGAGGCTCTTTAAGACGCCGATCGCTGATGCTCGTCCTGGCCATTGATACCGCGGGCGTGGATTGTTCCGCAGCGGTTTATGACAGCTCGTCCCGCGAGATCCTGGGCTCCGTCGTCGATAACATCGGCAAGGGGCATGCGGAACGGCTGATGTCGGCTATCGACGAGGCACTTGCGCAGGCCAGCTGTTCGCTCTCGGACATCCAGCGGATAGCGGTCGTCGTTGGACCGGGGTCGTTCACGGGTATCCGCGTCGGGGTCGCCGCCGCCCGCGGTCTGGCACTCTCTCTCGGCGTCGAAGTTGTAGGCGTTACGACGCTCGAAGCCCTCGCCGGCGCGTATTTCGAACGGGAGCCTTCCAGCAATGTAGTCGTCGCGATGGATGCCAAGCGCGGCGAACTCTACGTCCAGCCATTCGCGGCCGACGGCAGCCCTCTGGGCGAGCCGCAGGCCCTGGTGCCACAGGACGCGGCGGCGCTCGCCTCATCGCTTTCCGCAGACCTGACCGGCTCCGGGCGGGATCCCGCACTCGGCGCCGTCTCATCCACAGGGCTTGATCGTTTCGACATTTCAGTGGTGGCCCGGCTGGGGGCGGCGAAGACCGCAACCGACGGACGCCCCAAACCGCTTTACCTGCGCGGGCCCGATGCGAAGCCGCAGACCGGTTACGCGCTGCCCAGGATCTGACTGCGATGCTCGAGGATTACCTGCAGTGGAAGCCCTATTTTGAGGTCGTTTCGCTCCGCAGCGAAGACTGCCGCGAGCTGTCCCAGCTCCACGGGCAGCGCTTCCCTCGCCAGTGGAGCGACGGAGAGTTCCTGAGCCTCTTGCTGCAACCGAACGTCTTCGGCTTCATGGCGCGCCAGACGAACGCCTTCTTCTCGCGCCCGCCGGCAGGCTTCGTGCTGGCGCGGGAGAGCGCCGGTGAAGCCGAGATCCTGACGGTCGCGGTCGCCGAAAAGTTCGAGCGGTCCGGCCTCGGTTGGCGCCTGATGCAGGCAACCCTGCGAGAGGCGGAGCAGCGGGGCGCCGAAGAGATGTTCCTGGAGGTCGAAGCCGCCAACACGCCGGCTGTCCGGCTTTACCGGAAGCTAGAATTCCTGACGGTTGCCGAGCGTCCGGCCTACTACGAAGGCGAGGGTGGGCAACGGTCCTCGGCGCTTGTCATGAGGCGCAATCTTCGGTAGTTCCACCGGATAGATAATGAACGAGGCGGCAACGTCATGACAGATCTTTCCAAGACGCTGGAGGAACTGTGCGCCGACAAGGGCATGCGCATGACGGAGCAGCGCCGGGTCATAGCGCGCATCCTGCAGGAATCGGATGATCACCCCGATGTCGAGGAACTCCACCGCCGCGCCGCCGCCGTCGACCCCCGCATTTCCCTGTCTACCGTCTACCGGACCGTGAAACTGTTCGAGGACGAGGGCATCATCGAGAAGCACGATTTCCGCGACGGCCGTTCCCGCTACGAGACGGTGCCCGAGGAGCACCACGATCACATGATCGACGTCGAGACCGGAACGGTCATCGAATTCCATTCTCCCGAGATCGAGGCGCTCCAGGAGCGGATTGCCCGCGAGCATGGCTTCCGTCTCGTCGGACATCGCCTGGAACTCTATGGCGTGCCTCTCGACAAGGACCCCGCTTGATCACCTGGCTGCGGATTGGCTTCGTCGTCGTCTCGCTTGCGGTGGTCACGCTGGTGCTCCTGCCGTTCCAGCTCGTCGGGCTCGCGTTCGACCTCAGGCTTCGCCGCTACATCCCGCGCTACTGGCACCGCGCCGCCTGCTATCTCCTCGGCATCCGCATACATGTCCACGGCGAACCGGAACGGCGGCGGCCGCTGATGCTTGCCTCCAACCACGCGTCCTGGCAGGACATCCTCGTCCTCGGCGCGATTGCCGACGTGGCCTTCATCGCGAAGTCGGAAGTCGCGGCCTGGCCCGTCTTCGGTGTGCTGGCCAAGCTGCAGAAGACGATCTTCGTGGCCCGTGAGCAGAAGCGACAGGCGGGGCGTCAGGTCAACGAGATTGCGCAACGGATGAAGGCCGGCGAGATCGTCGTGCTCTTTCCCGAAGGTACGACGTCGGACGGAAATCGCGTCCTGGAAATCAAGTCGGCGCTGTTCGGTGCAGCCGCGGCCGCTGTCCCCGAAGTGCCCGGCAACGTCGTCCACATCCAGCCGGTCGCCATTGCCTATACGCGGGTGCAGGGCATGCCGATGGGGCGCTATCATCGGCCGATCGCAGCCTGGCCGGGCGATATCGAACTCGTTCCCCATCTGATGGGGGTGCTGAAGGCGCAGGCGATCGATGTCGATGTCTCCTTCGGGAACACGATCGAGTTTCGCGCCGGAGACAATCGCAAGGTGCTGAGTGCGAGTGTCGCTGCACAGACCCGCCGCATGCTGCTTGCCGCCCTGCGCGGGCGCGACATCTAACAAATTCTTCTATTGCGGCACATCTTGCGATAAAGAGCCGGCCATGAGCACCGATACCGCAACAACTCCTGAGATCGTGGACAAGGCTGGCGCCGTCAATATGCGGAAGGTCTTCATCAAGACCTATGGCTGCCAGATGAACGTCTATGATTCCGTGCGCATGGGTGACGCGCTCGCCAGCGAAGGCTATGTGCCGACCGAGGAGATGGAAGACGCGGACCTCATCCTCCTGAACACCTGCCATATCCGGGAAAAGGCGGCGGAGAAGGTCTATTCGGCGCTGGGCCGGCTGAGGGATATGAAGCAGGCCCGCAATGCAAACGGCCAGGAGCTGATGATTGGCGTTACCGGCTGTGTCGCGCAGGCGGAAGGCGAGGAAATTCTCCGGCGCGCGCCTGCAGTCGACGTCGTCGTCGGGCCGCAGACCTATCACCGTCTTCCCGATGCGCTGCGCCGCGCACGCCAGGGAACCCGAGTCGTCGACACCGACTACGCGGTCGAGGACAAGTTCGAGCACCTGCCTGCCACCGAAAAGGCGCGCATCCGCGCACGCGGCGTCACGGCTTTCCTCACCGTGCAGGAAGGGTGCGACAAGTTCTGCACCTTCTGCGTGGTCCCCTATACCCGAGGGGCCGAAGTCTCGCGCCCGCTTCACCAGATCATGGACGAGGCGCGTCGCCTGGTGGAGGCGGGAGTACGCGAGATCACCCTTCTCGGCCAGAACGTCAATGCATGGCGCGGCGAGGGGCCGAATGGCCGCCAATGGGGTCTCGGCGACCTGCTCTATGGTCTGGCCGAGGTGCCGGGGCTCGCGCGGCTGCGCTACACCACCAGTCATCCGCGAGACATGGATGATCGCCTCATCGAAGCTCACCGGGATCTGCGCTTGCTGATGCCCTACCTGCACCTTCCGGTTCAGTCGGGCTCCGATCGCATCCTGAAGGCAATGAACCGCCGGCACACCGGGGAAGAATACCTGCGCCTCATCGACCGCATCCGCACGGCACGGCCGGATATCGCGATGTCGGGGGATTTCATCGTTGGTTTTCCCGGCGAGAGCGACGCGGATTTCGACGATACGCTGCGGATCATCGAGGCGGTCGGCTATGCCCAGGCCTTCTCGTTCAAGTATTCCACCCGCCCCGGCACGCCCGGCGCGGATCTCCCCGATCAGGTCGCGGAAGAGGTAAAGTCGGAGCGGCTCGAAAGATTGCAGGCACTCCTCTTGAAACAGCAGGCTGAGTTCGCCAAATCCTGCGTTGGAAAGGTCATCGACCTGCTGCTGGAGAAACCCGGCCGCAACGAGGGCCAGGTGATCGGACGATCGCCTTGGCTGCAGTCTGTGAATGTTGATGCAAAAACATCGCAGATAGGTGACATTATTCCGGTACGAATCATCGGAACTGGTCCAAACAGCTTGTTTGCGGAGCCGGCCCGGGATTTGATCGGAGCCTGAACCTTCTGGCGAGGAGCTTGCCTACTTGAACGGACACGAATTGGTTTCTTCACCCGCGCGTCAACCGCGATCCGCTGCGACCGATGCCAACCACTTCGTGCTGACATTCCAGAACAACAGGCTCGCCAGCGAACTCTTCGGACAATTCGACCAGAATTTGAAGTTGCTGGAGGAGCGGCTGCATATCGATGCGCTCGCCCGCGGCAATTCCGTCTCGATTTCCGGCGACGTCACGGCAACCAACCAGGCGCGCCGTGCACTCGATTACCTCTATGAACGACTACAGAAGGGCGGCAGCGTGGAGCCTTCGGATGTGGAGGGCGCGATACGCATGGCGGTTGCGGCGGACGACCAGTTGCAACTGCCGACCATGGAGCGCAAGGCTAAGCTGTCCATGGCGCAGATCTCGACCCGCAAGAAGACCATCATTGCACGAACCCCGACCCAGGACGCCTATATCCGGGCGCTGGAGCGTTCGGAGCTCGTGTTCGGCGTCGGCCCCGCCGGCACGGGAAAGACCTATCTGGCCGTCGCGCACGCCGCCCAGCTGCTGGAACGTGGCGCCGTGGACCGTATCATCCTGTCCCGCCCTGCCGTGGAGGCCGGCGAGCGCCTGGGCTTCCTGCCCGGCGACATGAAGGAAAAGGTCGACCCCTACCTGCGGCCGCTCTACGACGCCCTCTATGACATGATGCCGGGCGACAAGGTGGAGCGCGCGATCACCGCCGGCGTCATCGAGATCGCGCCTCTCGCCTTCATGCGCGGGCGAACCCTCTCCAATGCAGCCGTGATCCTCGACGAGGCGCAGAACACGACGTCGATGCAGATGAAGATGTTCCTGACCCGCCTTGGCGAGAACGCCCGCATGATCATCACAGGCGACCCGAGCCAGGTGGACCTGCCCCGGGGCGTGAAATCCGGCCTCGTCGAGGCGTTGCACATACTGAAGGGCGTCGAGGGCATTTCCGTCGCCCGGTTCAAGGATGTCGACGTGGTGCGCCACCCGCTCGTCGGTCGGATCGTCCAGGCGTATGACGCCCAGTACGCCGTTCACCAGGAAAGCGAGGAAGTCGATCGGTAACGCACCGATCGCGAACTGATGCCGCAATTGGATATACAGGTAAGCGTCGAAGATCCGGGCTGGGCGTCCGAGGAAGTGTTGGCGGAGAAGGCCGGGACGGTTCTATCGACTGCAGCCGACTACCTGGGTGCGACGGAACGTCAGCCTTTCCCCGATCATCCCGTTGAAGTGTCTGTCGTTTTTACCGACGACGACGATATCCGCGCCATCAATGCCGAGTGGCGAGGCAAGGACAAGCCCACCAACGTTCTCTCCTTCCCAGCATTCCCGATCACCCCTGGCAAGATGCCGGGCCCGATGCTCGGCGACATTGTGATCGCCCGGGAGACGGTGGAGAGAGAGGCCGCGGAACTCGAAAAGAGTTTCGATGCCCATTTGACACATCTGCTTGTGCATGGATTTCTGCACCTGTTTGGCTATGATCACATGGAAAAGGACGAAGCTGAACGGATGGAAGCGACAGAGACTCGTATTTTGGCCAAGCTTGGCCTATCTGATCCCTATGCGGGACAAGACCCCATCGATGAACTGGAATGATGAACGACATATCGACCATTGCCGCCCATGAGGGCAAATCCGGTTCGGACACATCCTCGGAAGAGGACAGTAGTCCGCACCGACGAGAGAACCACCTCCGAAACCACGGCTCATTCTGGGGCCGGATGCTACGGCTCGTGCGGCCTGCCCAGGGCGAGCGCCTGCGGGAGGATCTCGCCGACGCGCTGATGACCGACGCCGGAATCAGCAGCGCCTTCTCGCCCGAAGAACGGGCCATGCTGCACAACATCCTCCGGTTCCGCGAGGTTCGTGTCGAGGACATCATGGTGCCGCGAGCCGATATCGAGGCGGTCGACATGACGATCACGCTCGGCGACCTGATGATACATTTCGAGGAAACGGGCAGGTCGCGAATGCCCGTCTATTGCGATACGCTGGATGACCCCCGCGGCTTCGTCCACATTCGCGATCTCCTTTCCTACCTTGCCAAGCAGGCGCGCAACAAGCGGCGGTCCGTGCCGCGTGCGGCTCCTGCCCAGCCCATGCCGCTTGCAAGCGAGAAGACCGAAAAGCCCGCCCGCACGCCGAAGCCCGCCTTCGATCTCGGCCGAGTGGATCTCAGCAAGACGGTCGCCGAAGCCGGGCTCATCCGCAACATCCTCTTCGTTCCGCCGTCCATGCTCGCGTCCGACCTGCTCCAGAGCATGCAGGCGGCGCGAACGCAGATGGCGCTGGTCATCGACGAATATGGCGGCACCGACGGTCTCGTCTCTCACGAGGATATCGTCGAGATGGTCATCGGAGACGTCGAGGACGAGCATGACGACAATGAAGTCATGTTCTCGCGCACGGCCGACGACATCTTCGTCGCCGACGCCCGCATCGAACTGGAGGAGATCGCAAAGGCCATCGGCCCCGACTTCGACATCCGTGACCGTGTGGAGGATGTCGATACGCTCGGAGGGCTGATCTTTTCCGCGCTCGGCCGAATCCCCGTTCGGGGCGAGGTCGTCCAGGCTCTCCCCGGCTTCGAGTTTCACATCCTCGAGGCCGACCCGCGGCGGATCAAGCGGGTCCGCATCGTGCGCAAGCGCGCGCCCACCCGACGTCGGCAGATCAAGGGCGAGACGGACGTCGCGACGGAAGCGGATGCCGGCCTCGCTACTCCTCCTGCAGGTCTGGTGGCGGCAGCCGGCCAGGCTTCATCCGACCAGGCGTCATCGGGCGCTCGGAATGCCTCCTAGAACCGGTGACGGGACATGCGGCGTTATTTTTGAAACACTGCGGTCCTGATTCGGGGTAGGGGAAGGATTGCGGATGGAGCGGCTGGCGGGCAGGGTGATGCTTCTCTGGGGCATGCGCCGTCTCGTGCTGGCGTTTGCCGCAGGCGCGGTCGGCGCTCTCGCATTGCCCCCGTTCGGGATATTCGCCGTTCTCTTCGTCTCCTTCACCCTGCTCGTCTGGTTGATGGACGGGCAGGCTTCGCATCCTGAAAGCGGCTGGGTTTCGCGCCAGCGTTCCGTCTTCCTCCTCGGCTGGTCCTTCGGGTTCGGCTACTTCCTTGCGGGTCTGTGGTGGCTTGGAAATGCGCTGCTTGTCGAGGCCGACCAGTTCGCCTGGGCCTTGCCGCTTGCGGTGCTCGGGCTGCCGGCCGTGCTTGCCATCTTCTTCGGGCTGGCGACGGTACTTGCCGGCATGCTCTGGTCCGACGGGCCGGGACGGCTGGCGGCGCTCGCATTCGGGTTCGGCATCGCCGAATGGCTGAGAAGCTTCGTGGCGACCGGATTTCCCTGGAATGCCATCGGCTACGGGGCGATGCAGACGCCGATCATGATGCAGTCCGCCGCCGTGATCGGATTGTTCGGCGTGACGGTGCTGGCCGTCTTCGTCTTTTCCCTGCCTGCTCTCTTCGGTACGCGGCGCGGACTGGCTGCGGGACTGGCCTGCGGCGTCGTGCTTCTGGGCGCGCATCTCGGTTACGGTGCCTATCGTCTTTCCGTGATGGATGGCGCCGACACGGGCGCCGGGCCACAGACGATTGTTCGTCTCGTACAGCCGGTCCTCGACCAATCCCGCAAGCTCCAGAATTCCGACCGGGCCGCGATCCTGGAGGAGCATCTGACCCTGTCCTCCGCGCCGCCAGCCGATGGAGAAAGGCGTCCGGACGTCATCGTCTGGCCGGAGACTTCCGTCCCCTTCATCCTCACCGAGAACCGAGATGCGCTTGCGCGGATAGCGGACGTGCTGGAGGAGGGGCAGGTTCTGGTGGCCGGCGCGGTGCGCGTCGAGTATTCCGGTGCCGGTTCACCGCCGCGCTACTACAATTCCGTCTATGTCATCGATGACCGGGGCGAGATCCGCGGCGCGGCCGACAAGGTTCACCTCACCCCGTTCGGGGAATACGTACCCTTCGAGCAGTGGCTGCAGGAGTGGGGGATCGAAAGCCTTGTGGCGCTGCCTGGCGGCTTTACCGCAGCCGCGTCGCGCTCGCTCCTTCCCCTTCCAGATGGCCGGGCCCTCTATCCGCTCATCTGCTACGAGGCGATCTTCCCGGACGAGATCGGCGGAGAGGTGGGATCGACCGCGGCGATCCTCAACATCACCAACGACGCGTGGTTCGGCGATACTCCGGGTCCATACCAGCACTTTCAGCAGGCCCGGTTGCGCGCCGTGGAAACCGGTCGCCCGGTGATCCGGGGCGCCAACAGCGGCATTTCCGCAATCATCGCGCCGACGGGACGGATCACCGGCAGTTTGAGCTTCAACGAGAAGGCATTCCTCGACGTGCCGCTGGCCGATGTTTCGACAGGTGCGTGGAGCGAAAGCGCGCGCCGGATGAACTTCTGGTTGATTGAAATCGCTATGTTTTTGATTGCATTCATTTCCCGCAGTGGTTTTAATTTCCGACAGAATTGACCCAAAACCCCCAAAATTGCATAGTGCATCCGCACTTCTGTTCGGCAAGGTCTAGAAGTGATATGCGTTTCTGTCGCCACAGGCCGGCGGCAGTCGCGAAGCAGTTCGTAGACTACCAAACGTCAGGACAGAGTGATGATTGAAAACAAGAAGAAGCCGAACCCGATCGACATCCATGTAGGAAGCCGGATTCGTCTTCGTCGTACCATGCTTGGTATGAGCCAGGAGAAATTGGGGGAGAGCCTCGGCATCACCTTCCAGCAGATCCAGAAATACGAAAAAGGCACGAACCGGGTTGGTGCCAGCCGTCTCCAGAACATCTCCAGCATCCTGAACGTACCCGTTTCCTTCTTCTTCGAAGACGCGCCCGGTGATCATGGCGCTTCCGCCTCCGGGATGGAGGAGGCGTCGAGTTCGAACTTCGTCGTCGACTTCCTGTCTTCGTCGGAAGGGCTCCAGCTCAACCGCGCCTTCGTGAAGATCTCCGATCCGAAAGTGCGCCGTCGCATCGTTGACCTGGTAAAGGCGCTTGCTGCCGAAATCGACGAATAGCGTCCCGACACCGAAACACCCCGAGAAGCGGCCGCAGGGCCGCTTTTTTTATAAGCAGAGGAGGATCGCTCGCAGATTTTTACATATAAAGATATATTTATGTCCTTGTCTTTGAACGGGTGAGCTACTAATAGGTTGGCTGTTTGTTTCTTGAGGGGAATCCCGCATGCGTGAGAGCTATCTCTTTACCAGTGAATCGGTTTCGGAAGGTCACCCGGACAAGGTATGCGACCGGATATCGGATGAGATCGTCGATCTCATTTACCGTGAGGCTGCAAAGACCGGCGTCGACCCCTGGACGGTTCGCGTCGCATGCGAAACCCTGGCGACCACCAACCGCGTCATCATCGCCGGCGAAGTGCGGCTTCCGCCGAGCCTGATGAAGAAGGACAAGGACGGTCGCGACGTCATCAACCCGTCGAAGTTCCGGTCCGCGGCCCGCAAGGCAATTCGCGATATCGGCTACGAGCAGGCCGGCTTCAACTGGCGCACGGTGAAGGTGGACGTCCTGCTGCACTCGCAGTCGGCCGACATCGCCCAGGGCGTGGACAGTGCCGCCGACAAGCAGGGTGACGAGGGTGCCGGCGACCAGGGGATCATGTTCGGCTATGCCTGCCGCGAAACCCCGGACCTCATGCCTGCACCGATCTACTACTCCCACCGCATCCTCCAGCTGCTCGCCGCCGCCCGCAAGAAGGGCGAGGGCGATGCCGGCAAGCTCGGCCCCGACGCCAAGAGCCAGGTGACGGTGCGCTACGAGAACGGCAAGGCCGCCTGTGTCGACTCGATCGTCCTCTCCACCCAGCATCTGGATGAGAACTGGGATTCGAAGAAGGTCCGCGCCGTCGTGGAGCCCTATATCCGCGAGGCGCTGGGCGACCTGAAGATCTCGGAAGACTGCAAGTGGTACATCAACCCGACCGGCAAGTTCGTGATCGGCGGGCCTGACGGAGACGCGGGCCTCACCGGCCGCAAGATCATCGTGGACACCTACGGCGGCGCTGCCCCGCATGGGGGCGGTGCGTTCTCGGGCAAGGACACGACCAAGGTCGACCGGTCGGCCGCCTATGCCGCGCGCTATCTCGCCAAGAACGTGGTCGCGACCGGCCTGGCGGACCGCTGCACGATCCAGATCGCCTACGCGATCGGGATTGCACAGCCTCTCTCGATCTATGTGGATCTCCACGGCACAGGCAAGGGCGTGACGGAAGATCAGGTCGAGGCCGCCATCCGAAAGGTGGTCGACCTGTCGCCATCCGGTATTCGGCGCCATCTCGACCTGAACAAGCCGATCTACGCGAAGACAGCCGCGTATGGCCATTTCGGCCGCAAGCCGGGGCGTGACGGTTCCTTCGCCTGGGAGAAGGTGGATCTCGTCAAGCCGCTCAAGGAAGCGCTTAAGGCCGCCTGACCGGGCTTTACGGACCCGTCGTGAAAACTGTAAAGCGGGTGGCCTTCGAGCCGCCCGCTTTTTCCATTTCCGAAAGACCCTGCCGATGACCGATCAACAGCACCCCAGCCGCGCTACCGAAGCCTTCTTTGGCCGGCGCAAGGGAAAGCCGCTACGGGACCGGCAGGCGGAAAGTCTCGCTACGGTACTGCCCGCCCTGAAGCTCGATCTGGCGGCGTCCGCTCCGGGCCGACTTGTGGACCTCTTCCCGGTGTCCGTCGATGAGGTTCGCCTCGAGATCGGTTTCGGGGGCGGCGAGCATCTGATCCATAGGGCTCAGGAGAGCCCGGTCACGGGCTTCATCGGCGTTGAGCCCTTCGTCAATTCAATGGCCAAGCTGGTGGGGCGGGTGACCGATCTCGGCCTGCGGAACATCCGGCTCTACGATGACGACGCCACTCAGGTCCTGGACTGGCTTCCGTCTGGCTCGGTCGACCGGATCGATCTCCTCTACCCCGACCCGTGGCCGAAGCGGAAGCACTGGAAACGTCGCTTCGTCTCGCAGGTGAACCTTGACCGGTTCCACCGAGTTTTGAAGCCGGGCGGGCTGTTTCTCTTCGCCTCCGACATCGATACCTATGTCAACTGGACACTGATTCACTGCAGCCGACATGGCGGCTTCGAATGGCTTGCGGAGGAAGCGTCCGACTGGTTGACGCCCTTCGCCGGCTGGCCCGGCACGCGATACGAAGCCAAGGCGCGCAGGGAAGGGCGCTCGTCAGCCTACCTGACGTTCCAAAAGAAAGATCGTTGAGCAGAGTTAGTGAAGGCTGACGGTCTTCAGGTCGTCTTCAGCTGCCTTGAAGAAGGTGCTGGAGCGGTTGTCGGTCAGCAGGATCGGGGTGCCGTCGGCTCCGAACAGTGCCCAAAGATCGAGGCCGGGCTCCATGGACGGTGCTTCGGGGAAACAACGCGAGACATCTTCGTATCGGATCTTGCGGATGTAGCCGACTTCGCCGGCGCCCAGATGGGCAAGTTCGGTTTCCGTCAGCCGCGCGTTCGTTTCTTTCAGGAGCATCTCAGCCTCCAACATCGAGGGCATCACGACGATGATGTCGTTGCTCTACTCTGGGACGGAAATGTTAATTTTTCGCACCATCCGCGCCGGTTCCGGACGGACGAGATCGACGGAAAGCAGGCCGCTCCTGAGGGCCGCGCCGGCAACCTGCATTCCGTCCGCCAGCACGAAAGTCCGCTGGAACTGTCGTGCAGCAATGCCGCGGTAAAGATAGTCCCGCTCGGGCTGCTCCGCCTGGCGACCTCGAATGATCAACTGGTTTTCCTCGACGGTGACGTCGAGTTCGTTCTGGGAAAATCCGGCGACGGCGATCGTGATCCGCAGACTCTCCGCAGCGTCGGACGAGCCGGGAAGTATCCGCTCGATATTATAGGGCGGATAGCCATCGCCTGCCCTGACCACGCGCTCCAGGGTCTTTTCCATCACATCGAAACCCAGGAGAAGAGGGCTCGCGAACGGGGTGGTTCGGCTCATGTTTCAGGTCCTTCGAAGCGACCACAATTCCGGCCCGTCATGGCGCCGGCTTCGCCGGAATATGGGAAGGATGCCGCGGGAACGCAAGCATGGCGAGGCGGCTGGTCATTGCTTCGGAAACTGGGGCGGTGTAGCTAGGCGGCCATCCACAAAATCGGGAATCCAGCATGGCACAGCGGAAAATCATCATCGACACCGATCCCGGACAGGACGACGCGGCGGCGCTCATGCTCGCATTCGCCAGTCCGGAGGAGCTCGATGTTCTGGGGCTCTGCGCGGTCGCCGGGAATGTTCCGCTTTCGCTGACGAGCCGCAATGTCAGGATCGTCTGCGAACTGTGCGGACATGCCGACATGCCGGTCTACGAGGGTGCGGAACACCCGATCCTGCGCAAGCAGGTGACGGCGGAACACGTGCACGGTCGCACCGGCCTGGATGGCGCGGAATTGCCGGAGCCGACGATGGCGGTCATGCCGCAGCATGCGGTCGACTTCATCGTCGAGACGGTCATGCGGGAACCCGCCGGCAGCATTACCCTGTGCACGCTCGGGCCGCTGACGAACATTGCGCTCGCGCTGCAAAAGGAGCCGGCAATCGCGGGTCGCGTCCGGGAACTGGTGATGATGGGTGGCGGCTTCTTCGAGGGCGGCAACATCACGCCGGCTGCGGAATTCAACATCTATGTCGATCCGGAAGCGGCCGCAGCCGTCTTCGCCTCGGGAATGCCGATCGTGATGATCCCGCTCGATGTCACCCACCAGTTGCTGACCCGCAAGGACCGCGTCGCGAAGCTTGCCGCTCTCGGAACCCGCCCGGCGCAGGTCCTGGTCGACTGGCTCGCCTTCTTCGAGCGCTTCGACGAGGAGAAATATGGTTCCGATGGCGGTCCGCTGCACGATCCGACGGTCATCGCCTACCTGCTGAAGCCGGAGCTCTTCTCCGGTCGCCACTGCAATGTCGAGATCGAGACCCGGTCGGAACTGACGGTCGGCATGACGGTGGTCGACTGGTGGCGGGTCTCCGGTCGCCAGCCCAACGCCACGGTCCTGCGGAACGTGGACGCGGACGGCTTCTTCGACCTGCTGACGGAACGCGTCGGCCGCCTCTAGAGGCGTTCGGCGACTTCCGACGCGGTCGGTATCGAAGGCTGTGCGCCGGGCTTGAGGCAGGCAAGCGAGCCGGCCACGGCCGCGCGGCGCAGCGCGTCCGCGAAGGGCAGGCCGCCGTCCATGCCGGCGGCGAGATAGCCGCAGAAGGTATCACCGGCCCCCACCGTGTCGACCGGCCGGATGTCCAGCCCTTGTGCGCGATGCAGAACGCCGTCGCGCACGGCGACTACGCCTTCGGCGCCGAGCGTGACGATGAAGGTCTGCCCGGTTTCGGCGTGCATCCTCTTCAGCGCCTCTTCGCGTTCCGCCGGCTGCAGGTCCGCCTTGCCCGTCAGGAGTTCGAACTCCGTTTCGTTGGTGACGACGATGTCGGCCAGCGCCGCGAGCCTTGCAGCCTCTGCGGTGAGGGGGGCCGTGTTGAGAATGGAAGTGACGCCTTTTCGCCGGGCGGCCCGAAGCGCGGCCTCGACCGCCTCCGGAGGCACCTCGAGCTGGAGCATCAGGACGTCTCCCGCTGACATCGCATCGACCGCCTCATGGGCCTGGCCCTCGTTAACGGTGCCGTTGGCCCCCGGCACGACGGCGATCATGTTCTCCCCGGTTCCGCCGACCAGAATGAGGGCCGTTCCCGTCGGTCCGTCCACCCGGTTGACGGCGGAGAGGTCGACGCCCGCCTGATCCAGAAGCGAGAGGGACGGCGCGGCGAACTCGTCCTTGCCGACGGCTCCCGTCATGCGCACGTGGCTCCCGGCGCGCCGCGCCGCCAGTGCCTGGTTCGCGCCCTTGCCGCCGGCGGCGGTGGTAAAGCCCGTGCCCGGCACGGTCTCGCCGGGCACCGGAAGTCGCTCGGTGGTTGCGATAAGATCCATGTTGATGGAGCCGAAGACGGTGATCATGGGCGCTCTCTCTGCGTCGTCCGAAATGCGGTCGCGACACTGCCCGAGCCGCTTACTCCTCGTCAACCACCCGCAGTTTCAGGAGGCCGGTGCGGCTTTCCACAGCGCGCGGCTCGTCTCGGTCTACCGACGCCGGACCTGCCTGCTCCAGTTCGAGCGCGCCGATCTTTGCGCCGCGGCGGGTAAGTTTCTCGGAAGATGTGAGGATCTGGTCGACATCCCGCTGCGCCGCCAGGAAATGCCCCTGCAGCTTGCGGGTCCTGTCATCGAGCCGTGACAGGTCTTCCATCAGGAGCGCCACTTCGCCCTGGATCAGGTGGGCCTGCTCGCGCATCCTCTGGTCTTTGAGCACCGCCTGGATGACCTGGATCGACAGCATCAGCAGCGAAGGCGAGACGATCACCACCTTGAGGCGCTGCGCCTTCTGCACCACCCCGTCGAAATGCTCGTGGATTTCGGCGAAGATCGATTCCGACGGCACGAAGAGAAAGGCCATGTCCTGCGTCTCGCCGGCGATCAGGTATTTCTCGGAGATATCCCGGACGTGGACCTCGAGATCGCGGCGGAACTGGGTGGCCGCGGCCTTACGTGCCTCGGGTGCCGCCGTATCGCGGAACACGTTCCAGGCTTCCAGCGGAAACTTCGCGTCGATCACCAGCGGCGGTGCGCCGTTCGGCATCCGCACGAGGCAGTCGGGCCGCTTGCCGTTGGAGAGGGTGGCCTGGAACTCGTAGGCGCCCATGGGCAGGCCATCGGCAATGATCGCCTCCATCCGCCCCTGGCCGAATGCGCCGCGCGTCTGCTTGTTGGAGAGAATGGCCTGCAGTCCGACCACGTCCTTCGCAAGCGTCTGGATGTTGCTCTGCGCCGCATCGATGACCGCAAGGCGCTCCTGGAGGAGGCGAAGGTTCTCGTGCGTGGATTTCGTCTGCTCGGTAATTGTGCTGCCCAGCCGATGCGTCATGCCGTCGAGGCGCTGGTTCACCGCCTGGTTCAGTTCGGTCTGCCGCTGGGAAAGCGTTTCGGTCATGTTCGCAAGCCGCCCCTGCATCTCCGCCTGCGCCCGCATCAGTTCCGCCAGCCGGGCTTCCGATTGCGCGGCCTGCCGAACCTGCTCGACGCTCCTCCGGCGCGAGGCGACGAGCAGTCCGAAGGCCGCGGCACAAAGGGTCGCGAGGAGGAGGGCGAGGAGCCATGCGACGCCCGCGGGATCGGCAGCGAGATCTTGGAGGATAGGGATGAGGCTGTTCATGACGGCACCCTAGCAGAAATCCAGGCCACGGAAAGATCAAATCGTGAACATCGCCGTGGCGGCTTTCGCCGGCTCCGGCCGCCAATCCTGTTCCATCCGCCGGAAAGATGCGCTATGGGAGGCCATGACCATCAAGCCTCTCATCATTCTTCCCGACCCGCTCCTGCGTCAGGTTTCAACGCCGGTGGAGCAGGTCGATTCCGAAATCAAACGCCTTGCCGACGACATGCTGGAGACGATGTACGATGCCCCGGGCATCGGTCTTGCGGCGATCCAGATCGGCGTGCCGCGCCGCATGTTGGTGATCGACGTCTCCAAGGAAGACGAGGAAAAGACGCCGCTGGTCTTCATCAATCCGCAGATCGTCGCGTCCTCGGACGAGCGCTCGGTCTACGAGGAAGGCTGCCTCTCGATCCCCGATTATTATGCCGAGGTGGAGCGGCCCGCCGCGGTCACCGTGGATTACATCGATCGCGACGGAAAGCAGCAGACGCTTGAGGCCGACGGCCTTCTGGCGACCTGCCTACAGCACGAGATCGACCACCTGAATGGTGTCCTCTTCATCGATCACATCTCGCGCCTCAAGCGGGAAATGGTGATCAAGAAGTTCACCAAGGCTGCCCGCTCCCGCGCGTAAAAACGGGCCACGGGGTCAACGAACAGGCGGCGGCAGCCGCGGGCAAGGAGCGCAGACAGGATGGCGCTACGCATCATCTTCATGGGAACGCCGGACTTCTCCGTCCCGACGCTCCGCGCGCTCAAGGACGCCGGCCACGATATCGTCGCCGTCTACAGCCAGCCGCCGCGTCCAGGCGGGCGCCGCGGCCTGGACCTTCAGAAGTCGCCGGTCCACCAGGCGGCGGAACTGCTCGGCCTGCCGGTCTTCACGCCCGTGAACTTCAAGGATGAGGCCGACCGCGATCGGTTCCGGCAGTTCGAGGCCGACGTTGCCGTGGTTGTCGCCTATGGTCTCCTGCTGCCGGAAGCGATCCTGAGCGGCACGCGGCTTGGCTGCTACAACGGCCATGCCTCCCTCCTGCCGCGCTGGCGCGGTGCCGCCCCGATCCAGCGGGCAATCATGGCTGGCGACCTGAAGACCGGCATGATGGTCATGAAGATGGATAAGGGGTTGGATACCGGACCGGTTGCCCTCACGCGCGAGGTGGAGATCGACGCGAACATGACGGCGGGCGAACTCCATGACCAGCTCATGCATGTCGGCGCCCGCGCCATGGTGGAGGCGATGGGACGCCTGGAGGCAGGCGACCTGCCGCTGACGCCCCAGCCGGAAGAGGGCGTCCTCTATGCCTCCAAGATCGACAAGAACGAGACGCGTATAGAGTTCTCACGCCCCGCGCCGGAGGTCCACAACCAAATTCGCGGCCTTTCCCCCTTCCCGGGCGCCTGGTTCGAGGTCGAGATCAACGGCCGGGCGGAACGCGTCAAGGTGCTTTCCTCTGAGCTTGCAGAAGGCCATGGCGAAACGGGTACGGTTGTGGACGGCCAGCTCACAATCGCATGCGCAGGCGGAGCGGTCCGCCTTACCCGGCTGCAGAAGGCGGGCGGAAAGCCGCTTGCTGCGGCGGACTTCCTGCGGGGGACGCCGCTTCCCGCCGGCACGAGGCTCGGCTGATGCCGCGTTTCCGCATGACCGTCGAATATGACGGCACCCCCTATGTGGGCTGGCAGATGCAGGAGAACGGGCACTCCGTCCAGGCCGCGCTCCAGAACGGCATCCGCTCGCTGACCGGCGAGACCGTATCGATCCGCGGTGCGGGCCGGACCGATTCCGGTGTCCATGCGATTGGTCAGGTCATCCACGCGGACCTGGCGCGTGACTGGAAACCCCACACGCTCCGCAACGCGCTGAACGCGCATCTGGGAATGGCCGGCGAGAAGGTTGCCGTCGTCGAGGTCAGGGCGACGGACGAAAGCTTCGACGCCCGCTTCTCGGCCGTCAAGCGGCACTACCTCTACCGCATCGTCAACCGCCCGGCACCGCTGGCCCTCGAGGCAAACCGGGCCTGGTGGGTGCCGAAGCAACTGGATCACGAAGCCATGCATGCGGCCGCCCAGATGCTGGTCGGACACCATGACTTCACCACCTTCCGTTCCGCCCACTGTCAGGCGACCAGTCCGATGCGGACCCTCGATCGGCTGGACGTGACGCGGGATGGGGAACTCATCGAGATCCGCGCCTCCGCGCAGAGTTTCCTGCACAACCAGATACGCTCCTTTGCGGGAACGCTGAAGCTGGCCGGCGAGGGGAAGATGTCGCCCGAGGATGTGCGCGCCGCACTCGAGGCGAGGGACCGCAAGGAATGCGGGCCGGTGGCGCCGCCCGAGGGGCTCTATTTCATGAAGGTCGATTATCCCGGCGACGAGGCCTGATATCAGCCGGGATAGATGCCGAGGAACCGCTCCAGCGTGTCCGAGAGCAGCATGGTCGGGACGATCAGTACCATGGTCAGCGTGGACACCATCAGCGGGCTGGGACCGCAGATCGTCCGGAAGACGCGGGCGATTGAGAATATCAGCGAGATCAACAGGGCCAGCCAGACGAGCGACAGAAGGCCCGTAAGCCCCGGCGCCAGCAAGAGCAGAAGGCTGAGCACGGCATAGGCGTAGGCGAAGGGGACCGAAAGCCAGTTCACGGCCACGACCATCGCATAGTACTTCCGGCCAAGCCCGAGCGCCCAGGCCATCAGCCCGATCAGCACCAGCGGCACGAGCCAGTTGACCAGTTCCAGCATGGCGAGCCGGAAGAAGAACATCCCGCCGACTTCCGTGTCGCTCGGCAGGCCGCGCAGGTAGAGGGCGCGCCACCAGAACCATGATATGGCCATGGCCGGCAGGCACCAGACGATCGCCCAGAAGGAGCGGGCGAGGCCGCGGTCGGAAATGTCGAGACGGCGCAGACCGGCGGCGTCGCCGCGAACGACCTGCCAGAGACCACCGAGGTAGAACCTGACCTCAAGCGCTCCGGGCATGCTCGAACCAGTTGGCAACGAAGCGGCCGTAGATTTCGGTGAGCGTCTCCAGGTCGGCGACGGACACGCGCTCGTCGACCATGTGCATGGTCTGCCCGACGAGGCCGAATTCCACAACCGGGCAATAATCCTTGATGAAGCGGGCGTCGGAAGTTCCGCCGGTGGTGGAAAGCGCCGGTCTGCGTCCGGTGATTTCCTGCACCGCCCCGGAAAGCGATTCGATCAGCGCCTCGTTTCGCGTCAGGAAGACATGGCTCGGGCGCTCGCTCCAGGCGATCTCGTAGCGCACCGGGTCGCGCCCCGGCCGAAGTCCGCCTGCCGTCGCCGCCGCTTCGAGCCTGCGGATGATCTCCGCCTGGAGGCTCTCGGCGGTCCATGTATCGTTGAAGCGGATGTTGAAGGAAGCCGTCGCCTTGGCCGGGATGACGTTGACCGCCGGATTGCCGGTGTCGATCGTGGTGACCTCGAGATTGGACGGCGGAAAATCCGTCGTTCCGTGATCGAACGGCTCGTCCATCAGCGCATGCGTGAGCTGCAGCAGGCCGCGGATCGGGTTGTCGGCAAGATGCGGATAGGCGGAATGGCCCTGCACGCCCTGCACCGTGATGCGGCCCGAGAGAGACCCCCGCCGGCCGATCTTGATCATGTCGCCCAGGGTGTCGGGATTGGTCGGCTCGCCGACGAGGCAGGCGTCCCATTTCTCGCCCTTGCCCGCCGCCCACCGCAGAAGCTTGTCGGTGCCGTTGACGGAGGGACCTTCCTCGTCGCCCGTAATCAGGAAGGAGATCGATCCCTTGGGTGCGCCGTACTTCCCGATATGTCGGGCCACGGCGGCCACGAAGCAGGCGATCCCGCCCTTCATGTCCACCGCGCCGCGACCGTAGAGCATCCCGTCGGCGATCTCCGCCGCAAAAGGCGGATGCGACCAGTCGGACTCGTTGCCGGGCGGGACGACATCCGTATGCCCGGCAAACATCAGGTGCGGTCCGTAGGTCCCGACTCGAGCGTACAGGTTTTCGACGTCGGGCGTGCCCGGCGTGCTTGCGATCATCCGCTCGACCCGGAAACCGAGCGGCGACAGCATGGTCTCCAGCGCCGTCAGGGCACCGCCTTCTTCAGGCGTCACCGAGGGGCAGCGGATCAGCGCCTTCAGGTTTTCTACGGGATCGGTGGCGGACATGGCGATCTCAGTCTCGCAGCAATTCGTTGATGCCGGTCTTGGAGCGGGTCTTCTCGTCGACGCGCTTCACGATGACGGCGCAGTAGAGACTCGGTCCCTGCTCGCCGTTTGGCAAGGGCTTGCCCGGCATCGTGCCTGCGACCACGACGGAATAGGGGGGCACTTCGCCATAGGTGATCTCGCCCGTGGCGCGGTCGACGATCTTCGTGGACTTGCCGATGAAGACGCCCATGCCGAGCACCGAGCCTTCACGGACGATGCAACCTTCGACCACTTCCGAACGGGCGCCGATGAAGCAGTTGTCCTCAATGATCGTCGGGCCGGCCTGCATGGGCTCCAGCACGCCGCCGATGCCGACGCCGCCCGAAAGGTGGACGTTCTTGCCGATCTGGGCGCAGGATCCGACGGTTGCCCAGGTGTCGACCATCGTGCCTTCGCCCACATAGGCGCCGAGGTTCACAAAGGAGGGCATCAGCACGACGTTCGGGGCGACGAAGGCGGAGCGGCGCACAACGGCATTCGGAACCGCGCGGAAACCGGCGGCGCGGAACTCGCTCTCGCCCCAGCCCTCGAACTTGGAGGGCACCTTGTCCCACCACGTGGATTGGCCCGGTCCGCCCTTGACCACTTCCATGTCATTGAGGCGGAAGGACAGGAGTACGGCCTTCTTCAGCCACTGGTTGACCTTCCATGAGCCGTCGGACTGGCGTTCGGCAACGCGGGCCTTGCCGGAATCCAGAAGGTTGAGGGCGGCATCGACGGCATCACGGATTTCACCTTTCGTGGAAACAGATACCCCGTCTCTTTGTTCGAAGGCGGTCTCGATCGTGTGTTCCAGGGAGGCGAGATCCGTGCTGCTCATGGGAAGTCCTTAACGTGGAGTCATTAGGATGGTCGGGATGGTCTGGCGGCTGGCCAGATGATGGTAATTGATCTAAGCGACCACCATCTCACCGTCAACGTGAATTGGCGCCTCGCGCCGGACTTGAAAGGCATGACATGGCGAAGGTGAAAAAGGATGGCCCGCGGCGCAAGGACGGCATATGGGATCCGCTGAAGGATAGTGTGACCGACAGGGAGCGTGCTGCCAGCGTGCCGCAGACGCCGCAGTCCATGTCGCCCTCCTACCGTCTCGCCTATGTCGACGACGACTTCATGATGCGGGAAGACCTGCGGCCGGTCCGCCTGCAACTGGAACTGCTGAAGGCGGAAACGATCCTCACCGAACAGGGCATCAAGTCGACGGTCGTGCTGTTCGGCGGCGCGCGCATCCCGGCTCCCGGCCAGGCGGCATGGGCCGCCAGGAACGAGACCCAGCGGAAGAACCTGGAAGAGGCATCCGTCTATTACGAGGAAGCCCGCAAGTTCGCCAATCTCTGCGCGCTGCACGGAAAGCGATACGATCACCAGGAGTATGTGGTGGTGACGGGCGGCGGCCCGGGCGTCATGGAAGCGGGCAATCGCGGGGCCTCGGAAGCCGGCGCCCCGACCGTCGGCTTCAATATCGTGCTGCCCCACGAGCAGGCCCCTAATCCCTATGTCACGCCGGAACTCAGCCTCAACTTCCATTATTTCGCGATCCGCAAGATGCACCTGATGATGCGCGCCAAGGCGATCGTCATCTTCCCCGGCGGCTTCGGCACGATGGACGAGATGTTCGAGGCCCTGACGCTTATCCAGACAGGTCGAATGGCGAAGATACCGTTCATCCTCTTTGGCAGCGAATTCTGGCACCGGATCGTCAACTGGCAGGCGCTCGCGGATTTCGGCACGATCGCACCGGAGGACATCGAACTGATCAGCTTCGTCGAGACGGCGGACGAGGCCTGGAAGATCATCGGCGACTATTACGAGCACTAGAAAACGAAAACCCGCCCCTGATGGAGGGGCGGGCTTCGCGACAGCCGGGTCTCAGTCGGACGGTCAGAAGGGACGGTTCGGCATGTCGTCGATCGAGATCACGCCGTCGCCGTTGCGGTCCATGCGGGCGAACAGCTTGTCCGCGGCGGCGGTGATTTCCGCCTTGCTGAACTGGCCGTTCTCATCCGTGTCGGCCTGGCGGACGAGATGGAAGCCGCCCATATGGCCTAGCTTGCGGCCATGGTGCATGCCCCGGCGCTCGCCGTCACCGCGACCGTCGCGGTCCGCCCGGCGCTCGCCGCGGTCACTACGGTCGCCGTCCTGCCCGTTCTCGGCCGTTTCCTGGCGGCGCTCTTCACGCTGCTCTGTCCTTGCCTTGCGGAACTCCTCCATCTTGGCCTTGCGATAAGTCCGCAGTTCACCGGGGATCAGGTTGCCGTCCTTGTCGGCATCGATCTCGGCAAAGAGGGCGTCCTGACGCTGTGCAAGCTCTTCCCTGGTGATCTTCGCGTCCTTGTCGGCATCGGCAGTCTTGAGCAGGCGCACGAACATCAGTTCCTGCATTGCGCCTGTCCTGCCGGCATGCCGCCCCGGACCATCGCGCCCTGGGCCGGCGAAGCTCGGCGCGGCGACGCCGGCAATGAGAGCGGCGGCGAGCGATGCCAGTACGATCTTGCGGGTATTCATGAAGAGGCTCCTTCCTCGGTTGCGCTATGACCCCAAACTAGGGTCCGCCCGGCGGAAGGCCTACTTAAACATCCGTAATCTGGATGACATTTCGGTAAGGTCTCAACCTGCGGCTATCGCGCAGAGGAAGGCCTGGAGGTCGTCGGTGAGGTAGTCGATGTGGTCATCCTCCTCCGACAGCACTTCCCAGCGCTCGATCAGGACCTCGTCGAGGTTGCGCGGCGTCAGCAGGATGGTGCGCATGCCGAGCGCCTTGGGCGCCTTCAAGTTGCGCGGCAGGTCCTCGAACATGGCGGCATGTCGCGTATCGACACGGTGGAGATGGGCGAACTTGTCGTAGGTTTCGCCGGCCGGCTTCGGAACGTAGTCCGCAGCGACGATGTCGAATATTTCGTCGAAGTGGTCGAGAATGCCGAGCGCACGCGCGGCCGCCTCCGCATGCGGAACGCTTCCGTTCGTGAAGATGAACTTGCGCCCGGGCAGCGCCTTGATCGCCTCTCCAAGCTCCGGATGCGGCAGAAGAGCCGAATAGTCGATCGCGTGCGCCCGCTCCAGGAAGTCGTTCGGGTCGATGCCGTGGTTCAGCATCAGCCCCTGAAGTGTCGTGCCGTGCTCGTGGTAGTAGCGCTTCTGCAGAGCCCTTGCCTCGTCCCGCTCCATCTGCAGCAATTCCGCGACATAGGCGGTCATGTTGCGGTCGATCTGCGCAAACAGGTTGACGTGATGCGGGTAAAGCGTGTTGTCGAGGTCGAACACCCAGTCCCTGACATGGGCGAAATCGGCGGCGACGGGTGCGGTCTTGGGCTTGCTCATGCGGCCTTATGCACCGTGGAGAGGCCAAAGAAAACGGCAAACTCCGGCGCTGGAGGAAAGTGACCTTGGCGACACGCGCCCGGAGTGATAGCGGCCACAAGCATGGACATCTGGATACCGATCACCATTGGCGCGGCCTTTCTGCAGAACATGCGATCCGCGTTGCAGAAACACCTGCGCGGACGCCTGAACACGACGGGCGCCACCTTCGTCCGCTTCGGCTATGGCGTGCCCTTCGCCGTCCTCTACATGGCGATCCTGCATATCGGGCTGGATCGCCCCATGCCCGTGCCGAATCTGGCCTTCTGGCTCTGGTCTGTAACAGGTGGGCTCGCACAGATCGGCGCAACCTTCCTGCTGGTCTATATCTTCGCTTTCCGCAATTTCGCGGTCGGGACGGCCTATTCGCGGACAGAGCCGGCGCAGGCCGCACTTGTCGCGCTTGTCCTGGTAGGCGAGACGGTGACCGTCGGCACGGTGATCGCCATCGTGATTTCCGTCGTCGGCGTCATGTTGATTTCGGTGGCCCGGACCGAGCTGACGGCAAGGTCCCTCATTACCTCGATAGGCAGCCGTACGGCCGTCATCGGCCTGATGTCGGGCTTTCTGTTTGGAATATCCGGCGTCTCCTACCGCTACGCCTCGCTGTCGCTGGCGCAGAGCCTGCCGGTGCCCGATCCCGTCGTCCAGGCGGGTTACACCCTGATGATCGTGATCATCATGCAAGCGCTCGCGATGCTCGTGTGGATCGTGCTGCGGGAGCGCGAGGAACTGGGCAAGGTCGTTGCCGCCTGGCGCCCGGCGGCGCTGGTCGGCTTTGTCGGGGCGACGGCATCCTTCGGCTGGTTCACCGCGATGACGCTTCAGCCGGCGGCGGTCATCAAGGCGCTGGCGCAGGTGGAAATGCTCTTCACCTTCGCCTCGTCCGTCTTCATCTTCAAGGAGCATATCAACCGGCTGGAGATCGCCGGCTGCGTGTTGATCGTTCTGGGGATCCTGGCGCTGGTCCTGATCTGATCAGGGGACGATCAGTGTCCCCGCGCCGCCTTCGGTGAAGATCTCGAGCAGCACGGAATGGGCCGCCTTGCCGTTGAGGATGACGACGCCCTGCACGCCTGCCCTGATGGCGTCGATGCAGGTTTCGACCTTGGGGATCATGCCCCCGGAAATCGTCCCGTCCTTGATCAGCGCCTGCGCCTCGGCGACCGAAAGTTCCTTGATGAGCTGCTTGTTCTTGTCGAGAACGCCCGGTACGTCCGTCAGGAACAGCAGGCGGGTCGCCCTCAGCGCCCCGGCGATCGCGCCGGCGAAGGTGTCCGCGTTGATGTTGTAGGTCGCGCCGTCCCGGCCGGGTGCAACGGGCGCGATGACGGGGATCATCTCCGATTTGGCAAGCAGGTCGAGCAGCGTCCGGTCGACCTCCACGACTTCACCGACGAAGCCGAGATCAAGCACCCGCTCGATGTTGGAATCCGGATCGATGATAGTCTTCTTCGCCTTCTCGGCGAAGACCATGTTGCCGTCCTTGCCGCACAGTCCGATCGCCCATTCGCCCGTCTGGTTGATGAGCGCGACGATCTCCTTGTTGATGGAGCCGGCCAGGACCATTTCGACGATCTCGACCGTTTTGGCGTCCGTGACGCGCAGCCCGCCCTCGAATTTCGATTCGATGCCCATCTTGTTCAGCATGGCGCCGATCTGCGGGCCGCCGCCGTGGACCACGATCGGGTTCACGCCGGATTGCTTGAGGAGCGCGATGTCGGCTGCAAACGCCTTGCCAAGCTCGTTGTCGCCCATGGCGTGCCCGCCATACTTCACGACGATCGTCTTGTTCTCGTAGCGCTGCATGTAGGGCAGCGCCTGGGCCAGAAGTTTCGCCTGGAGTTCGCTGTCGGTCGCGCTCATGGAGATCCCTGTGTTTTTGATCGGCGCGTTTTAGCGCAGGTTCGTGACGGATGAAACCGGCCGCGGTCGCGGCGTTTATACGGAAGGATAGCCGACCGTGTCGGCAATGGTCCGGCGGAGTTCATCGAGCCCTTTGCCCTTTTCGGAGGACGTGGCGATGATCTCGGGGTAGGCGGCCGGACGCTTGCGGATCTTTTCCGTAGTTTCGGAAATCAGCCGGGGCACGCCCGCCTCCTTGATCTTGTCCGTCTTGGTTAGAACGATCTGGTAGGACACGGCAGCCTTGTCGAGGAGGTCGAGGACTTCCTCGTCTTTTTTCATGATGCCGTGGCGGCTGTCGATCAGCACGTAGACACGCTTCAGCGTCGCCCTGCCGCGGAGATAATCGAAAACCAGCTTGGTCCAGGCGTCCACCTGGTCCTTCGGTGCCTGCGCATAGCCGTAGCCCGGCATGTCGACGAGCGCCATCGGCGGCAGGTCGCCACCCTCGCCGGAATATCCCTCCGGCACGAAATAGTTGAGTTCCTGCGTGCGGCCCGGCGTGTTCGACGTCCGTGCAAGGCCCTTGTGACCGACAAGGGCGTTGATCAGCGACGACTTGCCGACATTCGAGCGTCCGGCGAAGGCGACTTCCAGCGGGCCCTCCGGAGGAAGGAACTTCAGGGAGGGAACGCCGCGGATGAAGATCCAGGGGCGGCCGAAGAGCGGCTTTTCGTCCGGGGTCGTGGTCGCGGGCATGATGGTCTCGTTTCCGTGTCTGTCGAGGGGCAGGGCTTCCCGGTTTTGCTCCCACTTGTCAAGCTGCGGCCGGTCGGCACCGTGTCCCGAAAAGAAAAAGCCCCGGGGCGTGCCGGGGCTTTTTCGCTGTTACTTGTTGGGCGCCGGCTTTCGCCGGAACAGGGACTTGATGTTGTCGAAGAGCTCGATCTTCGCCCCGTGACGCTTCATGATCAGCGCCTGCTGCATGATCGACAGCGTGTTGTTCCAGGCCCAGTAGATCACCAAGCCGGCCGGGAAGGTTGCCAGCATGAAGGTGAAGACCAGCGGCATCCAGTTGAAGATCATCGCCTGTGTCGGATCCGGCGGCGTCGGGTTCATGCGCATCTGCAGCCACATGGTGATGCCCATGATCAGCGGCCATACGCCGATGAGCAGGAAGCCGGGGACGCCGAAGGGCAGGAGGCCGAACAGGTTGAAGAGCGACGTCGGATCGGGTGCCGACAGGTCCTGGATCCAGCCGAAGAACGGCGCGTGGCGCATCTCGATGGTGACGTAGATCACCTTGTAGAGCGCGAAGAAGACCGGGATCTGCAGGAGGATCGGCCAGCAGCCGGCGATCGGATTGATCTTCTCCTCCTTGTAGAGCTGCATCATCGCCTGCTGCATTGCCATGCGGTCATCGCCATGCTTGGCCTTCAGTTCCTCCATTTTCGGCTGCACGCGCTTCATGTTGGCCATGGAGGCGTACTGCTTGCTGGCAAGCGGGAAGAAGATCGCCTTGACGACGATGGTCGTCAGCAGGATCGCAACGCCGAAATTGCCGAAGTAGCGGAAGAAGAAGTCCATCAGGTGGAACATCGGCTTGGTGATGAAGTAGAACCATCCCCAGTCGATCAGAAGCTCGAAGCGCGGGATCGAGTACTGTTCCTCGTACTGGTCGACGAGCGGAACTTCCTTGGCGCCTGCGAAGATCAGGTTGGTGACTTCCACCGTTTCGCCCGGCGCGACCGTCAGTGCATCGCTCCGGAAGTCGGCCTGGTAGCGCGGCTGGCCGTCCTTGAAGTGGGAGAAGCGGGACTCGTAGGGCAGCGACTGCGGCGGGACCAGCGTGGCGGCCCAGTACTTGTCCGTGATGCCGAGCCATCCGCCGGTCGCCTTGGCGTTGGCGACCGCTTCCTCGTCGACGTCGTCGTAGCTTTCCTCGATCAGCCCGTTCTCGCCGAGCACGCCGATGAAGCCTTCGTGAATAACGTAGACGGAAGGCGTTGCCGGCTTGTTGTAGCGCGTGACGCGGCCGTAGGGCGCGAGCGAGATCGCTTCTGCCGTCGGGTTCTCGATCTTGTCCGTGACGTTGAGCAGGTAGTGCTCGTCCACCGAGATGGTGCGCGTGAAGACCACGCCCTTCTCGTTGGTAAAGGTGAGGACGACCGGAGTGTCCACCGTCAGCTTGTCGCCGCTTGCCAGCGTCCATTGCGTGGACGGGCCGGGCACCGAGCCGGAATCGTCGCTCTGGACGAAGCCGAGTTCGGTGAAATAGCCGTCGGCGGTATTTGCAGGCGAGAACAGCGTGATGATCGGGCTCTTGTCGTCGACCGTCTCGTGGTAATCGCGCAGCTTCAGGTCGTCGAAGCGAGCCCCGACGAGGTTGATGGAGCCGGACAGGGCGGGCGTATCGATGGCAACGCGCGGGCTAGCCGCCACGGCCTGCTCTCGGTTCTGCGTCCCCTGGGCCTGGCTGGCGCCCGGAAGGCTGCCGCTCACGGTTGCGCCCGGGCTTTCAGGCGTTACCGGCTGCGCGGATTCGCCCTGCAGTGCCTGCTGCGCCTCGAGTGCCCGCTGCTGCGCTTCCATCCTCGGGTTCATGTAGAGGAATTGCCAGGCAAGGACGATCACCACCGAGAGGGCGATCGCAATAAGGTAATTGCGGTTCTTTTCCATCATGCTTTCCTGGAGCGGGTCTCCTCAGACCGTTTCGGTCTCGGCCGGCCGTCTATGCGCTCGGCAAGTTGTGCAGTGAGTTCTGCGAACGGTACCGTCAGGACCTCCCGTCGCGCGACAATGACATAGTCGTGTCCGGGCTTCATTGCAAACCCGACGCTCTGCCGCACCGCCTCTTTCAGGCGTCGGCGCATCCGGTTTCGCTCGACGGCGTTTCCGTGCTTCTTGGTGACGGTGAAGCCGGCCCGTGGCGGCGTCTCGGGCTCCTGCCGGTCCAGGACCTCGAGAAGGAAGGTCCGGCCTCTGCGGCTCTCGCCCTTGCGCACAGCGAGAAACTGCGGCCGGCTTTTCAGCCGCCCGACAGTCGATTTGGTTTTCTTTTCGGTCGTCATTGCCCGGTTGTCGGGCACGGCCGGCCCTTAGGCCGACAGACGCTTGCGGCCGCGTGCGCGACGAGCTGCAAGAACCTTGCGGCCGCCGTTCGTCGCCATGCGGGCGCGGAAGCCGTGACGGCGCTTGCGGACAAGCTTGGACGGTTGATAGGTACGCTTCGACATTATTTAAACACCGCGGTGTGCGGCCCTTCTTGATTGCCTTGCGGCAGAGCGTTTCGAAAACGTCCGCCAACAACTCGCAGTCGCGCGAGCCCGGGGAGGCTGAACGTGGGCGGCTTATAAGGGAAAGACGCCACAAAAGTCAATCACGGGCCGGCGGGAGCCAGCTCGGCTTGCGTGGAGGGTTGGTCGACCAATTTTGGCGAAGCAACCCAGTGCTCCACCCTTCCCCAGTAAATGAGGGGCAAAATTTCACGTCTCGGGCGCAAATGACAAGTCCTGAAGCAAAACGGTTCTCATTCCCGCCACTTAGTCACGCTCATGCAATCTTTTATCGGCCTGACCAGTTTTTATGCTCAAGCATTTCTTAATCGCTGCATGCCAATTCTCGCAACCGGTGGAGGGGTGCTCGCAGAGCCTCTGTCTGTAATCTGGCTTGGAAGGGAATGCGATGAGAATTCGAGGGAAGATCAACCTGCTCGTTGGTCTCATGAGTGCGGTGACGCTGATCGTCGGTGGGATATCCATCTTCGCGCTGACGCAATCCCGCTCGCTGATGCAGACATATGAGGCGGCCGCCCAGCGGGCTCACATGGGAGAGAGCCTGAACAGGCTGGTGACCGGGGTCGTCATGGAGTCGCGCGGCATATACGCCTCCGATACGAAGGAAGACGCCGTCAAGTTCGGCGACGGACTTTTGAACAACCTCCAGAAGATGGACGTTTTGCTTGCGGACTGGAAGTCCCGGATTCCCGATAGCCAGCAGGCCGCCTTTGCGAGCCTCGTTGCACGCGCGGGAGAGTTCAAGGCATTTCGCACCGAAACGGTAAAGCTCGGCCTGGAAACCGGCCCCGAGGCAGCTAACGTGCAGGGCAATAACGAGGCGAATCGGGCCAACCGCAAGCAGTTCCAGGCGGAAATCGATGCCGTGGTCGATGCGGACCTCGCGGAACTCGAGGCCGTCAATGCCGAAGTCGACCAGTTCGGCCGGCTGGTCGTGCTGCTCCTCTCGGCGGTCACGCTCTTCGGTGTCGCCGCCGGTGCCGGCCTCGGCCTCTACATGGGCCGCCGCCAGCTGAGTGGACCGATCATCGACCTCACCGTTTCCATGAAGCGTGTCGCCGATGGTGACTTCGATACGGAAATCCCCGGTCGTGGCCGCGCCGACGAAATCGGAGAGATGGCCGATGCGGTGGAGATCTTCAAGCAGAACGGCATCCAGGTCGCCCGCATGAACGAGCATGAGAGCGGGAGCCGCGCACGCAGTGACGAACTTCGCTCGCGGATGGAGGCGGTCGTGGGGGCCGCGGCTAACGGTGACTTCACCCTTCGGATCGACAAACGCTTCGGCGAGGAGAGCCTGGATAACTTCGCCCGCAACGTGGACAGCCTGATGGATAGCGTCGAGGCAGGCGTTTCGGAGACCGGTCGCGTCGTCAAGTGCCTCGCCCAGGGCGACCTCACCCAGACCATGTCGGGCAGTTTCCACGGCGCCTTCGCGGAACTGCAGGCCAACGTCAACGCGGCAGTCGCAAGCCTTCGCGACACCATGCAGAACGTAAGGGTCAGCTCCGGAACGATCAGCAGCAGTTCCAACGAACTGAGCAGCGCGACGAACGATCTTTCCAGGCGCACCGAACAGCAGGCGGCCGCCCTGGAGGAAACCTCGGCGGCGCTCGATCAGATCACGGCAGTGGTCCGCACCTCTACCGATCGAGCTCAGGAAGCAACCGTCATGGTGGGCGAGGCGAACGAGAGCGCCGTCGCGTCCGGTGCGGTCGTTCGCAGCGCGGTCGAGGCCATGGGCCGCATCGAGCAGGCCTCGCGCGAGATCGCCCAGATTACCAACGTGATCGACGAGATCGCCTTCCAGACGAACCTTCTGGCGCTCAACGCCGGTGTGGAGGCTGCGCGTGCAGGAGAGGCCGGCAAGGGCTTCGCCGTCGTCGCCCAGGAAGTTCGGGAGCTCGCCCAGCGCTCCGCGGCCGCCGCCAAGGACATCAAGGGTCTGATCACCAAGTCGGGCGAGGAGGTCGCCGGCGGCGTTCGCCTGGTCCAGAAGACGGGAGAAGCCCTGTCCGAGATCGAGGCCCGCGTTATGCGGATCAACGAACACATCCACTCGATCGCAGTGGCCGCAAAGGAGCAGGCGACCGGACTGCAGGAGGTCAATACCGCCATCAACCAGATGGACCAGGTGACGCAGCAGAACGCCGCAATGGTCGAGGAAACCTCGGCCGCCACGCAGAAGCTCTCCTCGGAGGCCGGCGGATTGTTCTCGGTGGTCTCCCGGTTCCATCTGGGAGACGTGGGCCTGGCACAGGCTCGTGCCGTTCCTGCACCCGCCCCGGCGGCGAAACCCTCGGCATCCGGAAACGGGCTCGGACGGGCGCGTCCGGCTTCGGAGACTGATCGTCCTCATGCATCGCCCGCCCGCGCGATGACGGGCGCGATTGCCAAGGCATTGGGTGTCGGCAGGACCGCGACGGCGGCAGCCGCTGCACCGGGTGCGGACTGGGAGGAGTTCTGACCGGTCCAGTCTTGTCGGACGACAGAAGCAGGCCGAGGGCTTTCTCCCCCGGCCTGCTTCTGTTTGTACGCGCGGGAAAAACTGCTACAACGGGCCGGGGCGACGAATGGACGCGCTGCCACAGGGGGTGGCGGCAACGACGGAGATCCGCATGAGCGGAGAAGTCGATAACGAAATTGGTGCACCCCCCGAGCGCGAAGCGCCTGAGAGGATGCCGCGCCTTTTCCACGGCCTTTCCGGGCGGCTGCTCTGGCTGACCGTGGCCTTCGTCATGCTTGCCGAAATCCTCATATTCGCGCCGTCGGTGGCGGGAATGCGCATGAGCTGGCTGCGGGATCGGCTCGATACCGCGGCGGCGGCCGGCGTGGTCATCGATGGCCTGCGCCCCTCGGAACTTCCCCGGAGCGTCCAGGACGACACGCTGCTCGCCACCGGTGCCAAGGTGGTGGCGCTCAGGAAGGACGGAACCTCGAGCCTGCTGGCGGCCGTCGATACACCGCCCCAGATCGATGATCAGTACGACCTGTCGGACGTCTCCTTGCCGGAGTCCATCCGTGACGCGATGCGCACCCTGCTTTTCGGCGGCGGACGGGTGATGCGCGTGCTTGGCCCCATCGGCGAGACGGACATGGTTATCGAGGTGGTGATGACCGATGATGCGTTGCGCAAGGAGATGATCGGCTACGCGCAGATGATGTTCGTCCTGTCGCTTGTCATATCCCTGATCACCGCCGTGCTGATCTTCCTTGCCATCAACCGGATGATGATCCGGCCGATCCGCCATCTCGCGCGCAGCATGCAGCTTTTTTCGGAGCGTCCCGAGGATCCGGGCAGGCTGTTTCGCCCCGATGGCGCCAGGGGCGAACTCGCCGTCGCCGGACACCACCTCCTGGAAATGCAGGTCGAGCTTCAGCGGACCCTCAAGCAGCAGAAGAACCTCGCCGATCTCGGGCTCGCGGTGTCAAAGATCAATCACGACATGCGCAACATCCTCGCGTCCGCGCAGCTCATGTCCGACCGCCTCGTGGATGTCGACGATCCGATGGTGCGAAGGTTCGCGCCGAAGCTTCTGCGCACGATCGATCGCGCCGTCGGCTATACGAGCGAGGTGCTCTCCTACGGCCAGGCGACCGAGTCGGCGCCCAAGCGCCGCGTCCTGCGCCTCGCCGAACTGTGCCAGGACGTTCGCGACATGCTGGCCCTCGATCCCGACAGCGGCATCGAGTTCCAGGATCAGGTTCCGGGCGAGCTCGAGATCGATGCCGACAGCGACCAACTCTTCCGCGTCATCCACAACATCTGCCGGAATGCCGTGCAGGCGCTCGTCGTCTTTCACCCCGACGATCCGGCGACCATCAGGCGGATCACCGTAACGGCGCAACGCGTCGGCAGTGTCGTGGGCATAACCATCGACGACACCGGGCCGGGCATGCCGCGCAAGGCGAAGGAAAACCTCTTCGCGGCCTTCCGCGGCGCAGCCCGCTCCGGCGGCACCGGGCTCGGGCTCGCCATTGCGCGCGAACTCGTGCTCGCCCATGGAGGCACGATCGCACTCGTCGAAAAACCCGGCCCCGGCACCCAGTTCCGGATAGAGATTCCCGACCGGCCGGTCGCTCTCGACGACTATCGCATGCGCGCCGGCGCCTGAATTCTTCGATAAACGGCCTCCACTGGCGCTTGATCAGCAAAAATCGGACCTGCGGCGGAAAAGCGCTTGCAATCATCCGGAGGACGTTTTAGAGGATCGCCACGCAAGCGGCGACGCCGTTAGCAGACGCACCCGTAGCTCAGCTGGATAGAGCACCAGACTACGAATCTGGGGGTCAGGAGTTCGAATCTCTTCGGGTGCGCCATTTCTTTCCTTCTCAATTTCTGTGATGCGAGCCTTGCGGCAACCGCCCAGTCGCGCCGTGCAATCTCCCGTCATCTTTCTTTCCAGGCTCACCATAGGCAATCGCGAGATGCCGGTGCTATAGCTCCATCGGCGATGCGAACGTTCGTCGTCGCTTGAAGGAGGGGGCATGCAGGAGGAAGCGGTGAAGCCGGTCGCGTTAATCACGGGTGGCGGTCGGGGCATGGGAGCGGCAATCGCGCGCGAACTGCACGAGCGTGGCTATCGTCTGGCGCTGATGTCGCCGTCCGAAAGCTGCGAGGCGCTCGCGGCCGAACTCGGGGGCGTCGCAGTGCGCGGCGTCGCGGAAGAAGCTGCGGATATCGAGGCGGTGTTCGATCTCGCAATGAGGACCTATGGTCGCATCGACGCGGTGGTCAATCACACCGGCCACCCGCCGAAGGGCGATCTTCTCGACATAACGGATGAGCAGTGGACGCTGGGATCTGACATGATGATCCTCAGCCTGGTTCGCATGGCAAGGCTCGTCACACCCGTCATGCTTCGCCAGGGCGCGGGCGCCTTCGTCAATATCACGACATTCGCCGCCTACGAGCCATCGCTGGTTTTCCCCGTGTCTTGCACCTATCGCGCCGCCGCGGGAGCCTTCACCAAGCTCTATTCCGACCGCTACGCCGCAAGCGGCATCAGGATGAACTGCATTCTCCCGGGCTATATCGACAGCCTCGACCACAAGCCGGAAACAGCCGAGAAAGTACCGATGAAGCGGATCGGGCTTGTCGAGGAGGTCGCCAAGACGGCAGCCTTCCTGCTGTCTGACGGCGCGGGCTATATCACCGGACAAAACATCCGGGTGGACGGCGGGCTCACAAGGCACGTGTAAAGTTCGTCGCCGGAGAGGCGAAGGATCCAAGGGCCGTCAATTCAGTCCGATGAAAATCAGATGCTCTTGGCGAGAAGGGACGGTTTTTCCATGTCGCCCTCTTTCAGGACGAGCGAGTTCATCCCTTCCTCGAATTCGCTCATCTCCGGCTGCTCCAGGCGACCGGACGCGTGCAGTTCGAGGATCTTGTTGGCGGCGAACATGTCACCGCGCTCCGCGGCTCTTGCGTAGAGTTCAGCGGCCTGGCCGGCATCGGGATCGATGCCTTCCCCGGTTTCGAGCATGATCCCGAGATTGACCATGGCGTCCACGTTGCCGCGCTGAACGGCGAGGTCGTACCATGCGATCGCGGTCTGGTCGTCCTCCGGCAGCAGCTTCCCTTCATCGTAGATGACGGCAATGTTAAAGGCGGCCGTATCGTCTCCGCCGGCCACTGCGGCTTCGAACCAGTGTAGCGCCTTGTCGACGTCGACCTGGGTTCCGATGCCGTCGCGGTAGGAGACACCCAGATTGTATGCCGCCAGCACGTTTCCGCCCTCAGCGGCCTCGCTATACATCTGGAACTCCGCTCCATGGTCTCCCAGGCGGCCGAGAAGCATGCCGAAATTGACCTTGGCGGCGGGGTACTGCGCCTCGGCCGCAGCTTCGTATGCCGACATTGCCTGGTCGATTTCGTTGGCATTGTTGAGCGCCCGGCCAAGCTGATAGGCGAAGCGCGGATTGCCGGTGGCTTCGAAGGCGAGGCGGCAGGTGTCGATCGCGCCTGCGCCGACCTGTGCGGTATCGACAGCCCCGAAGGCCGTGTTGCGTTGATGATCGCTCGGGCTGCCCGCCAGGCGGTCGCACTCGTTCTGGATGTTGAGCGAATCGGACGGCACGGCGTTTTCCTGAGCGCCGGGGGAAACGGTCAGTGACAGCAGGACGACTGCTGTTCCTGTGGCAAGTGCAAATCCCTTGTTGACTTTACGGACCTGGGATTTCATTGTGCGCTCCGATTCATTTCTTATTTATTTGCTTAACGAACGCCCAAGTTCGTGAGCGGTTCCTTTTCTATGAGGAGCCGGCGGCTCCACATCCCCATTTTGCAATCACCATTTCGCGAGCGCGACAGGTCGAGATCGCGGTTCGAGCGGTCTGCCGAGTTGTTTCTGACACGTGGTTGGTGCTATGCGGGCCTCACCTGTGACTGCGAGGCTCCCGCATGAAAACGCTGACCATCCGCCGCCCCGACGACTGGCATCTGCACCTGCGCGACGGCGCCGTGCTCAAGGCGGTGATAGGCGATACCACCCGCCATTTCGCGCGGGCCATCATCATGCCGAACCTCGTGCCGCCCGTCGTGACGACCGCGGATGCGGCGACCTATCGGGAGCGCATCCTCGGCGCCGTTCCGGCGGGTGAACGTTTCGAGCCGCTGATGACCCTCTACCTGACGGAAGGGACGAGCCCGGATGACGTCGCAGCCGGCAAGGCGAGCGGTCTCATCAAGGCGGTGAAGCTTTATCCGGCGGGTGCCACGACGAACTCAGCCAGTGGCGTGCGCGATATCGACAAGGCAATGCCCGTCCTGGAACGGATGGCCGAGATCGGCTTGCCGCTCTGCGTCCACGGTGAGGTGACGACCGCGGAGATCGACATCTTCGACCGCGAGGCGGTGTTCATCGAAACCGTACTCGACCCGCTCCGAGCGCGCCTGCCGGAACTGAAGGTGACGATGGAGCACGTGACCACGAAGGACGGGATCGACTATATCCTCGGCTCTTCAGGCAATCTCGCCGGCACGATCACCACCCATCACCTCATCATCAACCGGAACGCCATCCTCGTGGGCGGGATACGCCCTCACTATTACTGCCTGCCGGTCGCCAAGCGGGAGCATCATCGCCTGGCGTTGCGGGCTGCGGCGACCTCCGGTGACGCGCGCTTCTTCCTTGGCACGGATTCGGCCCCCCACGTCGATCCGCTGAAGGAATGCGCCTGCGGTTGCGCCGGCATCTATACCGCGCCGAATACGATGAGCTGCCTTGCGCATGTCTTCGAGGAGGAGAACGCGCTCGATCGTCTCGAATCGTTTGCTTCGCTCAACGGCCCGGCCTGGTACGGGCTTGCGCCCAATTCCGAGACGATCACGCTGGTCAGGCAAGAGGAGGCGGTGGTCTATCCCGCCAAGCGCGAGACGGAGGCGGGAGCAATCACCGTCTTCGATCCGATGTTCCCGCTGCATTGGCGGGTGGAGCCCTGATCCCCTGATCCGCCGACGGGCCATCTGGCGCGTCGGTCGGCAGGCTGGTATGGCGCTCGATAAACAGCGACAGGAAGGAACGGCAGCATGATCCAGACGACCTTTACAGACCGCGGCGTCATGGCCGAACTGATGGCGAAGATGCTGTGGGAGATCGGCGCCGTCCACTTCAGCGCGGAGAAGCCCTACAAGCTCTCCTCCGGCATGATGAGCCCCGTCTATATCGATTGCCGCAAGCTCATCTCCTACCCGCGCATCCGCTCGACCATCATGGATTTCGCGGCGGCCACCGTCATGCGCGAAGCCGGCTTCGAGAAGTTCGACTGCGTAGCGGGTGGGGAGACCGCCGGCATTCCCTTCGCGGCCTTTCTTGCCGAACGCCTCGGCCTGCCGATGATCTACGTCCGCAAGGCGCCGAAGGGCCACGGCCGCAATGCGCAGATCGAAGGTCACATGCCGGAAGGTGCCCGCGTGCTGGTGATCGAGGACCTGACGACGGCCGGCGGCTCGATGTTCAAGTTCATCGACGCCATCCGCGCCGCAGGCGGCAGTGTCGATCACGGCATGGCCCTCTTCTTCTATGGTATCTTCCCCGAAGCGGAAGCGCGGTTTGCAAACGGCAAGGTCGAGCTTCACCACATCGCCACCTGGCGCGACGTCCTCGCTGTGGCGAAAGCGGAGCGGCTCTTCGACGACAAGACGCTTTCGGAAGTGGAAGCCTTCCTGGATGCGCCCTTGGCCTGGTCGGGCCGCAATGGCGGCGTGAGTGAGCTTTCGCTCTAGGCAAGCGACAAAAGCTCACGTATCCAAGGTCTCGGCAGTTCTGGGAGGAACGACATGATCCTGTGTTGCGGTGAAGCCCTGATCGACATGCTTCCGCGTGAGACGACGCTGGGAGAGAAGGGCTTCGCCCCTTACGCGGGTGGCGCCGTCTTCAACACGGCGATCGCGCTCGGGCGGCTCGGCCAACCGACCGGTTTCTTCACCGGCCTCTCCGACGACATGATGGGCGACATCCTGCGCGACACGCTTCGTGCCAGCAATGTCGATTTTAGCTACTGCGCCACCCTTTCGCGGCCGACGACGATCGCCTTCGTGAAACTCGTTCATGGCCAGGCTTCGTACGCTTTCTATGACGAGAACACCGCCGGCAGGATGATCACCGAAGACCATCTGCCGGAGTTGACCGACGAGTGCGAGGCGCTCCACTTCGGTGCGATCAGCCTGATCCCGGAACCTTGCGGATCGACCTATGAAGCGCTGATGAAACGCGAGCACGAGCGGCGGGTGATCTCGCTCGATCCCAACATCCGCCCCGGCTTCATCCGCGACAAGGCCGCCCACATGCTGCGGATCCGCCGCATGGCGGCCATGTCCGATATCCTGAAGTTCTCCGACGAGGATCTCGCCTGGTTCGGCCTCGAGGGAGACATGGACGCACTCGCGCGCCACTGGCTCCATCATGGCGCCAGGCTCGTCGTCGTCACCCGCGGAGCGGACGGCGCCACCGGCTACACGGCAGAGCACCGGGTCACGGTACCGAGCGAGAAGGTCGCGGTCGTCGATACGGTTGGCGCAGGAGATACATTCGACGCAGGCGTCCTCGCCTCGCTGAAGATCCAGGGCGTCCTGACCAAGGCAAAGGTGGCGACGCTGACCGAGGCCCAAATCCACGACGCGCTTTGCCTTGGGGCAAAGGCTGCGGCTGTGACAGTTTCCCGCTCCGGCGCAAATCCGCCCTACGCCCACGAGATCGGCCTGTCGGCTGGCTGACCGCCGATACGCCATAGGGTGCCCACGCTGCCGGTAAGGCCGAATGCCCGAGGGCTGGATGGATCAGCGTCTGCCCTTCAGCAGGCTTGTGACCAGGCCGACGGTCGAGCTGTCGTGCCCGTCCGGGCTTTCCTTCCCTTCGACGATAGGCAGCAACCCGGTCGCCAGCTCCTTGCCAAGCTCCACCCCCCACTGGTCGAACGAATTGATCCGGAACAGGACCCCTTCGACGAAAACGCGATGTTCGTAGAGGGCGATGAGGCGGCCGAGCGCAAAAGGCGTGAGCTGGTCGTAGACGAAGGTGATGGAAGGGCGATTGCCCGGAAAGACGCGATGCGGAGCGATCGCCTCCGCCTGCGCGCCATCCATTCCCTTGGAGGCGAGCTGCGCCTTCGCTTCCTCAAGCGTGCGCCCCTTCATCAGTGCCTCCGATTGCGCCAGGCAGTTGGCGATAAGCAGGTCGTGGTGGTGGCGCAGGTGCGGTTCGAAGCCGTTGGCCGCGATCATGAACTCGGCCGGGATGATGCTCGTCCCCTGGTGGATGAGCTGGTAGAAGGCGTGCTGGCCGTTGGTGCCGGGCTCGCCCCAGACGACCGGGCCGGTTTCCCCCTCGACCGACGTTCCGTCGATGGTGACGCGCTTGCCGTTCGATTCCATGTCCAACTGCTGCAGGTAGGCCGGGAAGCGCGACAGGCGCTGGTCGTAAGGCAGGATGGCGCGCGTCGGATAACCCAGCACGTTGCGATGGTAGAAGCCGATCAGGCCGAGCAGCATCGGCAGGTTCTCCCGGATCGGTGCTTCCCGGAAATGCCGGTCCATCGCATAGGCGCCATCCAGGAAGCTGCCGAAGTTTTCCGGGCCGATCGCGATCATCAGCGGCAGCCCGATCGCCGACCAGATGGAATAGCGCCCGCCGACCCAGTCCCAGAAGCCGAAGACCCGGTCGCTGGCTATGCCGAAGGTCGCGACCTTGTCGAGCGCGGTAGAGACGGCCGCGAAATGATGCTTCACCGCATCTTCGCCGAGCGTGTCGGCGATGAACGCGCGGGCCGAAGCCGCATTGGTCATCGTCTCGATGGTCGTGAAGGTCTTGGAGGCGACGATGAAGAGCGTGGTCTCGGCGTCGAGAAGCTTCAACGTGTCTGCGATATGGGCGCCGTCGACATTGGAGACGAAGTGGGCGCGCGGGCCGTCATGGAAGGGCGCGAGCGCCAGCGTCGCCATTACCGGGCCGAGATCAGACCCCCCGATGCCGATATTGACGATGTCGGTGATCTTGCGCCCCGTCGCTCCGCTGAGCCTGCCGGACCGTATCCCCTCGGCGAACCGGCCCATGGCCGCGAGCACTGCGTCGACGTCCGGCATCACGTCCTTGCCATCGACCAGGACCGGGGTGTCCGACCGGTTGCGAAGGGCGGTGTGGAGAACCGCACGGCCTTCGGTGAAGTTGATGGCCTCGCCGGAGAACATCGCCTCGCGCTTCTGTGCGACGCCCGCCTCTGCCGCCAGCCTCTCGAGGAGGTCCATGACCTCGTCGTTGACCGCCGTCTTGGAGAAATCCATCAACAGGTCTCCCGTGGAGACGCTGTACCGCTCGAAACGTTGCGCGTCGGCAGCGAATGCCGCCCGAAGGTCGGTCGCATTCGTGGCGGCAGCGGTGGTCTTCAGCTGGTTGATGATGGCCTGCATGGAATGTCCTCTTGATCCGGGGGAGGGATGCACGGGAACCTATAAGACTTCCATGTCAAATCAAGCGCGGCCTCGCGGGCCGCGCCTGTTGCGTGTCTCGATCAGCCGCGCAGTTCGCGGCGGAGGATCTTGCCGACGTTGGACTTCGGCAGTTCGGTTCGGAATTCGATCAGCCGCGGCCGCTTGTAGCCCGTCAGGTTGGTGGCGCAGTGCTCCCTGATGTCGTCTTCGGTGACGCTGGCATCCTTCTTTACGACGAAGAGCTTGACCACCTCGCCCGAATGCGGATCCGGAACCCCGACCGCCGCGCATTCCAGCACCCCCGGATGCATCGCCGCGACTTCCTCGACCTCGTTCGGATAGACGTTGAAGCCGGAGACGAGGATCATGTCCTTCTTGCGGTCGACGATCTTGGTGAAACCCCGTTCGTCCATGTAGCCCATGTCGCCGGATCGGAAGAAGCCGTCCTGCGTCATGACCGCCGCGGTCTCGTCGGGCCGCTGCCAGTAGCCCGCCATCACCTGCGGGCCGCAGATGCAGATCTCGCCGACCTCGCCCAGCGGCAACGGCTTGCCGTCTTCGTCGCGGATGGAGATTTCCGTCGAGGGCAACGGCAATCCGATCATGCCGGTGAATTCCTGTCTGTCGACGCGGTTCGCGGTGACGACCGGCGACGTCTCCGAAAGGCCGTAGCCTTCCGTAATGGCGGTGCCGGTCAGCGCCTGCCAGCGTTCGGCAACCGGGCGCTGCACTGCCATGCCGCCGCCCAGTGCAAGGATCAGCGATGAAAAGTCCACCTTCGCGAAATCGGGATGGTTCATCATCGCGTTGAACAACGTGTTGAGGCCCGGGAAGATATGTGCCTTGTGCTTCTGCAACTCCTTGAGGAAAGCAGAAATGTCACGCGGATTGGCGATGAGGACATTGTGTCCACCCATCGCAATTCCCATCAGCGAATTCACCGTCAGCGCAAAGATATGGTAGAGCGGAAGCGCGCAGACGAAGGTCAGGACCTCGGGCCTTGGTCGGGTGGCGAACGCCGCCTCCAGCCACATGGTCAGCTGCATCTTGTTGGCGAGCAGGTTGGCGTGCGTGAGCGCCGCCCCCTTCGAAACGCCCGTCGTTCCGCCCGTATACTGCAGGAAGGCAACGTCGTTGCTGTCGATGTCGACCGGTTTCAGCGAAAGGTGGGCGCCTTCGGCGAGGACCTTCTTGAACGGAACGGCGGACGGAATGGACCACGCCGGAACCAGTTTCTTGACCTTCCGGACCACCAGGTTGACCAGATGGCCCTTCATGCCCAGCATGTCGCCCATCGCCGTCACGACGATGTGCCGCACGCCCACCTCGGCCGCCACCTGCTGAACCGTGTGCGCGAAATTCTCCAGCACGAAGATGGATTTCGCCCCGGCATCCTTCAGCTGGTGTTCCAGCTCGCGGGGCGTGTAGAGCGGATTGACGTTGACGACGACGCAGCCGGCCCTGAGGATCGCGTAGGTGACGACCGGGTTCTGCAGAACGTTCGGCATCATCACCGCGACGCGGTCGCCCTTTTCCAGGCCCTGTGCCTGAAGCCACGCGGCTACCTTGCGCGTTTCAATTTCCAGCTCCCGGTAGGTCATCTCGCGCCCCATGCTCGAGAAGGCGACCCGCGGCAGGTATGCTACGCAGGAGCTCTCGAACAGTTCTGCCAGGGAGCGGTAGGAGAGTGCCGGAATATCGGCGGGAACCGAGGAGGGGTAGGAGGCAAGCCAGACCTTGTCGGATTTGTCACTCATATGCGCATGCGCTTCGCTCATTTGGGCCTCCTCTTCCCTTTTATTCTTGGCGGTATAACCCGTCGCAAAGTCCTCCACTCTGCGGCAGGAGCAATACTATGCCATGGCCTGTTCCGCCGGGCCATAAGCTGATGTTGCTATATAACCTGCACGTAAACGTCAACGGTGGCGAGAATGGGCGGATTCCCCTGTCCTTGGAACGAACGCTTGGTGCCTGACGTTTCTTCAAAGCAACGCACCGAACCATGGAGGTATGTGACGATGCACCACGAACCGCGCGCAGGACAGGATCCCTATGTGAAGGATACGCCGTCGCTCATTGCGAGCGACAAGGTGGAAGGCACCCGCGTCTATGGCGCAGACGGCCGGCATATCGGCTCGATCGAACGCGTTCTCCTGGAGAAGCGGGGCGGTCGCGTGGCCTATGCCGTCCTGAGCTTCGGCGGCTTTCTCGGCATCGGCGATGATTACTATCCGTTGCCTTGGGAAAAGCTGAAATACGACGAGGAGCTCGACGGTTATCGCATCGACCTGACGAAGGACCAGATTACCGGCGCGCCCCGCTACAACGATCTCGAGGACGACAGCTGGTATCAGGACAAGGGCCGGACGATTTACGATTACTACGGCGTTCCGCCCTACTGGATGTAAAGTCCGATATATGAATGATCGGGAAAGGCTCCGCATGCGGGGCCTTTTTCCGTTTGCTTAAGGCCTGCATGCCAATCATGCGGTGGGCCGGCACAGAGCCGGAGCGATAGGGGACACATGTCGCAGGCAACAGGCCAGGGAAGCGTGCGCGATATCGAGCGCGACGACATCGCCGCGGTCGCCCGCCTGTTCCAGGAGACGTTCCGCGACGGCAGGGCCGTTCCACCATCTCTCGTAGAGTATATCCGGGAAGTGTTCCTCGATCACCCCTGGCAGGATAACGACCTGCGCTCGAAAGTTTTCGTCGGCGAAAAGGGTGAGGTCGAGGGTTTCATCGGGGTTTTCCCCTCGCGCCTGGAACTGGAGGGCCGCGCCCTTCGTGCCGCGTTTGCCGGTTCGATGATGGTCCGCCGGCCGGAGCGGAACCCCTTGGCGGGCGCCCGCCTTCTTCGTGCATTCCTTGCAGGCCCGCAGGACGTTTCCTTGACCGAGACCGCGAACGCCACCGCGCTAGGCATGTGGCAGAAGCTCGCCCTGCCGCTGGACACCGCCTACAGCCTGAACTGGATACGGGTTTTCCGCCCGGCCTCCGCGGCGGTTCAAGCGGCGGAGCGTCGGCTCCCGGCCGCGCGGTTTGTGCGGCCGCTGGGCAGGGCGGCGGATGCACTCTGCGAAAAGACCGGCCTCGCCTCGCTGCGCATGCCCGAGGGCGTGACGGCACGCCGCGCCAGCTTCCGAGACGCAACGGAAGGCGAGTTTGCAGAAGCCATGCTCCTGCTCGGCCGGAATTTTTCCCTTCGTCCGACCTGGGATCGTGCCATGCTCGACTGGCTGATCCGCCACGGTCGCGAGAAACGTGCGTTTGGCGAGCCCGTCTGGCGTATAGGGCAGACCCGCGACGGCGAGATCGCCGCTTGCTACGCCTATTTCGGCGGAGCCGGTCGCATCGGCTGGATGCTGCAGGCGCTTTGCAAGCCCGCGGTTGCCGGGGATCTGGTGGACGACCTGTTCGCCCATGCCGACGGCAGCGGATGCGCGGCGCTCCGCGGCGGGGGTCATCCGTGGCTGACCCACGAACTCATTACCCGCAAGGCGATCTTTTACGGCAGGGCCTTCTTCGTCGCCCATTCCAGGGACGCCAGCCTGTTGCAGCCGATCAGGTCCGGCAAGGCGCTCATCAGCGGATTGGCCGGAGAGAACTGGACGCGGCTGATCGGAGACCGGTTCGACTGACCGGAGGTCGCCCGGTCAAAGCATGGTCGCGGGTGCTGCGTGCAGGTACTCCGCCACCTTGCGTTTCGAGGCGATGTTGCGCCACACGGCTTCCACCTCTGCCGGCGTCAGCCCGCACGCCTCGGCGACGGCTTCACCCGGTACGCCATGGTCCAGTCCGAAAAGGCAGATGTCCATCCGGTCGTAGGGGAGCGAAAAATAGTATTCGTCCTGGCCCTGCGGCAGCGACCACGTATCCGTGGTCGGCGGCCGGCGGCGGATTTCTTCCGGCACGCCCAGCGCCTCCGCAAGCTGGTAGACCTGGGTCTTGTAGAGATGCGCGATCGGCTTGAAGTCCGCGGCCCCGTCGCCGTTCTTCACGAAGAAGCCCTGATCGTATTCCAGCCTGTTCGGCGTCCCGGCGACGGCATGGTTCAGCCGGTCGGCATGGTAGTATTCGATCTGCTTGCGGGTACGCTGCTTCATGTTGGCGGCGGCGATCATGCCGAGATAGACGTCGAGCGGCATGCGGTGCCGGCTCTGCTCGCCGGATGGCGATGCCACGACCAGCCAGGAAATATTGTAGCCGCGGGCCGAAAGCGCATTCTCCAGCACGACCTTGCAGCCCCAACCCTCGCCGAATTCCGGAACCACCTGCCGGATGAAGCCGTCGCGCCGCGCATAGCATCCCGACGCCGCCAGCGCCGGACCGATGTCTTCGAGGACCGTCTCGACCCCGGTCACTGCTGCAAGCGCCTGCCCCAGCCGGAGGCTCTCCGGATCGGAATCGTGTTCGGGCATGAAGATGCCCGTCACCCGGGATGGACCGAGGGCCCGGGCGCAAAGGGCTGCCGTGACGCTGGAATCGATGCCCCCGGAAATGCCGAGAACGACGCCCCGCTTGCGGAGGTCCTTCAGGACCGTCTCCCTTATCCAGGCGCAGATCCGATCGATCTCGGCCTCCGCGTCGAGGCGAAGGCTGTCGGCGGAAAAGGCCGCGGCCTGCGCGCCAATCTTCATCGTCTGGTTCATACTGCTGTCTCCAGTTGCGGCGCGACGACGTCAGCGTCGGCGCTCATCCTGATCTTGCCGCTGCCTGTCCGCGGCAATGCATCCCGAAATTCCACCGTCTTCGGCACCATGTAGTCTTCCAGTTGGCTGGCGCAGTGGCGCATGACGTCACGCTCGGTGAGCGTCGACCCGGGTTCCAGCGCCACGTGGGCGCGCACGACCTGGCCGAAGACCGGGTCGTCCATTCCCGTCACGGCGGCTTCCCGCACGCCGGGTAGGCCGTAGAGCACGCGCTCGACCTCCTGCGGGCTGACCTTCTCGCCGCGCGTCTTGATGATGTCGTCCTTGCGGCTGACGAAGTAGAGGAAACCGTCGGCATCCGTCCGGAAGAGGTCTCCCGTCAGTAGGCGCCCTCCGGTCTCCTGGTTTGGCGGACGTTGCGGGGAGCGTGTCTCCTCGCCCCAGTAGCCGGCCATCACATGCGGTCCCTCGACCACCAGTTCGCCGATTTGACCGGGAGCGCACGGTTGTCCATCGTCACCCAGGACATAGGCGCGCGTACCCGGTATGGCCTTGCCGACCGAGGTCGGGCGGTGTCGGATTTCGTCCGGATCGAGATAGGTCGCTCGCAGGCACTCCGTCTGTCCGTACATGATGAAGATCAGGGCATCCGGCATCATGTCCCGGAGCCGGTTCGACAATGCGGGCGGCAGCGCAGCAGCGGCACTTGTGACGTAGCGAAGGGATGCGAAGCGGCCAGCGTCCCGCTCCTTCATGCCGGCAATCAGCGCGACCATGGCCGGCACCAGCGGAAAGCCGGTCGCCTTTTCCTCGGCAAGCCTATCGAGGATCATGCGGGGGAAGGCGAAGCTCTTTTCCAGCACCAGCGTTCCGCCGACCGACGCCATCGTCACCAACTGCGTGATGCCGTAGCCGAAGGAGAGAGGCAGCACGCTCAGGACCACGTCCTTCTCCGTATTGCCCAGATAACCTGCGATGGACTGGCATGCGGCATCGACATTGGCATGCGTCAGCATCACGCCCTTCGGGCGCCCCGTGGACCCGGAAGTATGGATGAGGAGCGCAAGCCCGGTCTCGTCGCCAGGGACGTCCGGCGGGCAGGGAGGTTCGCCCCCGGTAAGTTCATCGAAGGACAGCAGGTCGGCTGCGTGGCCGCTTGCACCTTCGGTGGTGATCACCAGGGCTCGGCTGGCATTTGCGGCGAGCGCGGCTGTGACGCAGAGGACCTGGCGGGCCTGAGTGATGACGGCCGCGGGCCGGATGCTTGCGAAGATGGCGGCGAGCTTCTCCGGTTTCATCGACGGATAGAGCGGGCAGGCCACCGCGCCGGCCTTCCAAGTCCCGAAGAAGCTCAGCGGCGCCTCGAAGCCGTTCTCAAGAAGCAGTACAACCCGGTCGCCCGGCCTGATGCCGGCCGTGATCAGCGCCGCGGCAAGTCGGTCCGATCGGGCATCGACTTCCGCATAGCTCAGCCGCCGCCCGCCTGCGACAAGGGCGGTCTTTTCCGGATGGCGGCGGGCGCTTTCCCTGAGCCTTGCGTCGAGCCGCATCGCGACAGTCAGGCGGCAACCGGCAGCTTGCGCGCCAGGTAGTCCGTAACCGCCTCGACGCTGTCGAGGTTTTGCGGGATGATTTCCTCGTCGGCGATGCTGATCCCATAGCTGCTTTCCAGAAAGGCGATCAGTTCCAGCACGCCGGTGGAATCCATCACGCCGCTTTCCAGGAGGGACTGGTTGTCGTCGATCTCCGCGTCGGCGCGGAACAGGAAGTTCTCGGCAATGAACTCGCGCACCGCGGGTCGAAATCTCTGGCTCATGACTGGTCGCTCCGGGCTTCATCTCTATCTGACTATGCCGTCGCGCAGCCGCCTGCGGCATATCTGAATGAGAATGCACCATGGCATCGGCACCTGAATCCTTCGCTAAATGGTATCGTAAAGACTTCGCAAAACATGCAGGGGTTGCAATGTCCGGCACGCTTTTGGCGACATCCAAGGCCTTGGCTCGACCGACAGCGTTGCCCGGATGAAGATCGCGACCTTCAACGTCAACGGCGTCAACGGTCGCCTCGATAATCTGCTCCGGTGGCTCGAAGAGGCACGTCCTGATGTCGTGTGCCTGCAGGAACTGAAGGCGCCGCAGGGCAAGTTCCCCCGCCGTGCGCTCGACGAGGCGGGCTATGGTGCCGTCTGGCACGGGCAGCAGCGGTGGAACGGCGTGGCGATCCTGGCGCGGGACGTGGATCCGATCGAGACGCGCCGCGGCCTCGGCGGCGACCCGCAGGACAGCGACAGCCGCTACATCGAAGCTGCCGTCAACGGCATACTGATCGGATGCCTCTATGCGCCGAACGGAAATCCGGCGCCCGGACCGAAGTTCGATTACAAGCTCGCCTGGTACGACCGCTTCCTCGCGCATGCCCGCGACCTGCTGGAAACGGGCGCGCCGGTCGTGCTTGCCGGCGACTACAACATCATGCCCACCGATCTCGACGTCTATGCGCCGGAGCGATGGCGGGACGACGCGCTTTTCCGGCCCGAGGTGCGCGACCTCTTCCGCCGCCTGCTTCATGAGGGCTGGACGGACGCGCTCCGCCATCTTCATCCCGATGAACGGATCTACACGTTCTGGGATTATTTCCGGAATGCCTGGGGTCGAAACGCCGGCCTGCGCCTCGACCACCTGCTGCTCAGTCCCTCGATCGCGGGCCGCCTGGAGGACGCCGGCGTCGATCGCCACGTGCGCGGCTGGGAGCATGCCAGCGATCACGCGCCGACCTGGATCACGCTTTCCGAGCGTTGAGGACCGGCGCGAGGAAGTTCCCGCGCCGGGTGTTCCTTCAGAGGGCAGCCCGCTTGTCGCGACGTCCGAGCCGCTGCAGCAGATAGTCGACCTCGGCCCGCCCCGTATCGGAAAGGGCAAGGCCTGGCTTTCGTTGCGCGTCCGAGGTGATGACGCCGCGCCGCTTCAGCACGTGTTTGCGCACCGCAAGCCCGATGCCGAGTTGCTGCTCGTAGCGGATCAGCGGCAGGTGCGCGTCGAACAGGTCGTGGGCCTCCTCGCGCTTGCCGTCGGCGAAGAGCCCGACCAGTTCGGTCAGCATGTCGGGGAAACCGTATCCGGTCATCGCGCCGTCCGCGCCGCGCTCGGGCTCGAAGTCGAGGAACATGCCGCCATTGCCGCAGAGGATGGAGAAGGGCCTGAGCTCCCCCGCCTTCTGCATGGCCCGCAGCCTGGAGATCTTCTCCAGCCCCGGCCAGTCTTCGTGCTTCAGCATCAGGCAGGAAGGATGGTTGGAGATTACCTTCGCCACCACGCCTGCCGACATGACGACGCTGAGCGTCAGTGGATAGTCCTGCAGCACCCAGGGCACGTCATCGCCCACCGCTTCCACGGCCTGGCCGAAGTAGTTGATGATCTGCTCGTCGGTCCGAAGTGCGGGCGTCGGCGCGATCATCACGCCGGCTGCCCCCATGTCCATCGCGTCGCGTGCGAGCGAGCGCATGGCCGCAAAGCCCGGTGCCGAGACGCCGACGATCACCGGCACGCGCGAGCGGCCGACAACCTGCCGGATGATCGCCCGGCTTTCGGATGGTTCGAGCTTCGGTGCCTCGCCCATGATGCCGAGAATGGTGATCCCCGTGCAGCCGCTGTCCTGGTAGAAATCCGTCAGCCGGTCGACCGACGGCGTATCCAGCGAGCCGTCCGGCAGGAATGGCGTGGTCGCGATCGCGTAGACGCCTTTCGATTGCGCGGAAAAACTCACTGGCCGTCCTTCCATGCCTGGTAGCGGGCCTTGGTCTCGGCATTCATCGGATAGAGCCCCGGCAGCGGCACGCCGCGGTCGACCTCGGTCATGATCCAGGCCTCCATGCGCTCCTGTTCGGGTGCCTCGGCCAGCACCGCGTCGAGGAACTTCGCCGGGATCAGCACGGCGCCGTCCTCGTCCACCACCACGATGTCGTCCGGGAAGACCGCGACCCCGCCGCAGGCGATGGGCTCCTGCCAGCCGACGAAGGTCAGTCCGGCGACCGAAGGCGGTGCGGCGACCCCGCTGCACCAGACATCCAGCCCGGTGCCGAGAACGCCTTCGGCATCGCGCACGACGCCGTCCGTCACCAGTCCGGCAACGCCCTTCTTGACCATGCGCGAGCAGAGGATATCGCCGAAGATGCCGGCATCGAGCACGCCCATGGCGTCGGCCACGGCGACGCAGCCTTCCGGCATGGCCTCGATTGCGGCGCGGGTGGAGATCGGCGAGGACCAGCTCTCGGGCGTGGCGAGGTCTTCTCGGGCGGGCACGAAGCGGAGCGTGAAGGCGGGGCCGACGACGCGTCCCTGTCCGGGCTTCAGCGGCATGGTGCCGCGCATCCAGACATTGCGCAGGCCCTTCTTGAGGAGAACGGTGGTCAGCGTCGCGGTGGAAACGCCCTTGAGCGTCTCGACGATCTTCGGATCAAGCATGCAAAATTCCTCGGCACTCGGCGACGGACTGCCCGTCACGGCCGCGGATATTCTGTTGTCCGACAAGATGCGTCAAGCGAAGGCCGATGGCTTTCCGTTCGCCTCTACCGGTCCCGATCCGGCTCCCGGTCGGTGTCCCCGTTCTGGAAGATCCGGCGGTCCTCCTCGGCGTCCCCGACGTCGAATTCCTTGACGGGCGATATCGGGGAATTGCCCGAAATCCCTGCCTGCTTGTCGGTCTTTTCGGGGTTCTTCTCGCGATCCTGCCTGCGGATATCGTCCATGGTCTTCCTCCTGGTTTTGCAGGAAAACGAACGAAGGGCGGCTTTGTTCGGCGAGGGGAGAGATGATGCCGAGAAGGTCGCGTTGTCGCGGGCCTCGTCCAGTCGGCGCCTGCTGTCGGCCCTTGCCGGCCTAGCGGAACCACCGCTCCGCTGCCGACAGAAGCTCGTCCTCGGACCTTACCCCGTCCTGAAACAGGCGCACCAGCAGCATTGCGAGCTCATCCGGATGGGTGTCGTGCTCCGGCACGACCTGCGCGAAAACGCGCTCGAGCAAGGCAAGATCATCGGGGCGGAGATGAATGTCGGAAGGAACACGGCCACGCATGACCACACGCTACGGTCGGTGGATCATTTAGGCAAGAGCGTGTGGTAAGTGGTGCCGCTTACGTGACTCGAACACGTGACCCCATCATTACGAATGATGTGCTCTACCGACTGAGCTAAAGCGGCATAAGGCAGGACCCGGCGAGCCGGCTGCGATGTGATGGGGCTGATACAGGCAAAGATCGCCGATTTCAAGCCGGGATTTCATCGCGCCGGAAATTTACCGTGCGACGCGCTTTAGGCGCAGAGCCGTTGCCGTGCGGCGATGTATTCCTGCTCCAGCCTGTCGACGAGCTGAGCGACCGGAACGACCTCCTTCACGGAGCCGACGCCCTGTCCGGCGCCCCATATGTCCTTCCAGGCCTTCGCGCCGGTCGTCGCCTTCTCGAAGTCCATCTTGGAGGGATCGGCGACGGGAAGGTTCTCCGGGTCCATGCCCGAAGCCAGGATCGAACCCTTCAGGTAGTTGCCGTGAATGCCGGTGAAATAGTTCGAGTAGACGATGTCGGCCGCCTTGGACCCGGCGATCATCTGCTTGTAGGCGTCCGCGGCGCGCGCCTCTTCCGTGGCGATGAACGGGGTCCCTATGTAGGCCATGTCGGCGCCCATGGCCTCGACCGCCAGGATCCCACCACCGGTTCCGATCGCGCCGGCAAGCAGCAGCGGTCCGTCGAACCATTCGCGGATCTCCTGCACAAGCGCGAAGGGCGATAGGGTGCCGGCATGCCCGCCGGCACCCGTCGCCACCGCGATCAGCCCGTCGGCGCCCTTGCGGATAGCCGAATTGGCGTGCCGGTTGTTGATCACGTCGTGCAGGACGATGCCGCCATAGGAATGCACCGCGGCGTTGACTTCGGGAACCGCGCCCAGCGAGGAGATGACGATCGGCACCTTGTACTTCACGCACATCATCAGGTCGTGCTCGAGGCGCTTGTTGGACGTGTGCACGATCTGGTTGACGGCGAAGGGCGCCGCCGGCCGGTCTGGATTGGCCGCGTCATGGGCCGCAAGTTCTTCCGTGATCATCGCCAGCCATTCGTCGAGCTGGCTCTCCGGCCGTGCGTTGAGCGCCGGGAAGGCGCCCACCACGCCGGCCTTGCACTGCGCCAGCGTAAGCGCGGGATGGGAGATGATGAACAGCGGAGACGCCACGACCGGCAGGCGCAGTTTGTCCTTCAGGATGGGTGGCAGCATCGGATCCTCCTCGATTGACGTTTACGCAAACGTAAATCTCACTAGCAGAGCCGTGCGCGTTCGAAAAGGGTAGCCTGTCATGCCGCCTGAGGCGGGCGCCTCGGATTCGACGGAATGCCGGTGCTTGCAGTTCGCGACCGGAAAGATTACCGAAACGTAAAGGCACTCACCTCGCGACAGGCGATGACAGGGCAGGATTGGAATTGAGCGGTTTGGAAACAGCGATCAGGAACGCGTTGGAAAAGTCCGAGCGCGCCAATCCCGATGTCAGGGCCCGCATCTACCAGTCCGCGCGCCAGGCCCTGGACGCGGGGCTGAAGAAGCAGGGTGTCTCCGATCCGCAGGTCGTCCTGGCCCAGCACCAGCGGCTGGAAGAGAAGATCCGCGAGATCGAGATGGAGGAGCGGCGGGCCGAAGTCTCCGCCCAGCCGGCTCCCCCCGCGCCCAGGCCCCCCGTGGTTTCCCCCGCGGTCCCCCCAGCGGTCCCCCCTGTGGTCCCTCCCGTCGTCACGGTGGCGCCCGTGGCGGCTCCGGCCGCGGCACCCTCGGTAGCGCCCCCCGTTGCGCCCGATGCTTCAAGGCAGCCACCCGGGTCCCGCATGTCGGAGCCTCGGGATGCTTCCATCCTGGGCGGAGCGACGCGCGATGCCGGACGTCCGTCACCCGGCGCGCCTCAGGTTGCCGCCGCTTCTGGTCTCGACAGCCTGCGCGCCGATCGCGATGGCCATTTCGATGCCGCCCCGGAACCGCCGCCTGTCCCGGCACAGGCCCCTGCGCGCCAGGGTCGCGAACGTAACCGCGCGAGCGAGAAGCGTTCCCGCGACGAGACGCTACTCGAAACCCGTCCGGAGCGGACGGCGAAGCCGCGTCGGCGCCGCAGCTTCCTGTCCGTGCTGATGGCATGGCTCGTCTTCTTCGTGCTTGTTGGGCTCGCCGTCTGGTGGGCTTATTCTTCCGGCCTCGTTCAGCAATCGCTCCAGCAGGCCCTCGACGCCGCCGAGCGGTCGACAGCCGGCCAGTCGTCCGATCTTGGCAGCGGAGGCACCCAGAACGGTTTCTCCGAAGCATGGACGGAGATTTTCGCCGGTGGAGACGCGACGTCGCTCCAGGGCGGTACAGCCTCGCGCGTCGAGCCGGTAGCGATCCAGGACGGCACCGCATCCCGGGTAATGTCCGGTGCGTCCGGCTCGGCGGGTGATGTTTCGGTTTCCGTTCCGGCGGAGATCTTGCAGGAACTGGCGGGCAAGTCCTCCACGATTGCGCTGACCGTTCAGTCGGCAACAGAATCCCCGGTGCAGTTCTCCGTCCGTTGCGATTTCGGCAGCCTCGGTGAATGCCCGCGCCATCGCTTCACGGCGGGGCAGGAGCGGGCGGATGTCTTGCTGCGCGTCACCTTCGAGCGGTCCATCGCGCCGAACGCGCCCGGCAGGCTTCTGATCAATACCGGCATAGACCAGGCCGAGGGGGCGATCCTCCTGCATTCGGTGCGGGTGCTTCCGGGGCAATAGCCTCAGCGGATGAAGTCGAGGCCCTTGCCGAGGATCTTGTGGTCGATCTCTCCGATCGCCTTCTTGTCCCGCCCCTCGTAATCGATCGACAGCAGGATGTGACGCATCACGTTGACCCGCGCCCTGCGCTTGTCGTTGGAATTCACCACCGTCCAGGGTGCATGCTTCGTGTGCGTCTTCTTCAGCATGCGGTCGCGGGCTTCGGTGAACTCGTCCCACTTCGTCGGCGCCGCGATGTCCATCGGCGAAAGCTTCCAGATCTTCAGCGGATCATGCCGCCGGTCGTGGAAGCGCTTCAGCTGCATTTCCTGGCCGATGTTCAGCCAGAACTTGAAGAGGTGGATACGGTCGTCGACGAGGAGACCTTCGAAATGGGGCACCTCGTCCAGGAAGGTCTTGCACTGCTTGGGCGTGCAGAACCCCATCACCGGCTCCACCACTCCGCGGTTGTACCAGGAACGGTCGAAGAGAACGATCTCCCCGGCAGTCGGGAAATGGGCCACGTAGCGCTGGAAGTACCACTGGCCGGCTTCCGCTTCCGTCGGTTTCGGCAGTGCCACGAGACGCGCCGACCGTGGATTGAGATAGGCGCGTATGGAAAAGATCGTGCCGCCCTTGCCGGCCGCATCGCGGCCCTCGAACAGGGCCATCATCCGCTTGCCGCTCTTGTTCAGCCAGAACTGCAGCTTGACCAGTTCGATCTGCAGCCGCCTCAGCGTCTCGGCGTAGTCGTCCTTGTCCATCTTGTCGTCATAGGGGTAGCCGCCGGAGGCCAGCGCCTTTTCGTCTATCCAGTCCGGCAGCTGCGGATCGTCGATGTCGAAGACGCGGCGGCGCCCGTCAATCTCGATGTCGACCGAACGGTCCTGGCTTGAGCTGCTCACGGCCTTCTCCTCCGGCTGAAAACATGGGCCCACGGGCACGCCGGTTCATTTTATCGTTCATAGGCCGGGCGTCGATGTATATCTGTCATGTGGCCGGGCTAAGAGCCGAAATTTATGGAGCGGGAGGTGATTTGCTCATGGCATCCGAGTGGGGGACCTTGTTCGGGAAGCGTGTCGGCGGCTCTTGGCCGCTTTTGCTTGCGCTCTCCCTGGTGGGCGCGCTCAGCGTAATCGCCGGTATCCCCCTCTGGCAGGCGGCCCTTGCCTGGTTCGTGCTCGCCGGGCTGGCGCTGGTGGCCGACCGCGGCGCCGAGCCCGTGCCGGTAGAGCCGGCGGCGGTTGACGAAGAAGCGCCCCATGACGTGGTCGAGATCGTGTCGGCATCGCTCGACGCGCTCGACATGCCCTCCATGCTGCTCGATGACCAGGCCAACGTGCTATTCCAGAACGCGGCGTGCGAACGGCTGCTGGGTTCCCTGTCGATCGGGACGCATGTTGCCGCGCGGTTGCGATCTCCCGCGGTGCTGGACATCATCCGCGAGACGCTCGCTACCGGCAAGCCGAACCAGGTCGAGCATGCCGAGCGCCTGCCCTCCCAGCAGGTCTACGTAGTCCGCATCGCACCGGTGGACCTGCGCCGGGAGAACGGGCATGAACGACTCTACCTTCTGTCCTTCCGCGATATTTCCGAGCTTCGCCGCCTCGACCGGATGCGCAGCGATTTCGTTGCCAATGCAAGCCACGAATTGCGCACCCCGCTCGCGTCGCTGCGAGGTTTCATCGAGACGCTGCAGGGACCTGCGCGTTCGGACCCGAAGGCGCAGGAGCGCTTCCTGTCGATCATGCTGGATCAGTCGACCCGCATGAGCCGGCTGATCGACGACCTCCTGTCGCTGTCGCGGCTGGAACTGAGGTCGAACGTCGCCCCGGAAGGCCGGGTGAACCTTGTGCCGCTGCTGTCCCACGTCCGCGATGCGCTCTCGCCTCTCGCGGAAGACCTCGGGGTGAAGATCAATCTTCATCTGCCGGAGGGCCCGGTGGAGGTCACCGGCGATCGCGACGAGCTAGTCCAGGTCTTCGAGAACCTCGTGGAAAATGGCTGCAAATACGGCCAGGAGGGCAAGGCAGTCGATGTCTTCCTGAGGTCGCCGGAGGCCGGGCCCGTCGAAGTCACGGTGGTAGACCACGGACCCGGCATCCCGTCAGAACATGTACCGCGGCTGACGGAGCGCTTTTATCGCGTCAGCGTGGCCGACAGCCGTTCGAAGAAAGGCACCGGGCTTGGGCTGGCGATCGTCAAGCACATCCTCACGCGCCACAGGGCAAGGCTTCTTGTCACCTCCGAGATCGGCAAGGGCAGCCAGTTCACGGTTCGGTTCTAGCTGCCCGCAACCGTTGGATGCCGAGGGCTGTACGCAGGCTGTTCAGCGACATCGCAAACAAAAAAGCGGGCTCGACGGCCCGCTTTCTAGGGATTTTCGTTCCGGTCAGGCCCGGGCTGCAGCCTTGCGGCGGTCTGCCACCGGCTGGTAGGCGAGGCGGGCATGGTATCCGCAGTACGGCGAGGCTTCCGATGCGTCGACGCCACAGAAGTGGAAGTCGTCCTTCAGCGGATCGCCCATCGGCCATTTGCACGTGCGCTCGGTCAGGTCGGTCAGCGAGAGCTTGCGCGAAATCGGAACCACGACATCGCTGGGCGGAGTGTAGGTCATTTCCGGCAGGGCGACCTCTGCGTCGTCCTTCAGCGCCGTGGCTCCGATGGTGCGGACCGCGGGGCGCGCTGCGACGCGTGCCGGGTAGCTGGTGGGGCGGGCCGGGGCGGCCGGGCGCTTGGTTGCACGGCTCGCGGTGGTCGATCCGCCGGCCTTCGCGCGTCCCGGAAGGTTCAGCCTATGAACCTTGCCGATGACTGCATTTCGGCTGACGCCGCCAAGTTGGGCTGCGATCTGGCTGGCGCTCAGGCCCTCCGCCCACAGTCTCTTCAGCTTTTCGACGCGCTCGTCTGTCCAGTTCATGCCCGTGCTCCGCATTTAAACGTGTCCGGCATGCGGAATCCGTCGCCCTTGACGCGAACAATAAATTCGCATCAGCTACTACATCTAGCTTTTGGGTGACTAGTTCCGCCGCATGCAGTCTAGTTGTTGATTGATAAACTACTGGGCCCGTGACTCGGTGGCAAGAGTCACGGGAATCAGCGCGAATCGATTTCCGGGTTTTCCCCAACTTGCTTTTCGGGCGAGTCATTTTTGTCACAGGAGCCCCACCCGTGCAGATGGGTGCTTTTGTTGACATCCCGGGGCGAAATGCCGATAGTGCCCGCGCCGCCCGAAAGGGCGGCATTTTTGATTGGTCGAACCACTTCGTCGCATCTCAACAGGAGCCGTCACCCATGGCCGAGGCCGCGCTGTTCGAAACCTACAACCGGGCGCCATTGCGCTTCGCCCGCGGAGAGGGTGTTTGGCTGGTGACGGAGAGCGGAGAACGCTACCTCGATTTTGCCGCTGGTGTCGCCGTCAACTCTCTCGGTCATAACCACCCGCACCTAGTCGAGGCGCTGAAGTCTCAGGCCGACAAGCTGTGGCACCTGTCCAACCTCTACGAAATACCCGGGCAGGAGCAGCTGGGACGTCGGCTTACGGAAGCGACCTTCGCAGACAAGGTGTTCTTCACCAATTCCGGCGCCGAGGCGCTCGAATGCGCGATCAAGACCGCGCGGCGCTACCAGTACAGCAAGGGCCATCCCGAGCGTTTCCATATCATCACCTTCGAGGGTGCCTTCCACGGGCGCACGCTGGCGACGATCGCCGCAGGCGGCCAGGCAAAGTATCTGGAAGGTTTCGGCCCCAAGGTCAGCGGCTTCGACCAGGTCCCGTTCGGGGATATCGAGGCGCTGAAGGCGGCGATCAGCGATTCCACCGCGGCGATCCTGATCGAGCCGGTGCAGGGCGAGGGCGGTCTTCGTCGCGTCTCCAGGGAATTCATGCGCTCGTTGCGGGAACTCTGCGACGAACATGGCCTTCTTCTCGTCCTCGACGAGGTGCAGTCCGGAGTAGGCCGCACCGGCCAGCTCTTTGCCCATGAATGGTCCGGCATCACGCCCGACATCATGGCGGTTGCGAAGGGCATCGGCGGCGGCTTCCCGCTCGGCGCCTGCCTTGCGACGGAAGAGGCCGCAAGCGGCATGAAGGCCGGCACCCACGGCAGTACCTATGGCGGCAATCCGCTGGCCATGGCGGTCGGCAATGCCGTTCTCGACGTCGTGCTTGCCGATGGGTTCCTCGATCATGTGCGTGACGTCGCGCTCGTCTTCCGCCAGGGCCTGGAAGGGCTGAAGGACCGTTTTCCCGACGTCATCGAGGAGATCCGCGGCGAGGGCCTGATGCTCGGCATCAAGGCGAAGGTACCCAATACCGAGCTTCTGATGGCCATGCGCGACGAGCATATCCTGGCCGTGCCGGCCGGCGACAACGTGCTCCGGCTCCTGCCGCCGCTGACCGTCACCGCCGAGGAGGCCCGCGATGGCCTCGCGCGCATCGAGCGGGCCGCCGAACACCTCAGCAAGTCGGGCCTGAAGAAATCAGCTTAAGGAGTGCGGGGCGCCAAGCCCTCATCGAAGACATGGCATCACCCAAGCACTTTCTCGATCTTTCGGCCGTCTCGGCGAACGACCTGCGGACCATCCTCGACGATGCCCGCTCACGGAAGCTGGCCAGCAAGGCCGGAACGGCGGACAAGCCGCTCGCCGACAAGATGCTGGCAATGATCTTCGAAAAGCCCTCCACCCGCACGCGCGTTTCCTTCGACGTCGGAATGCGCCAGCTGGGCGGCGAAACGCTCTTTCTCTCCGGCACCGAGATGCAGCTCGGCCGCGCGGAAACGATCGGCGACACAGCCAAGGTTCTCTCCCGCTACGTCGACGCGATCATGATCCGCACGACGGATCATTCGCGCCTTATGGAGCTTGCGGAGCACGCGACCGTTCCGGTCATCAACGCGCTGACGGACGACACGCATCCTTGCCAGATCATGGCCGACATCATGACCTTCGAAGAGCATCGCGGCCCGGTGAAGGGCAAGACGATTGCCTGGACGGGCGACGGCAACAACGTCCTCCACTCCTTCGTCGAGGGTGCCGCCCGCTTCGGATACCGCATGAACATGGCCGTGCCGATGGGATCGGAACCGTCCGACAAGTTCCTGAACTGGGCCCGCAACAATGGCGGCGACATCATGCTGTGTCATGATGCGGAGCGTGCCGTCTCCGGCGCGGACTGTGTCGTGACCGACACCTGGGTTTCCATGAACCAGGAGCACAAGGCCCGCGGCCACAACATCTTCCAGCCCTACCAGGTGAACGGTGCCCTGATGAAGCAGGCAAGGCCCGAGGCGCTCTTCATGCACTGCCTTCCCGCCCACCGCGGCGAGGAAGTGACGGACGAGGTGATCGACGGTCCGCAGTCGGTCGTCTTTGACGAGGCGGAGAACCGCCTGCACGCCCAGAAGTCCATCCTCGCGTGGTGCCTGGGCGCTCTTTGAGCCTGTTCTTGACTTCGTGCGGGCCCGACACCACCTCTCGGCTATCGAGCCTTTCCGGGTGACGGAAGGGCAATTCACGTTATTCTCGACAACTTTCACGCCGTGGCGGTTCCGTCGCGAGGCGAGCGTGTAGAAATTGGGCCGTTAGGCGCCAGGGAGCAGACCATGGCGGAAGCCACCGTTGAACTGAATGACTTCAACTTCGCCGGCGATGATCGCGTCGTCCCCTTCCAGGTGGAAGGCCTGGACGTCCGTGGCCGCGCGGTCCAGCTCGGTCCGCTCCTGAACGCGATCCTCGGGCGTCACGATTATCCGGCGCCGGTCGCCCGCCTGCTGGCCGAGGCGATCGTGCTGACGGCGCTGCTCGGAACCTCGCTGAAGTTCGACGGCAAGTTCACCGTCCAGACGAAGAGCGACGGCCCGGTCGATCTCCTGGTCGCGGATTTCACCACCCCCGACGCGTTGCGCGCTTATGCGCGTTACGACGAGGAGGCGCTGGCTGCCGCACTTGCGGAAGGCCGGACATCGCCGCCGGAGCTGCTCGGTGTCGGCGTTCTTGCCTTCACCATAGACCATGGCCACGGCATGCAGCCCTACCAGGGTATCGTCCCCCTCGATGGATCGTCGCTCGAGGAAATCGCCGGCGTCTATTTCCGCCAGTCGGAGCAGATCCCGACGAAGGTGAGGCTGGGCGTGGCGGAGCTCCTGGATCGGGATGCCGCCGGAAAGCCGCGCCACAACTGGCGGGCGGGAGGGCTCGTGGCCCAGTTCCTGCCGCAGGCGCCCGAGCGCATGCGCCAGCCCGACCTCCACGGCGGCGATGGCGACGAGCGCGAGCATGATCACAGCGAGGACGACGGCTGGTCCGAGGCCCGCGTCATGGTCGAGACGATCGATACGGACGAACTGACCGATCCGCAGGTGCCGATCGAGCGCCTGCTGTTCCGCCTGTTCCACGAGCGCGGCGTCAGGGTCTATAAGCCGCAGTCCGTGCTGGATCGCTGCAGCTGCTCGCGCGAGAAGATCAAGGGTGTGCTGGACGGCTTCAGCGCCGAGGAGATCACCGCGAGCGAGGAGAACGGCGAGATCACCGTGACCTGCGAATTCTGCTCGACCACATACCGCTTCGCCCCGGAGGAATTCGCGGCGGCGTGACCGGCAACGGTTCCCTCAGTTGAGAACCCTCAGAAGTCCCGGCGAGTCCAGCGAGAACGCCGGGATTTCGACGTTGAACGTCCGTCCCTCGTCGTCCTCCATCGTGTAGTGGCCGAACATCATGCCGGACGGCGTGTCCAGCGGGCAGCCGGAGGAATACTCGTAGGTATCGCCGGGCATCAGCCGCGGCTGTTCGCCCACCACGCCCGGCCCCTCGACCTCGTCGACGATGCCGTTCTGGTCGGTGATGTGCCAGTAGCGGTGCGCCAGCCGGATCGCCTGGTCTGAATGGTTCTCGATGACGATATGGTAGGCCCAGACATAGCGGCTATCCTCCGGGCTGGATTGCTCCTCCAGATAGAAAGGTTCGACGACGACCTCTATGTCTCTTGTTCTGGCGCGGTACATGCGGCACCTCTGGCATACCGGATGCGATATGCTGCAGTTGCGTCATAACGTCAAGAAATCCGGTGAGTTGCAACGGTTTCCGCCGTCCCTCGCGGAAACTATCGCAGGTTAAGGATAACCGGGCGCTATCCGAAGGCCGGACAGCGCCCTTCTGCCGGTATCAGCCGGGCACCTTATCCAGGGCCCGCGCGAAATCCTCGACGAGGTCGTCGGTGTCCTCGATCCCGGCCGAAAGCCTGAGCGTGCCCGGCGAGATGCCCAGTTCGGCGCGCGCTTCGTCGGTCAGGTTCTTGTGCGTCGTGGTGCCCGGATGGGTGATCAGGCTTTTCGCATCGCCGAGGTTGTTGGAGATCTTCACGACTTCCAGGGCGTTCTGCAGGGCAAACGCGGCGGGTTTGCCGCCTTTGAGCTCGAGGCAGACAAGGGTCGAGCCGCCGGTCATCTGCTTGGCGATGATATCGGCCTGCGGATGGTCGGCGCGGCCCGGATAGATGACCCGCGCCACCTTGGGGTGGTTCGCCAGGAGGTCGGCGATCCGCGCGGCATTCTGCGTCTGCTGGCGGACCCTGAGCGGCAGCGTCTCGATCCCCTTCAGGAGCGTCCAGGCGTTGAAGGGCGACATGGCAGGGCCCGTGTGGCGGAAATAGTCCTGCAGGCTCTCCGTGATCCATTCGAGGTCGGACAGCACGACCCCGCCCAGGCAGCGGCCCTGTCCGTCGATATGCTTGGTTGCCGAATAGACGACGATGTGGGCGCCGAGCTCGAGCGGCTTCTGGAAGAGCGGCGTCGCGAACACGTTGTCCACCACCACCTTCGCGCCAATTTGGTTGGCGAGCTTCGCCACGCCGGCAATGTCGATCACTTCGAGCGTCGGGTTGGTCGGGCTTTCCAGGAAGAAGACCTTGGTGTTCTTGCGGACGGCCTTCTCCCAGTTGGCGAGGTCGCGCCCGTCGACCAGTGTGCATTCCACGCCGTATTTCGGTGCGAGCGTCTCCACCACCCAGCGGCAGGATCCGAACAGTGCCCGGGCGGCCACGATATGGTCGCCGGCCTTGACCTGGCAGAGGATTGCCGCGGCGACCGCCGCCATGCCCGAAGCCATGGCGCGCGCCTCCTCGGCGCCCTCCAGAAGGCACATGCGCTTCTCGAACATGTCGTTGGTCGGGCTGCCGTAGCGGGCATAGATATAGCCGTCGTCCTCGCCCTTGAAGCGCGCCTCGGCCGCCTCCGCCGTCTCGTAGACGAACCCCTGGGTCAGGTAGATGGCTTCGGACGTCTCGCCATATTGGGAACGGATCGTCCCGCCGTGGACGAGCTGGGTTGCGGGGCGCCATTTCGTGGTCATGCGCTTGCACCTTTCAGACACAAAAAAACCGGTCGCATCAGCAGACCGGTTTCGCCCCGGTCTTTTTAGCCACTTGTTTAACGTGGCTGCAAGCCGACCGGCCAAATCACCACGGGATAAAGCTGCCATACCGCCCGTCCTCGCTTGCGTCAATGGCGCGCATTTGGTTTTGTCCGGCTGACGGGAAAGAACCAAAATGAAGAGAACCACCGGAATCCTGGCCGACCGGGCCATCGCAGCGCTGTTCGAGGGCGGGCGCCTCGCGTCCGAGAAGCCGCTGGACGGCGACCAGATCCAGCCGGCGAGCCTCGACCTGCGGCTCGGCGCGAAGGCTTTCCGCGTTCGCGCAAGCTTCATGCCCGGGCCCAACAGCCGGGTGGCGGACAAGCTCGACCGGCTGAGCCTGCATGTGATCGATCTCTCTGAAGGCGCCGTGCTGGAAACCGGCTGCGTCTACATCGTGCCCCTGATGGAGACGCTCGACCTGCCGGCCGACATGTCTGCCTCGGCCAATCCGAAGAGCTCGACCGGCCGTCTCGACATCTTCACCCGCGTCATCACCGATTTCGCCCAGGAGTTCGACAAGATCCCTGCCGGCTATTCGGGTCCGCTCTATCTCGAAATCAGCCCGCGTACCTTCCCGATCGTCGTCCGGCGCGGCTCGCGCCTGTCGCAGATACGTTTCCGGATCGGCAATGCCCTATTGGGCGAACCGGAACTGATGCGCCTTCACGAGGCCGAGATGCTGGTCGCCTCCAGCCAGCCGAACGTCAGCGGCGGCGGCATCGCGCTGTCGATCGACCTCGCCGGCGACAAGGCCGGCGACAAGGCCGGCGACAAGGAAGGCCTGATCGGCTACCGGGGCAAGCACCACACGGCGGTGGTGGATGTCGACAAGAAGGCCCAGCACGATGTCTTCGACTTCTGGGAGCCCCTCTACAGCCGCGGGCGCAACGAACTCATCCTCGATCCCGACGAATTCTACATCCTCGTTTCCCGGGAGGCGGTGCACGTGCCGCCACTCTATGCCGCCGAGATGACGCCCTTCGACCCGCTGGTCGGCGAGTTCCGCGTCCACTATGCCGGCTTCTTCGATCCAGGCTTCGGTCATGCCGCTGCCGGCGGCCGGGGCAGCCGGGCGGTGCTCGAGGTCCGCAGCCACGAGGTCCCATTCATCCTGGAGGACGGGCAGATCGTCGGCCGGCTTGTCTACGAGCACATGCTGGAACAGCCGGACGCCCTCTACGGCCTCGGCCTCGGCTCCAACTACCAGGCGCAGGGCCTGAAACTGTCGAAGCACTTCCGCCTCGGCTGACGCGACCGCACCGATCGGTTCTTGACAGACGCCGCGAACTGGGCGAACTCTCTGCCCCACTGTCGCGGGTGTAGCTCAATGGTAGAGCAGCAGCTTCCCAAGCTGACGACGAGGGTTCGATTCCCTTCACCCGCTCCAGCTAACCTTTGTCCGATCCGGATACATAGGTAACGGTTTGTACCTAAGACATGGGTGACAACCTCGTGCCGAACGGGTTGTCGATGGTTTGCAAGGTTCTCTGC